>JAVEYB010000001.1:394640-717965 GCA_034003725.1 Candidatus Zixiibacteriota bacterium
TCTTGGCGACACGCCGCAGGCGTGTCAGTCCCGTGCCATCCGGATCGACTTCTTGGCGACACGCCGCAGGCGTGTCAGTCCCGTGCCATCCGGATCGACTTCTTGGCGACACGCCGCAGGCGTGTCATTCCCGTGAAAACGGGAATCTATCTTCCACACCTGGCGCCACTTCTGTAACCGCTACGATGCTCATAGACTCGTCTGATAGGGTCGGATGTGACTAAGATGTACAAGGTGCCATATGGTCTGCGGGCGAAAATGCAGACGTGGCAGAAGCAAGTGTTCATTTTGCAGAGTCAATCAATGGATCTCCGCCTTCGCGGGTATCCATTGATTGGTAGGTCAGCTCCGTTTGCACATCCACCGGCCTGACTATCTATGCAAACCTCCCCCGCAAACGGTGCTGACACTACCATGCACCGCTCGTGCGTGGTATACGTCCTCGTGCGCCTCGCCACCAACCTCCCCACCCCCCTCCACTTTCCCTACAACTCCGCAGGTAAAAACTTTTCCTCCCCCTATATAAAGAGCCCCTTCAAACCAAAACGTCACACAGTGGCGTTCCATAGGAGGAAACCATTATGCCGCTATCCAAACAGACTATTGCCAACCGCAAAAACGCCCAGAAGTCCACCGGACCCATCACCGACCAGGGCAAAGCCATGGTCGCACAAAACGCCGTCACCCACGGCCTCCACTCCACCCGCATCGTTATCGAATCTCCCCACTACTCCGAAGACCCCAAAGAGTACCAGACCCTGCTCGCCTCCCTCATCTGGGAACTTGAACCCGATGGCGTTTTCGAACACCACCTCGTCCACAAAATCGCCAACGCCATGTGGCGGTACAGACGCGTCATCCGCGCTGAAACCGGCTCGCTTGAATCCAACCTCTCCCGTCTGGACAGCCGGGACTTCGCCCGCCTTGCCGACCGCCCTGACCTCGATTCTGAACAGGGCCGCGAAACATACCGCGCCGAGCTGGCCCGCCGTCGCACGAACTTCATCAACTCCAGCCAGCTCCCCGCCGACTCAGAGTCCGTCAGGCTCCTCCGGTACGAACTCCGTCTCGATCGCCAACTCACTCGTGCCCATCGGCTTCTGAACCAGATTCAATACCGTCGCCGACGGCAGCAAGCTGTCGAGGAAAGAGAACGGAAAGAAAAGAAAGGCTAGGGAACCCCTAAAATGACAAAACAAAGCCATTTCCCCGTAACTGCAATGCGATCATGCTTGTACAATGACTTTTTTGATTATGCGCCAAAACGACAAACTGCCTTGTCACCAGTCCATCTGCCAGCGGATGCCTACCGACGGCAGGATGCCGAGCCAGTGCAGTTCGGATCGATGAAGGAAAAGCTCGGTGCGGTCCTCGCTCAGGGTGATGTCATACTCATACGTACGCACATTCTCGCGATCGTACAGGTTGATCACCTCGACAAAGAAAGCCAGCCGTCCGTGCGCGGTATTGACGTAGCGGTTGACCCTGAGGTCGAGCCGGTGGTAGGCGGGATACCGTTCGCCGTTGATCTCGTCGTTGACCCAGTAATAATAGACGCCGGCCCGCTCGATCCGACCGTCCGTATACGGCAGACCGGAGTGGAAATGCCACGCCAGATTTATCTGCCAGGCCGGGCTCGGCCGGTAGGCGCAGTCGACATACAGGGTGTGTCGATGGTCGAACGAACCCGGCACATCATCGTCGACCACTGTCCGGCCGCCGTCGACATCGTAGCTTTCCACGCGCTCGGTCACCCATGCCAGCGCGTACGACGCCCACCAGGAGAACGTGCCGCCGGGATCGCGTTTGAGATACAGTTCAACCCCCCGGGAGACTCCGCGCTCCCGATTGATCCGCACGCGGTCGAGGTACGCCTCGGGAAAGAGCTGCAGCGGATAGAGCCAGTTACGGTACTCGGGCTTCAGGTTGGACAGCCGCTTGTAGTAGGCCTCCAGACGCACGTCGACGCCGAACGCGGACTGTTGTTCGATCCCGACCACGACATGCTCCGCCAGCTGCGCCGGGTAGAAGCGATCGTCGCCGTCGGCGATATCCAGTTCGTACTGCCGCTGAGGCTGGTAATACTTTCCCCAGGCGGCTCGGATGCTGGTGTTGGCGGCGACAGCGGCGGCGAGTCCGAGTCGCGGGCTGACCAGCCGGTCGCCGGAGTACGAGACCTGATCGTAGCGCGCGCCGGCCTCGATCGTGACCGGCTCCGTCGGCTGAACGCGGCTGCTGAGCCACGCGCCCACCGCATGGCCGGCGCGGGCATGATCGAGCGTGATCTCATCCTCGCGGTAGTCGTAGCCGCCGAAGGGGCTGGTGTAGCGGTTGCGCTGCAGCGACCAGTAGTCGTATGTGCTTCGCTCGCGGCGGAGATCGACCCCGCCGGTAAACAGGATGCGTTTTGACACGCCCCAGTCGAGCCGCTGCTGCAGGCCGGCGAAATCGAAATCGCGGACGTCGTCGACGAAAAACTGATTGGCCCGGGAACTCTCCGTGTAGCCCGAGCCTCGGCGGGTGTGGTCCACCGAACCGATCGAGCCGATGGTCTCGGCTGTCACGTTTGAGGACACGCGCGAGTGCAGCCGCCACCAGGCGTAGGCGCCGTCATACTCGTTGAAGGCGATATCGCCGTCCTGATCATAGTCGAGTCGGTCGCCGGCCTTGAGGAAGTGAACGGACAAGAGGTGATTGGCGCCGGACTGCCACGACACCTTGCCGAGTATGTCGTAATAGCGCGGATCCACGCCGCGGTACTCCTCGGTGAGGCCGGTGACGGCTTCGAGATAGCCTCGTCTCACGGATACGAGCCAGGCGCCGCGGTGAGTTGCGAACGTTCCTTCGGAGAGCGCCCGGATGGCGCCGAGGCTCAGTCCGGCGGCGAGCCGTCCGCGGCCCGGAGGCGGCGTGCGTGTCCGCATGTTGAACACGCCGGACATGCGGTTGCCGTACTCGGCCGAGAAGCCGCCCGTCATGAGATCCACCCCGTCGATCGCCGCCACGTCGATCACACTGAGCGCGCCGCCGCCGACCTCCTTCAGGTGAAACGGTTCGTACAGCTCGAGTCCGTCGAGCCGGACCAGCACCTGATCGTGCTCGCCGCCGCGCACGGTGAACCGGGCCGAGTAATCGGTGGAGGCGATCCCGGGCAGGCGCGCCACGGCCCGGTACACGTCCTCGGTGAGCTGCGGGATCGTTTCGATATCCTGCCGACTGAGCGTCTGTCGCACCGCGGTGTGGCTTTCCATGATGGTGAACCGCCCGGGAGATACGGTAATGTCTTTCAGCGGGATGGCCGCCGGGAGCAGGGCGAAGTCCATGCTGACGACGGTGTGTCGGCGGTCGAGTTCGGCGCGGGCCGATTCGGTCTCGTAACCGACGTGCGTGACTTCGATATCGTACGATCCTGCGCGCAGATCGGAAAACGAGAAGAACCCGGTCGAATCCGTCTTGACGGCGCGGGTGGTGCCGGTGATCCGGACGCTCGCGCCCGGGAGTGCGGCGCGGGAGTCGGTCGCAACGACTCTCCCCTGCACTGCGCCGGAGTACGAATCGCGGGCGGCGCTGACGGCGGCGGTTGCAGTCAGTGAGCAGCCGAGCAGCCACGACAATGCGATGGCGCCGGCAGCGTAGTGCTTTGGTATTCGGTTTGCGTTCATAGGCGCGAGTCACCCGTAGTTAATAAACGCAGGAACAGCTCAATCCTCCATGCTTTTCTTCACCCTGAAGCATGGATGAGTCGACTGCGGCAGGATGGATGTCCGAATGCGCTCAGGCGAATACGGTGGGGCGCGGACACTCTGCTACGACTCGGGGACGGCGGAGCCGTTTTACGTCAGATTCTCCATGATTTCCGCGAGTGTTTTGTCTACTTTGGAGGGATGGACGAGTCGCGCGATTCAGGACGACCCCGCTCGGCGTCTTCCCAGCCGGTGCTCAACCGCAATCTGCTGATCATATTCGGGATTACACTCATGGCGGTGCTCGGCGTTTCGAGCGTTACGCCGGCCTTCCCGCGCATGGCCGAAGAGCTGGGGGTATCGGTCCAGTCGATCACGCTGCTGATTACGGTATTCACGCTGCCCGGTATCGTGCTGACGCCGATATTCGGCGTGCTGGCCGACCGGTACGGTCGCAAGCGCATCATCGTGCCGTCGCTGCTGGTATTCGCCCTGGCCGGGGGATCGTGCAGCCTCGTTCGCGAGTTCGAGTGGCTGCTGGTGTTCCGGTTTCTGCAGGGTGTGGGGGGAGCATCGATCATGTCGCTGAATACGACCGTGATCGGCGATCTGTATACGGGCGACGATCGGCGCACGGCGATGGGCTACAATTCGAGCGTCCTGTCGATCGGCACCGCGAGCTACCCGCTGATCGGCGGCGCGCTGGCGAGTTTCGCGTGGTATTACCCGTTTCTGCTGCCGCTGGCCGCGATTCCGGTCGCGTTCGTGGTTCTCTTCCTGCTGAACAATCCGGAACCGCGCAGCCGCGAATCTCTTCGCAGCTACTTCGGCAATATCCGCAAAGCGATGAGTCGCCGTATTGCGGGTATCTATCTGGGCAGTTTCATCAGCTTCTTCCTGCTCTATGGAAGTTACCTGGCGTTTTTTCCGTTTTTGATCAGGAGCAGGTTCGATGGAACGCCGATGACGATCGGGTTGGTGATGTCGAGCATGTCGATCACCACTGCCATGACATCCTCGCAGCTCGGTCGGTTGAGCCGGAAGTACCGTCCGGCCGTGCTGCTGACGGTGGGATCGGTGATGTATACGGTAGCGCTGGTATCGATGCCGTTGATTCCGCGTGTCGAGTTGCTCGTGATCCCGGCGATGATGTTCGGTTTCGGCCAGGGTATGAATCTCCCCAATCTGCAGGCGCAACTGGCGACTCTCGCGCCGATGGAGTACAGGGCGGCGTTCATGTCGGCAAACGCGATGGTCCTGAGAACCGGGCAGACCCTTGGACCGCTTGCACTGGGGGCTGTGTTTTCAGTCGGGGGGCTTTCGTCGGTATTTTTCGCGGGTGCGGTGTGCGCACTCATTCTGCTGCTGGTGGTCTGGGGATTGATCGCGGATCGCGGGTGACGCGCGGTCAGCTCGACACGCGCGCTGAGTCGGCCAGTATCGCCTCCACGACCCGATGCGACTGCCTGACGCAGTCGTTCAGCCCGATTCCGTAATAGGCGTTGCCGGTCACGTACAGATTGCCCGCCCACTTCAGTTCAGCCTCGAGCTGCTTCACGATCTCGGCATGGCCGATCCGGTACTGGGGAATGCCGTGGCTCCATCGGTAGATCCTAAGCAGTTCCGGTTCACCCGTCAGGCCGAGCAGGCTGTCCATGTCACGACATACCCGGTCCACCAGAGCCGAGTCGGACAGGTTGACCGACCCGTGGTCGCCGTCGCCGCCGACCATAGTGCGAAACTGTACTTTGCCTTCCGGGGCGCGACGGGCAAAGATGGATGACGTCCAGATGGAGCCGAGAATGGTCAGGCCTTCGCGGCGCGGCACGAGAAAACCGAAGCCGTCGAGCGACCGCCTCACATTTCGTTTGTCGTATCCGAGGCAGACGACAGTAATGGGAGCGTAGGGGATTGCGCTCAGCGCCGTGGCCAGTCCCGGCGACAACGGCGCAACGACAGGAGATGCAGCGAAGGAGGGCAGCGCCAGGATCACGAACCGAGCGGTTATCGGCTCCGAGTTTCGGAGGCGCAGTCGATAGAGGCCATCCTCTTTTTCGATTCTCTCAACCGGGCTTCCGGTCCTCACGAAGTCTCGATAGAGTTCGCCAAATCGCTCGATAATGCCGTAAAGGCCGCCGTGGAAAGACGTCAGCCAGCCTCCCGGTCCGGCCGGACCGCCGGACTTTTTGCCCTTCGCGCGGGCGAGTCTTTTCCTGGCGATCATGGCTTTGACGAGCGAACCGTACTCAGACTCCATCTCGTGCATGACGGGAAAGCAGGATTTGAGCGAGAGGCGTTCCGCGACGCCGCCGTAGACCCCCGAGACCATCGGTTGAACCAGATAGTCTGCGGCTTCTTTGCCGATTCGTCGTTCCGCGAAGGAGTAGACGGATTCGTCACTTTTGTCCGCCGGTCCCGGTGCGAACGGTTCCATCAGGACACGCAGTCGGCCCTTGATACTGAGTATGTCCGACGCAAGGAATTTGGGAGGCGACATCGGGACGGGACGCAGTCTGCCGCCGCGCGCTATGAAGCGGTTGCTGACATTGTTGTTGGCGCGCTCGATGCGGTCGCGCAGTCCGAGTTCATCGCAGAGCGCGAGGGTTAGCGGTTCACGATCGAGAAATCCGTTTGGTCCCCAGTCAAAAGAGTAGCCCTCGGCGATGTCGGTACCGATGGTTCCTCCGAGGCGTGTATCGGACTCGAGCAGCACCACGGTCCACTCGGGTCTGCGGCGCCTGAGATAGTGGAGTGCGGCGAGCCCGCTAATGCCGCCGCCGACGATTGCGACATCAACGGCGGGCACGATCGTCCATCCGTTCCAAGACCAGGCCGGCAAGCGCCTCGGCGAACCGCCGGTCATCGTTGAACATTTCCATGCGGCGGAGTCTTCCCTGTGCCGGCTCGCCGATCAGGTGGGGCAGTTCGATGTCGAGCTCGTACAGCGTCTCGATGTGGTCGCAGACAAACGCGACCGGCACGACAAACAGTCCCCCCTGCCGCTCCTGCAACAAGCGCCGACATTCATCGACGGTGTCCGGGCCGACCCACTCCACGGGGCCGGTACGGCTCTGAAAGGCGACGTGGTGTTCCCGGTCGCCGGCCGCGAGCCGGGCGGTCTCATAGATCTGGTTCACGTACGGATCACCGTCGTCGACGAATTTTTTCGGCAGTGAGTGCGCCGAGAAGAGAAGCGTCTCCCCCGGTTCAATGCCGGCGTCGATATAGTCGCGCAGCAACCGGATATAGGCCTGATGGTCGTGGAAATCCTTTATGAATTCAGCGGTGACATCGGGGTAACGCTTCAGTGACTTCGCAGCCGTGGCAAACGATGATCCAGTCGTGGCGATGCTGTACTGGGGATACATGGGAAGGAAGATCATTTTGCGAAAGCCCGCGGCGTACGCCTCATGAATCGCCCGGTCGATTTTCGGATGGAAGTAGCGCATTCCGACGAAGCTCCGGAATCCCGGATGGTCGGACGCCATGATCCGTTCAATCCGATCAGCCTGTGCACGCGTCCACTTCAACAGCGGTGAACCGCCGCCAATCAACTCGTAGTGAGACCGCACCTTACCGCATCGCAGCGCCGAGATCATCGCCGCAAACGGTTTCTGCAGGAGGACACCGCCGGGGAGCCGAATCAGCGTACGGTCGGAGAAAATGTTGTACAGATACTCGCGAACGTCGCTGAGTACATTCGGTCCACCCATACCCAGAAGTATGACGCAGGTTTCGGTCTTCACATCGAACCTTTCAAATGGTCCGGGAGAAGGTGGCGGGTTTCCCTTTGCCGTTGTCGCCGAGGTACGCGTCAAATGTCATCGCGATGTTGCGGACAAACGTGCGGCCGACCGGCGTGATAGCCAGTCCGGAATCCGTTTTCACGAGGAAGTCATCGCGGAAGAACTCTTTCAGGTGTCGGCATTCATCGATAAATGCGCTTTGAAAGTCCACGCCAAACCGACGCCGGAAATCATCAAAGGGGAGGAAGAAGTTGCACATGAGCGACGAGATAACATACTGCCGCACGAGATCGTCGCTGGAGAGGCGCATCCCGCGGTACACGGCCAGGCCGTGCTGCTGAATCGTCTTGCGGTAACTGTCCAGACCGGACTCGTTCTGGAAGAAGGAGTGGTCGATATAGCCGATGGAGGACATGCCGAATCCAATCATGTCCGGCGCCGCCTGCACCGTATATCCCATGAAGTTGCGGTGCAATCTGCCGTCCTGCTGGGCGATCGACAACTCATCGTCGGGCAGCGCGAAGTGATCCATACCGATTTGCCGGTAACCTGCCGCGGTCAGCATCTCCACCGCCAGGGCGAAAAGCCGGTATTTCTCTTCGGTCGTCGGCAGGTCCTCCGGCCGGATTTTCGCCTGGTTCGATTTCACCGAAGGCAGATAGGCGAATGAGTAGACGGCCAGTCGGTCGGGTCGCATGGCGATCACCTTGTGCAGCGTGTCGCGGAAGCGCCCCGTTGTCTGAAACGGCAGGCCATAGATCAGATCGAAATTGATGCCACGGAAGTCAAGGTGCCGGCATTCCTCGAGCATCTTTGCGACGACCGGCTCCGGTTGTATGCGCCCGATGGCCTGCTGCACGACCGGATCGAGGTCCTGTACGCCCAGGGAGACGCGATTGAACCCACGGCGGGCCAGATACCGCAGCTGGTCTGATGTCGTTACGCGCGGGTCAAGTTCAATAGAGCGTTCGGCGTCATCAGCGAAGGAGAAGCGGCGGTCCAGCGACTGCATGATTCGTTCGATTCCATCGTCGCCGATAAACGTGGGTGTACCGCCGCCGAAATGGAGTTGGCTGACCCGTGATCGGTCTCCGAGATGGAGGGCAACCGCGTCAACTTCGCGCTCAAGCGCATCGATATACGAGTCGATGCTGTCGTGGTTCCGTGTAATGCACGTATTACAGCCGCAGTAGAAGCAGCGCGAACGGCAGAACGGTATGTGGCAGTAGACCGCCAGCGGGGAATCATTATGTGTGGCTGCGGTGCGAAGCGCATTGACATAATCGTCGGAGCCCACCTCACCCGTCCAGACGGGGGCCGTGGGATAGCTGGTATAGCGCGGACCGGGGCAATCGTATTTCCGGAGCAATTCAATGGGTACGGACGTCGCTGTCGAGGTCATTGTCATCGGCGGAAACTCCGGACGGTTTCGATCATAGCATGCACCGACTCGATCGGCGTCTCCGGCTCGATGCCGTGACCGAGGTTGAAAATGAAGCGGCGATGGTCGCCGACACTGTCGAGGACTTTACGGGTTTCGCGCCGGACAACGTCGGGGGTATCGAACAACACGGTGGGGTCGAGATTGCCCTGAATGCTTCTGGTCGAAAGCTGTTTCGCAAGGGCACCGATATCGACCCGGTAGTCTACTCCGACCACTTCGCATTCAACGCCGTCGAGCAGGTCCGCGTAAGGAGCGACGTTGTTGACAAACAGGATGCGCGGCGTTTTCAGGTCGCGAAGGCTGCTGAAAATCCTGTTAAGCGGCTCGACCGACCAGCGCCGGTAATCGCTGCGTGAGAGCACTCCTCCCCAGCTGTCGAAGATCTGGACGGCATCGGCGCCCGCCTCGATCTGCGCCCGCAGGTACTGCGCGCTGACGCTCACCAGTTTGTCGAAGAGCCGTTGTGCGGCCGCGGGAAACTCGTGCAAAAATCGCTTGGCGCGGCTGAAACTTTTCGAGCCGGCGCCTTCGACCATGTAGGAGGCCAGAGTGAAGGGGGACCCGATAAACCCAATGAGCGGCTTCGACGGCAACATCCGCTTGATCATCGCGACGCCTTCGAGCGCAAACGCCAGCTCCGTTCGGGGGTCCGGTTCGCGCAACAGGTCAACATCGCGCTCGGATTGGATCGGGTTGTGCAACACCGGCCCGCCCTCGGGGAAGTCAATCTTCATCCCCATCGGTTCGAGCATGGTCAGGATATCGGAAAAAAGAATCGCGGCGTCGAGATCAAACCGGTCGATCGGCTGCCTGACGACCTCGGCAATCAGTTCCGGGGACCGGCACAACTGCTGGAATGAGACTTTTTCGCGGATTGCCCGGTACTCGGGCAGGTACCGTCCGGCCTGCCGCATGATCCAGATCGGAATCGGTCCATCGTTGTCGCCGCGACAGGCAGCCAGAAAGGGGCTCGAGGTCAGGCCCATACGTGCGCCTCGGCAGTGATGGCGTCGACAAGCCGGTCGGCTGCCTGTTGAAGCATGTCGTCCGTGTGGGCGGAAGACAGGAAACAGACTTCGTACCCTGACGGCGGCAGGTAGATTCCGTGATCGAGGATAGACTCGTGCATGCGATTATAGTGCGAGATGCCGTCGCTGCTGATCGCGGCCGCGGAACGGGGCAGCTCGCGTTGAAAGACGATCCAGAATACCGAGGCTACGCCTGCAATCGTGACGGTGCGGCTGGAAAGTCGCGCGATCATGCCGGCGACAAACTTTCGATTACGTTCTTCGAGCTGGGCGTGAATCCGACCGTCGGCGAGCTTTCGCAGGGTCGTCAACCCGGCCACCATGGCGACCGGATTGCCGGACAGGGTTCCGGCCTGATAGACCGGACCGAGCGGAGAGAGTTTGTTCATAATGTCGGCGCGGCCGCCGAAGGCGCCGACGGGCATGCCACCGCCGATGATTTTGCCGTAGGTGAGGAGGTCCGGTTGAATTCCGTAGTAGGCGGCGGCTCCTCCCATGCCGACCCGGAAGCCGGTGATCACTTCATCAAGTATGAGCAGCGCGCCGTGCTTCTCGGTCAGGGCACGGAGCAGGCGGATGTATTCGTGGCGTTGAATCAGCAGGCCGTTGTTGGCGGGAATGCCTTCGATGATGACGGCTGCAAGCCGGTCGCCGTGCTGTTTGAAGAAAGCCTCGAGCGCCTCTTCGTCGTCAAGCGGCAAGACCGCGGTTTCCGACGTGAGCGCACGGGGAACTCCTGCGGATGACGGTTGGCCGAACGTCGCGAGGCCGGAGCCGGCGCTGACGAGCAGATGATCGCTGTGCCCGTGGTAGCAGCCTTCAAACTTGAGAATGAGGTCACGGCCGGTGAATCCCCGCGCGACACGGACAGCGGACATGACGGCTTCGGTGCCGGATGACACGAAGCGAATGCTCTCCACGGCGTCGACCTGCTCGACGATGAACGACGCGAGGTTGTATTCGTGTTCGGTGGAGGCGCCGAACGTCATGCCGCGATCGATCTGCGCCTTGACGGCGGCGACGACGTCCGGATCGCCGTGTCCGAGAATGAGCGGTCCCCACGAGCAACAGAAATCGATATAGCGATTACCGTCGACATCGATCAGCCACGCCTTTTCGCCCCGGTCGATAAACCGCGGCGTGCCACCCACGGATTTAAATGCGCGGACAGGCGAATGCACACCGCCGGGCGTCACCGCACCGGCTTTCAGCATCAATTCGCGAGATTTGTCTGTCTTTGCCATACCCTGCCGTTTATTGCTATAGCTCATGCCCGACAGCCCGGGATGGCCGTCAGGCACACCTTGCATCGGGCGCTCTGAGATTGTTGAACACACGGTCGACTACCCGATCGATATCGTTGCCGACTGCTTCCGTTGTCTCTACTCTTGTCCAGCGACCGGCGCTGAGAGATCCAAGGACGGCCTTCAGCCGGTACTGATTCCGGTCGACTTCCGAATAGACACCGAGCGGCAAGGAGCAGCCTGCGTCGAATCTGGCGAGCAGACCGCGTTCGAGCGCGGCGGAAGCCGCATCGTCGTCCGAGTTGAGACGCGCGACGGTTTCCCGAGTCGGCGTATCGTCCGTTCTGACCTGCATGCCGAGTATTCCCTGGGCCGGCGCCGGGAGGAACTGCTCCGGGTCCAGCGGAACCACCATCAGATCATCCAATGCCAGCCGAAGCCGTGTTACGCCGGCGGCGGCAATGACGATGGCATCGTATCGACCTTCGCGCAGGCGGCTGATCCGGGTGGGGACGTTGCCACGGAGATCGCGAATCTGCAGGGTCGGATCGTGCCAGGTTATCTGGCAAGCGCGCCGGGCGGAGCTTGTGCCGATCACGGCGCCGGTGCGTACCCCGAGCAGGCCGATACCGGTGTACGCATCGGGTCGTACCAACAGCATGTCGCCCCGGTCGGCCCTGAAGCCAACCGCGCCCAGCATTAACCCGTCGGGTTGTGTCGTCATGAGGTCCTTGAGTGAATGGACGGCCAGGTCGATTTCGCAGCCGAGCAGCGCCTCTTCAAGTTCTCTGGTAAAGAAACCTTTGCCTTCCATCTTGTCAAATGGGATGCTGTCGATTCTGTCCCCGCTGGTGCGGATGACTTTGATCGCGATATCGCAGCCGTGCTCTCGCACGAGGTGGTCACGGACAAACCGCGCCTGCCAGAGGGCGAGATCCGAACCGCGCGTACCTATGGTAAGGCGCAGCCGACTCATCCGACCGCCTTGCTGTTCTCCGCGGGCAGGGATTCAAAGCTCAGGTCGGTGCGAAGCGTGACGAGTCGGTCGGAAAGCGCTTTGACGGGTTGAAACGCGGATTGACCGATCAGCCGCTTCACCAGTCGCTCGACCGCGTCGCGTTCATCGGCGGAGAGCGATGTCAGCCGGCTGGCGAACAGGTTATCGAGCGCCTGCTCGGCCAGTTCGAGCGTCTCGTGATACGACTTGTGGAAGATCGGTTTGAGCGACACCTCGATGCGTTCGGACAGGTAACGGGTGACGGCATCTTTGACGATCTCGTTGGCCTTTCCGGCCTCGATGAATTTTTTGCGAAGGTTGCCGTGGGCGGCCGATTTGAGGCGGGGAATGTCGATAACGGTGAGCTTCGGATGGACGCTGCATTCGGGAGCAAAATCGCGCGGGACGGCAAGGTCGATGCAGAGTACGGTGTTGGGAGACAGGGAGAGCCGATCGGCGAAAGATCGGTCGAACACCGGATCGGACGACGCCGTCGCCGAGATGATGGCATCGACCGCTATCGGGCGTTCCACGAATGCTGCGAGGGGCATCGCCCGGCCACCGAATTGACTCGCAAGGAGATCGGCCTTTTCAGCGGTACGGTTCACGAAGAGCAGCTCGACGGAAGGCCACTGCGCGATCTGTTTCGCCAGTTTTGAGGTCATGACTCCCGACCCGACGAGGGCGACCACCGCCCGCTCGCGTCCCGCGAGACAGGCATAGAGTCGCTCAGCAGCCAGCGAGGCCATCGAGAGCGCCCCTGATCCAAGGTCGGTGTTCCGTTTGACCTGGCGGGCGACCAGTAGCGCTTCCTGCGCCAGGCTGTCGAGTATCGGCCCGCACATGCCGGCAGAGCGGGCATCGTGCCACGACTGCCTGAACTGGCCGGTTATCTGTGTTTCACCGACCACGAGCGACTCAAGTGACGCTACGGTGCGGAAGAGGTGGGTGATGGCTTCACGACCGGTGAAGGAATAGAAGTCGTTCGGGAAGAAGGAGATCGAACGTTTGCCGCGGAAGAAATAGTCAATCAGCCGGTGAAGGACATGGTTTTCGGACTCGCCGGTATCGGTCGCGTAGATGAACTCGACGCGGTTGCACGTGGCGAGATATATGAGTTCCGACAGACCGAGTGCGTGTTTCAAGCGCGCGAGATCGGCCTCGCGAGTGTCCCGGCCAAGGGTCAACTGTTCCAACAAAGGCAGGTTCTGCTGCCAGATCGAAGTGCCGATGATCCCGAACGTCATGTTTGACCTGTTCCTCCGCAGGTGGTTGTCCGTTCAACTTGTCGGTGAGTATCGGCAGAAATACCGGACTAATTGTCACGGGAATGTCACGCTTGTGAAAAATGTAACAAAAAATTGGTCGAAATAGTCTACGCTGGAGTATGGTTTTTCGTTGTGAGGCGAGCCGCAGGGACGAGTTACAATGGATGGCGAGGCCTATCTGGTCCCGTGAGAGTGACTTACTGGGCGACGGGCGCCGGGTGCAGGGGGAAGCGCAGCCGGAAGGTTGTTCCCTGTCCCGGTTCGCTGTCGATTTCGACGTCGGCACCGTGGTTCTGAATAATCCGCGCGCACGTGACCAGTCCGTAGCCATGCCCTCCGGGCTTGGTGGTCAAATGTGTTTTGAACAACCGTTCTTTGATGTCGGGAGCGATGCCCACGCCGTTGTCAGAGACGGTCAAGAGAACACAGTCGCCGTCGCGAGCGGTTCGGATCGTGATTTCGCCGTTGTCACGGCCGGTTTCGCGGATGGCGTCGGCGGCGTTGTTGGCGAAATTGAGCAGCAGTTGCGCGATTTGATCGGTATCCAACTCGAACGTCGGGAGGTCATGATCCGGGTGGACCTGCACGGCGATTCGCGAGAACCGTTTTTGAATCGAGACAAAGGAGAGGACGTCGGCGACAACGGCATTGAGGTCGGCCTCGGCCTTTTTCGTGTCGAGGCGGGTGTAGTCCATGAGTCCGGAGGTGAAGCGCTCCATTTTGGCGACGTGGGATTTGAGTTTTTCCAGGGCGGTTTCGACCTTTTCGGTTTTGCCCTTCGCGAGGTTCATCTGTGATATCTCGACACCGCCGAGAATCAGCCCGAGGAAGTTGTTCAGTTCGTGGGAGATCGACGAGGCCATCACGCCCTTGTCGGCGAACTTCTCGAGGTTGAACATGCGCTGGTCGGTTTCTTTCTGCCTGGTGATGTCTTCCAGCGTAATCAACATATCAGCGGACTCCTCGCGGTTCATCATGGTGGCACTCACGGCGAAAATCCGTTCGGATGAGCCGACGGAAGCCACCAGCGACTCGCTCACCCGACCGCGGCGCATGGTCCGGGCCCGGTCGATCCGCCTGGCCCACCCCGGGAAGGCACTCTCGCAGAAGATTTCGCGAAGCGACAATCCTTCGTCGGTCTGCAGCGCGGCAAGCATCGGGTTGACACTGCGGAGAATCTGTCGGCCTGAGTCGTTTACCTTCACGAGCATATTGTCGACGTTGAAGACGAAGACACCCTGCTTGACGTTGTCGAGGATTTCGAGATACCAGGCATTCAGGCGGGCGATTTCAAGGAAGAGATACGAACTGGCCAGCATCGGCGAAATCGTCCCGGCCAGCATGGACAGCAGCTTCACCTCGGCGGGTTCAAACGGCCGTCCGGAGACTTTGGCACCCAGTCCGAGAATACCGGCAAGACTGTCGCCATGATATAAGGGGGCAATGACTGCGACACCGACGCGCGTCAGCGTTTCGTGCAGCCGTTCCGGGACTCTGTCCGAAGACCTCATGTCCGCGACCAGGCACGAACCCGGCCCGTCTTCGATATAGTCGACCAGTTGTGCGACATTGCCGAGAGTCGCCAGTTCCCGGCTGCCTTTGAACCTGCCGATACCGCAGAAGAAGGGGCTGTCCACCTGAGCGCGGGGATTGCCGACGAGGGCGAAGGCGCTGGTGACGGAGAACTGGCCCGACGTCGTCAGCAACAGGACTTCAACAAGGTGGGCGAAGTCCGGGCGCGTGGCGAACTGGCGGGTCATTTTCACAAGTGCATCGAGCGCCAGAATCTGTTTGTCCACCAACTGGTTTCGAGCGGCGGCGCCGGTGGGAATGTATTCGGAGTTCACGGTCATAAGCCGGATATCCCTGTTGTTACTTCGCTGCCAGCGCCTGCTCGCGTGTCGGTCGGATAGTCAGAAACTCGGCCAGGTCGAGGACGCTGAAGACGTGCAGTATGTTCGGAGAGACGTGGCACAGGACAATATCTCCTCCGGCCTCCCGCGATGCCTCCACCGTACCCAGAATGGAACCGACTCCGGCGGACGACAAGAACTGCAGGGCCTGCATATCGATGATGATATTTTTGAACCCTCGATCTTGAGCCGAAAGTATAGCATCTACCATCTCGTGCGCGTTGTTGTTGTCAAGGGTTGCGCCGGTGGTGATGACGATCGTGTCGTCGCGGATGATCTCTTCACGAAGCGATTTTGACGAAGCCATCAGACACCCCACCGCTTTTCGACTATCAGCACATTCACGCAGCCATCGCGACGTTCATAGCGCACGGAGTCAGCGAGTCGATGAAACATCGTTATTCCGAAGCCGTGCGTTCGCCGCGCGTTCGCCGCCTCGCGCATGTTATGGGCGTGTTTGTGTGCCGTCGGATCGAATTCCAGCCCCATGTCGGCAAACGTCAGCGTCATCGTGCCGTTTCGGGACGACGCGGAGAAGGCAACGGGGCTGTTTTCATCCAGGCCGCTGTGCGCACATATATTGGTCGCGATTTCGTAGAAGATCGTCCGGAGTTCCAGCTCTTTGAGTTCGGGCAGCGCCAGCCGCCCGAGGTATCCCAAGAATGCACTCAGGAAGGTCTCGATACCTTCCTCGCAGGCGGCGAAGAGGTTGACCATGGTCTCGGCGCCGGCACAGTCAGGTGGCTGCACGATTGCCGTCAGGGCAAGCCGTTCCTGATCCTCGTCGCGCTTGAAATACTCGTAGAGGTCGAGCGTTTTCAACACCCGCACCAGAAACTGCGACATCGACACGAGCCGAATGGTCACGCCCGATGCGGCGCATTGCTCGTGTGCCTGCCACAGCATGGCGATATCTTTCGACGTCACGTGGATCAGCGACGCGCAATCGATGATGATTTCCGAGGGGGCGTCGCGGAGGGCGGAATCGAGCCTTCCCTGAAACGCCTCCACGTTGCGGCGCGACAGTTCATCGGGTAGTTTAATGGTGACGATGTTTTTCGCGTCAGTCAGCACGGGTCAGGACCTCTGTCTGCTTATGTATTGTATCGGTCGAAACACCGCCCCACTTCATGGCGAGCAGCGTGATATCGTCGTATTGGGGCGCTGCACCGACAAACTGCTGGTGGCGTCGGAGTACCTGGCCGGCGAAATCGTGCGGCTGATGATGCCGCAGTTCGCTGATCAACGCCGTGAACCGTTCCATGCCGAACTCTTCGCGGGACTCGTTCTGTGCCTCGTTTATGCCATCGGTGTACTGGATAATCCAGTCGCCGGACTCGAGGGTCAGCTCCGACAATTCGATACGTTTTTCAAACTGATCGGGGGGCATCATCCCGAGCGGGTAGCCTTTGGTTTTGAAGAGGCGAATCCTTCCGCTGGCGGTGTTCATCACGATCAGCGGGTTGTGGCCGGCAGAGGCGAATTGAAAACGACCGGACCGGCTGTCGAGCAGCCCAAAGAACATCGTGACAAACATACCCCGCTTGATGTTCGAACCAAGCTCGCGATTGACTTCGCTGAGCACCTGATCCGGTCGATGGACACCGCGGGTTATTTTGCGGACCATGTCGCGAGTCAGCAACATGACCAGCATACCGGGGAGCGATTTCCCGGATACGTCGGCCACCAGCAGTCCGAGCCGATGGTCATCGAATTCGATAAAATCGTAGTAGTCGCCGCCGACCTCGCGGGCGCTTCGGTAGGCGCCGCAGAATTCAAACCGGGAGTGTTTGGGGTACTCCTGCGGGAGGATATTGTTCTGGATCTCGCGGGCGATTTCCATTTCACGGGCGATACGATCCTGCTCGATCAGTTCTTTCTGGGCGCGATTGAGGCGGTCGCCCATGACGCGCAGCGTTTCGGCGAGATAGCCAAACTCGTTTCGGGCGCGAAGCGGGATATCGAGCACGATGTTATCGAAATCTATTCGTTTCAGGCTATCCGTGATCGACCGGACCGGGCGCAGCTTCCGGTGCAGGGTCCACAGGGTGATCGGAATTCCCGCCAGCATCATCACGACGGTAATCGAGGCTACCGCGACGATCGACCTCCGCCGCGCCTGCGTGATCTGGCCGGCCGACGACGCCACGGCCAGGGTACCGACCACAATGTCGTTCTCGAGGATGGGTATGGCGATGCGGACGGTATCGCCGCTGATTCGGGACTGTTCGCCCGGCCGGAGATCGGCGAACTGGACGCCTGCGGGAATCGGCTCCAGCCGGTCCTGTGCCACGACACGGGCGATATCGGTGTGGGCAAGAAACTGCCCGTCGTTGCCGGCGATCCCCGCCCAGAAGATATCGGGGTTATCCGTTGACAGCCGCTTGCAGATGTTGTTGAGCATGAGAGCGTCGGGACCGTTGGCGGCGAGGATGCTTTTCCCTGCCGTCCGCGAATACGACCGCGCCTGTACCAGCAGTTTTTCGGCGACCGTTCTGGTGACGGTGTCGACATACTGGTCAGTGATGATATAGCCGGTCGTGGTCATGAGGACGAGAATCACGCCGCAGATATAGAGGGCGAACTCCCAGAGGATCGATCGCCGGAACTGCGATTCCTCAGGCCATCCGTCGGCAAGCGACCGTTTTTCGTCAGTCGTCATAGGACAATTCTTCGAGTTTCCTGATCTCGTTTTCAGTCCGTTCGATATACCCGGCTATTTCTTTGTTATCGGGCGCCAGGGCGGCTGCCTTTCGCCAAATCGCAACTGCTTCGCGCAGTTGGTTTTTGCCATAGCGTTCCACGCCGACAAACTTGTACGCGTTAACGAGGTAGTCGCGGACAGACTGGTAACCGGGCGCCAGCCGATCGACGGTTTCCCATTGGGCGATGGCGGATTCGAGGTCACCCTGCTGGAAGGCCTGCTGAGCGGACCGATAGGCGGCCTCGACCTCACGAAGGATTTCGGCGCTGAGCGGCGCGGCCGCCGCCGGGGCGGTGGGCGTCGCGGGGCGCTGGCCTGCTCTCTTCATCTCCCGATCGATGCGGCTCTTGAGGTCCAGACACCACTGGTGACCCGGGAACAGTTCGATCGCGGACTCGAGCGCGTTGAGCGCGATGGAATATTCTCCGCGGCCGAAGGCGGTTGTTGCGGTCTCGCGGTAGCGTTCGAACTCGACCCGTCGCTGAGCACGCCTGACGGCCTCATGGGACTCCGAATACTGATCTAGCAGCCGCACCACGGCGACCGCCTGGTCCACCTGACCGTAACTGAGCAGTGAGTCGACGGTCCAGAGACGCTGGCGGATCAACTCATCCTGGGCGGCCGACCGCGAGATGGCGTCGTTGGCCTGTCGGAGGAGGCTCTGCGCCTGCTCGGAGGCAGGTACTTCGGTCAAGGCGCGGCCGGCGAAATATCGCGCGGCCAGATAATCCATGGCCGCCAGTTCCATTTGCGCCGAGTCCAGGTACTGACTGTAGCGCACCGCCCGGCGCGATTCGTCAAGTTTCTCACGCGCTTCGGTCGCGAACCGGATGATGTCGGTGGTATCCACCTGGCTGGTCACCGCCATGAAGCGGGCGCGGTCGAACAGATCAGCGGCGTCTTCGAGCATCCCCGATTCGAGGGCCACCCGGCCCTGTTCGACCAGAGCTATGACTGCCTCGCGGTTGCGACCAACCAGACGCTCGTTCATAAGGGAATTAAACTCGGCCTCGCGGCGTTCGCGGCGGTCGTTTCGCCGTTCGGTCATGGTGCGTCCGAACGACGTGGTCAGCGTGAACATGTGCAATTCACCCATGTCGCGATCCACCAGCGCGTAGTCGAAGCGGATCAGGCGATAGGTGAGACCGATACCGAACGAAAGGCGGCTGTCGCGCACGCCCGAACGGAGATGCAGGAGGTCGGCGAGACTGTATTCGATGCCGAGCGCAAACGCGGCTTCGACCCGGTCGACCTTGCTCAAGGTCGCCGATATAGTCAGTTCGTGGTCCCAGAACGATCCCGGGCTGAGGGCGGCCGCGACACCGACGTCGATGGTGAACGGGTAGCGGGTGGTCACCTCCGCGAGGTCCATGGCGGGCCTGACCACATTGCGCCCGCTGATCACCGCACTGACATGATGCAGCCATGCGAGCGGTGATTCGAAACGTCGGCCGAGGGCCAGACTGACGCCGGGCGATGTGGTGGCGCTGTACGAGTCAATGGAGTGGTGTTCCATACTCAGCGTCGCGCCGACATCGTACCCCGACAGCATTCTGCCGTAGGCCACAAAGAACCCCAGACGGGTGTCGTCGAAATCACCGAGATAGGCATTCGCCGCGTCTCTTTTCTCGATGCCGTCGATGCCAAGGCGAAAAACACCGATGCCGAGCGTACCAAAGTCCAGCGTCGGGACAACCGCGCCCAGATACTGGTAGGCGACATCGCTCTCGTACAACTGCGAGTGAAAGCCGGCGACGCTGTACTGCTCGGCACGGCTCAGACGTGACGGATTCCAGAACGGGGCTGTCGCAAAGTCGGAGAGGGCGATCGCCGATCCACCGAGAGCCAGATCGCGCGCACCGGCGCCGAACCCGAAGGGGGATTCGGTCCCGGCGTCATCGGACGCATATGCCGGCGTACCGACGGCAAGTCCGACCAGCAGCAGGTATGCACACATCGGTCTCATCGCAGTATCGCCACCTTTCGACGGACCGATTCCGTGCCGCCCGATACGTAGCGGGCCGTTATGCGGCAGAAGTATGTTCCGGGAACGACGTCGAGCCCGGCGTCGTTGCGACCGTCCCAGCGATCCTGTGAATACGCGCCGGCGACGCGGTAGTCATCCCTTGTTATATCGAGAACCTTGGCGCCCGTGATGGTGAACAATTCGATGTCGACATAGGCGGCCTCGGGGAGGACGAAGCCGATTGTTGTTTCCTCGCCGGACGCCGCATTAAAGGGATTGGGATAGTTCGTAAAGGATTCTTCGAGCCCACCGGCGGTCACGGAAATCTCGGCGCCAAGCAACGGATAGGCTGCTTGCACCAGCAGCGGGTAGATGGTGGTCGCGAGATTCTGATCGGCCAGCGAGACGGCGTTGGAATCAGCAAGCTGGACGGCGAAGTTGCCCAGCGGGGCATCGGGGCGAATATCACCCAACAGCACGATGTCCACATCGGCACCCTGTGCGATCGTATACCCGCCGGGGACAGCAAGCATGAGCGAGTCGCCGCTGAGAATCGAGTCAGTGGCGACACGGTCGCCGTCTATATTCAGATGCACCGCGTTCAGCAATTCGACGGCGGGCACTTCGTGAAAGCCGGCGCCATCGCGCGACATCAACCGCCCACAGACCGCGTGCAGCAACAGGTCTCCCTGGGGGGTCGAGCCGTCGTAGGTGAGTGTCGCCGTGTACAACGGGACCTGGACCTGCCCTCTCGGAACCAGCCTGGCCGTTCCGGTCTGGGTCGCGAGAACAGGTCGCCCGGCTGGCTGCAGGATTCGAATTGCGGGAGACACATAAGGAATAGACTCGCCACAGCCGGGGGACACGACCACACCCGTGTGGCTGCTGGTGTCGCTGACATCATGCAGGATCACGTCGGCTTCGTCGTGCAACCGGATGACCAGATGTTCGACCGGCGTGTCGCTCTCGATATCGGCGATCAGCGCCACCTGCAGGCTGTCGCCGGGATTGATCGTCACTGCGCCATCGGGGAAGGCGAACAGCGTGTAATCGCCTGACTGCTGGAACGTGGGCATGTATGCGACGGTACCGGGAAGCGTTGACAATCCGACGCGATCGAACAGACTGGCGGGATCAAGCGGTGTGTCGAGCGAGTCAGTAATGCGAACGGTCACCCCGGTCAACTGCTGCGGCGAGTACATGTCCCCCGCGGCGTAGTGAATGGTCAATCCCAGAAGTGCAATCGAGTCGCTGCCAGCGATCACCGAGCCGTAGGCCGCCGGTGTCAGGCAGGCCTGCGGCGCGACAGCAGCCTGGCGGAACGACGCGAGGCTCGACAGAATCGGGAAGCCGGAAACGGCGGTCGCCAGCGGCGCATCATCGGACACCGCCGTGAGCGGGGCACCGGAGCTGAGGTCCCGGACCACAAACCGCGTGCTGTCGCTGATGTGCATGGCGAAATCAATGGCGGGCGCGTCGGCGGCGGCATCGATCACCAATCGAATCGAATCAAGCTCTCCGGGGCTTACGGTCACGGGCGACACCAGTATGACGGACACGACGGCACTGTCGAGCGCCAGGCCGCTCGCTTCGCCGATGACCGTTTGATTGCGGACGATGCTCAGTCGCGTACAGATTTCGGACGCGGGAATCTCCTGGAGCGTTTCATCGACAAACGACACCGTCAGCGCGGTCAACTGTATCTGTGAACTGGACAGGGCCCCGGGATGGCGCAGATGCACTTGCAGCAATGCGACCCCGTCCTGACCGAAATTGACAGTGGCGGGGGCAAGCGAGCGGTACGACACCGCCATCTGCTCCGACGGCTCGTCGATCCGACATGAAGCGGTGCTGATGGGGAAAGTCAGCGTCGGTGACAGTGTCACCGGCAGCTCGGTATTGTGATCGGCGACCGGCACGGAGGACGGGCTGTCGAGGCGAAGCGCGAAGTCATGGGCGGTGGCGGAATCGCTGATATCCACGAGCAGTGAGAGCAGTCTCGAGTCTCCCGGCACAACTACGATAGGCTGGGTGAAGGTGAATGTGACAGCGGACTGCGCGGGTACGACTTCAATCGCCGAAAGCGTCGTGTACCCACTAGACAGCACCATGCGCGAGAAAGCATCGGAGGCGTCCTGCGGCTGTCCTGATGCGTCGGTGACGGAGATCGTGAGACCGGCGAGCTCCACGGCGGCGGTCGTATCACTGGAATCCGGGTGCGTTATTTCAATACTCAGCGGGAAGACGTTGGTCTGCCCCTTTGTCACCGCGGTGGGAGTCGAGTTAATGAAGTGCAGTGGTACATCGTATGCCGGCGCCTGCAGTGCAGTTTCGGCTGTCCGAACGACCGCGGAAGAATCCGGGATGGTCGGCTCGTACGCACTCAGTTCCCATGAAGCGGCGCCGGGCGCCTGTGCCGTATAGAAGAATGTGAAGGTTACCTGCTCGTCGATCCCGAGCGGTACCGGTCCCGAAAATGCGCTGTCCAGAGCGGCGGGCCCATTGACGGTGCAAATGCCGAAGACGCTGTCCATCGGCAGGTTCAACACGTTGGTGACCGTGGTAGCGATAGCGATCGTCTGCCCCACGGAGTACGAGGAATTGACCGGGACGTTGCTGATTCGCAAACCGGAGGTCGACACCACAAAGGTGTTGTCGGTAATCAGCGCCTCGTCACGCGGGCCGTCGTTGGCCGACTCGTACGTGCACCCGTTGACCGGCACGGACAACTTCAGGGCGGCTCCGGGTGTCGCCGTCAGCGAGACATCACACAGGACAAAGAGCACCGGGGCGGGAGCGCTGACCGGCAGATCGATCGAGCCGAGGCTCCATGACCCACTGCTTCCAACCAGCGTACCGAGCAGGGAATCACCGGCCTGCCAGGCGCTGTCCGCATTCGTGTCGAGCCACAGCGTCAGGCGGTCGAAGTCGGTATCGGCGGCCGATTGCAGGTTTTCTACGACGAGAGATTCCAGAACATCCGGCTGGTCGCCGTTTACTGCGGGTGTCATCGCAAACACCGGCACGAGCGTATCACCGGGCCGAAGTGAACGAGCCTCAATCAGGGGCGCGTGATACTGCGCCCGTACGGAGCCATCAACCGTTCGGAATCCTCCGCTTTGCAGCGGAAAGTCACCGTTAATAGTGACCGGCACCGCAAAGGCAAGATCGGCGGTGTTGTCGACCGACACGGCCAGGCTGTCGCCATCAATGGCGTTCAGCGGCACGTCCGCGATCGCAAAGAAATAGGACAACGATTCCGGCGGCAACGGTATGTCGATACCGGTCAGGTCAAGCGCACCGCTCTTGAATGAGCCGGTGGACACCAGCGTGTCGCCGTCGAAAATACGGTTCCGGTTATTGTCGAAGTAGAGCCGCACCTGCCCGAGTTCGGAATCGGCAAAGTCCTGATCCGACCAGCTGACCGTGCGATTGCTCAGGCTGACCGATCGCAGGGTCTGCGCCCTTCCGACGTAGCCGTTGTACAACGCCAGGGTGAGCAGGGAGACGGCATTCTGTCCCGGCGCGACGACCGATCCGGGATCGGGCAGGGCGATCGCCGTGACGCGATTGGATTGGAAGATGAGGTGCGTGTGTGGGTTGGCAATTCCCTCGTCGTCCGGTCCTACCGTACCCGAGATATAGCCGATCAGCCCGTGCGGAATCTCCAGATCGAGCGTGCCACCCTCGCGGTTGTCGGCAGCAACGCTCACGGTAATGTAGAACCGCGTCGTGGGCGTCAGCAGCGGATACAACCCGGCGGACAGCGCCCAGGAAAGCCCATCGAAAGTGAACTGTCCGACCAAAACGCTTGCTGCGGAAAACGTGCCGGAACCGTTGTCGGCCCACAGTTTCATATTATCGAGCGCAACTATTTCGTCAACGGTGCCTCGGTTTATGACGCGCACCTGATAGAGAGCGTCGGTATCATAGCCGTTGCGCGGCAGTTCGAAATCGAGGACCATTTGGTCGACCTGGCCCCCGAAGAGGCTGCGGCCTGCAAGCGTGTTGACAATGACGGCCGCGGCCGGGAACGCGTTAACGGTAAAGGTCTTGCTGTTCGTAATGGGGAACGTCCCGGCAACTGCCACGCCCGGTGTGCACCAGATGTGTCCACCGTCCTCGAACATGAATCCAATGGTGTTGCCGTTTTTGGCATTTCGAAGACTGATGGCGGCGCTCAGGGCGACGGTCAACGCGCCGCCGTTGCCCGCAATTGTCAGGCCCCCGGTGGCGAATTTGACGACGCCGTTGGTGAGGGTGGCGGTCGCCACGAGTGAGTCAAGCACGCTGCTGTTGTCGGCCGATCTCGTGATGAAGAGGAAGACACTGTCGATCTGGCTGTCAAGCTGATCCTGTGTGGCGCCGTCGTGATCGACGGCAGCGAGCGCAAACTCCACGCTGTCGACGACAACGGCGCTGGAATACGTGTTGGTTATGCGTGCGGCCAGCATCGCGTCGCTTTCTTGTCCGGGAATCAGCTCACCGCCGGCGACCGGTATTGCGATCACGGAGAGGGCCTCGAATGTGGTGATGGCGAAGGTGTCGATCGCCGCCGTGGGGAGATCAACCGGTCCGTCGTTGCCGGAGACAACCTGAATGCCGTTGACCGGGACATACGGAATCAGTGTCGCTCCATTGGTCGGGAAGGCGGCCACCGACGCACCAACATAGAACCGCGTGTTGGGGTCTACCAGCGGCACGTTCAAGCCGGTGACCGTCCACCGGTCTCCGGTGAAGTACATCCGGCCGACGTAGTGCTCGCTTGCCGCTTCGTCCCACGTCGCGTTTACCTCTTCGAGGAAGAGCGACAGGGAGTCAAAATCGTTCGGTCCGGACGTTCCGAGCGAAGCGAGGCTGAACATTTGCAGGGTATCCGCCTGATAGCCGTTTCGCGGAATGTCTACGGTCATGACGTGATAGATGTCAGCCGACGGTTCCAGACTGTCGATGCTCGTCGGCGAGAAGCGCAGTTGAGCCGCTACCAGACCATCGACAATCGATACGCCCAGCGAATTCAGGGAGTCCGGGCCGGCCGGGACCGTCGCATCGGCGGTCGTTATGTCCACCCGGCTGCAGTACAAATCCAACGAATCGGAGTCGCGGGAGAACAGATTCACTGCGCCGCCGACCAGCAGTACGATCTGAGAGTCCGACGGTATCACGAGTGGAGCGAAAGCAAACGACGCCGGGGTGCTGCTGTACGCCGCCCAATCCAACAGGCTGTCGGCGGGAGTCAGGAGCGAATCACTGTCCGAATCCAGATAGACTGCGACCGAATCGATATTGGTCAGCCGCTCGGCAGCGGAACCCGGACCCCGGGTGGCATCGCGGACCATCAGTCCGGTAATCGCTCTGTCGTCGGCGAAGTAGTTGTGAAATGACAGCGACAGTAGCGGCGCACGTATCTCCCCCGGTCTGACGTAGGAACTGCCCAGTGCTATGGCCGAAACCACGATTTCGTCGACGTCGACGAAGTCGCTGGTGTCGGCAACTCCGGCGAGGCTGCTGACGGCGGCCACCTTCCCCTTTCCGGCCGAGGTTGCGACGAACAGACCGGAATCGTTGATTGTTCCCACGCGGCCGAGCGCACGCCAGTCGATGGAACCGACATCGGTTGCATTCGAATCAGCATCGTAACCGGTAATGGTGAATTGCACGGTATCGCCGATGCGCACGGCGATGCTTGGCGGTGCGATTTCGAGTCGCTGCAGTCCGCCGGGAACCACTTCCAGAGACGCGGTCGTATCGGTCGGACCGAGATCGGATTCGGCGACGGCACGGGCGGTGCCGACGACCGATGCGGTGAATAATCCCGAAGCGTCAATCTGGCCGACGGGTCCGGTCAGGGAATACGAGATTGTCCCCGGGTCGCGCAGGTTGCCGTACACATCAAATCCTTCAACCGTGTATTGCAGTGTGGAATCTGCGGAAACCAGCGCGGAATCGGGGCTGAGTTCGATGGATGCAAGTGCACCGGGTATCACCTGAATGACGCCCGACGTATCCGAGATTCCGAGGACGACCGTCTCGCAGAGGGGATCGTGATCGGTACCCCGGTCGTAGTGCTGCTGGATCTGGAACGTCGTGAGAGCACGATCGAAAATCGCCACCTCGTCTATCCGGCCGTCGAAGTAACGGCTTCCCGACGTCCAGCCGATGGTGTAGGGTTGTGTGCCTCCGCCGAGTACGGAGACCTGCGCCGGATCTGAGTCAATCAGTTGTCCATTTATGTAAAGCGCGACGGTCGAGCCGTCGAACGTCGCCGCTACGTGAGTCCACGTGAGTGCGGAGATGGAATTGGACAATGAGTTCGGAGCAAAGCTATGAACGTCGCTGCCGTCGGTTGTCGTAAAGCGAATCCCGTTGGAGAGTGCGTCAATTTCAAGAGCGAACGCGCTGCTGCGCCCGACAATCCCCCGATCGCGAAGAAGGGCGATGTTATCGGGGCGGATCCACGCCATAACGGTCAAGGCCGCAGTCAGACCATCGGCGCTTGGAGCCGTCAGATACTCTCCGGGAGTATCGCCGTCGAAGTCCAGCGACATGCCCACGAGGCCCGCGATCGAGGCGGGACAGTCAACGCAGGTCGCGTCGTCGCCTTCGTCGATATCCGGGTAGGGCGGCCCGGTTGTCTTGTTGAGCGGCCAGTAGTGGACGAGATCGGTCGGGCAAATGGGTGTGCCCTCGCCGCCGCTCGAAGCTACAATGTATCCGCTGCCGACGGTGGTAGGGCTGAACACGCCGACGGCATCCATGTTTCCGATGCCGTCAAGAACCGTCCATTGCGGCACGATTTGTGGATCGGAGACGTTGCCGTCGGCGTCGCGAGATACGGCGCTGAAATCGATGCTGCTGTCAACCGAAACGGTAGCAGTATACGGCGAGACATCAAGCTGTGTGGGGAGGCCGGCAGCGACGGTCAGCAACCCGGACGTATCCGCAATCGCGGCGCTATAGGTGGCGACGACGGCATCGCTTCCGGGCGTGGTCAGCGTCAGCGACGAAGAGGTGCCGCTGACGGGTGTCAGCGAACCGATCACCCCGCCGCCGGACCACGACCACGTCACGACGATATCGCCCAGCAGGACATCGGCGATGTCGTAACCCCGACAGTACACTGTCATCCCGTCGTTGTCCGTAGTGGCAATTGTGTTGCCGACCGGGGTGCCGTCGAGCCACTCCACGTGTACGTGATGCAGCGCGCCATCGGAGATCACACGCACTGAGGCCGTGTCCGCAAGACCGCTGTAGGTGGCGGTGACCCGGTAGTTGGGCGGCGAGACGTCTGTTCCGGCGAGGTAGAGGCCAAGTGAGCTTATGCTGCCGGTGGGATCATCGGTTGCCCAAACGACCGAATCGGTGAGATCATGTACGAAGTAGCCGCCGGCGTCGTAGCCGGCAGCAGTGAACTGGATGGAATCAAGGATTTCGATGACCGCGCTGTCCGGCTCGATCGCGATTGAGGAGATCGGGGCGGGCAATACGGTGATGGTCACGAGTTCAGTGTCACTGAGGTCCCCGTCGGCCGCCATGACGGTGATGTCGTATGTACCTTCCTGAGTGTAGCTCGGGGTAAACGAAAACGTCCCGGTGCCATCGCCGTCGTCGGTAAACGATGCACCGACCGGGGCGGACTGAAGGATCAGTTCAGGTGTTTCACCATCGGGATCGGCCGCGGAGATTTCCAGGTTCAGCGTCTGCCCTTCTTCAACCGACTGAGCGCCGATGGGGGTCAGGACCGGGGGCCTGTTCGTGTTTTCGACATCAACTTCCAACTCAGCGGTGTCGGACAGCTCACCGTCGGAGGCGATGATCAGGATCTCGTATTCGCCGGCCTGAGTGAAATCGGGGGTGAACTCAAGCAAACCCGTACGGTCACCGTGGTCCGAGAAGGTGGCGTTGTCCGGCAGATCCTCCGCTGTCAGGACGAGGACGTCGTTTTCCGGATCGGCGGCAGTAACGTCGATCGTGAGTAACTGGTTTTCGTAGACGGACGTGTCGGGCAGCTCGGCGACCACGGGCGCCTCATTGGGCTGGTTGTACTCAAATGCACCCAGATCCGGCGCCGAACCCTTGTAGGGAAATCCGAGATCAAGTCCGGCGTTGATAGCGGGTGACCCGCTTTGAAGCGTAAAGTCGCCGGCAGCCGTATCGACAAAGAGCGGATCGACGACAACGCCTCCGGCAGAATCCACAACGCCCCCGGTGTAGTTTCCTTCCGTATTCGACCAGGTCAGATTGAAGGCAGCGGTATTCTCGACCTTGGCGCTTATACCACCGAGGTTCTTTACTGCGATATTGTTGATGATCCTGCCGTCTGCGATGTTGGAGTGGAGGGAAATGCCGTAACCGGTGCAGCCAAACACGGTGTTGTTATATATTCGCGGCGAAGTACCCAGTGCAATAAATCGAATGCCTGCACTTCCCGTATGGGTAACCAGGTTGCCGAACAGCGTATTGCCGCTCCCGTCGACGAGGATGCCCTCAGTCTGCACGTGATGGAAATAGCAGTCCCGGATGAGATTCGAGCTGCCATCGACGAGCACGGCCGTGGCGTCGTAGTTGGTCACCTGAACGCTCCGCAAGACTATGTAGCTTGCGGTGATCTGAAGTCCGATAAAGGCGTGGTTACTGCCATTGATAATTGCAGATCCGAGCTCGCTTCCCAGGTAGGTAATCGGACTGGCGAGAGTGCCGGATGTCGAGAGAGTCATGGTCGCAGTCGGGTAGTATGTGCCGGGGAGCATGAAGACGGTGTCGCCGGGGACGAGAATCCCCATGCGGTCGCCGCGGTCGAGACTGAGCCACGCGCCCCCTACAGTCAGGCCGTCGGAAGCGTCACTCCCTGATGGCGAGACGTAATATGTCGTGGCGTACCCTCCCCCAGCCACGAGTAATGCGGCGGCTAGCGCGAAAACGGCTCTCAGCATCGTCCCTCTGAGACATTCTGGTTTCCCTTAATGATCGGCAGAGGAGCCTTAACTCTTCACGTGGCAAGAGGATTCGGCTGTCGCGAAGACTCGGAATTGAGGGTGACGGGCTGTCAGTTTTTGTCATATGTCGGAGAAACGGGTTGTGCGGAGAGAGAGAAGGTGTTTGTTGGAAAGACGTTGTATTACAATGCGATACGTCTGAACAGGACTCGCTTGATCAGGGGGCTAAATGGTACCCTGAACCCTCATTTCGACGCCAACTGCCAGCAAGACGGACAGCACGAAAGAAAGGACATAAAACGCGATGATTCCAAACGTGGAGCCGGCACCGGCGGGCTGCTGCACGGTACGGTGCCACAAGTCCCGGACCTGGGCTGCTACGACACCTGGGTTCTGGGCATGCGGACCGAGGTGTTCGGCAAGGCGCGGAATAACCGCTTCAAGGAATGGTCGGGGAATGCGGAAATCGGAAGAGGTGGTCGGCAAGTTGGGGAGTTTTCGAAGATCGCGCGCAAGAACTCCTTTACGGTAGACCGCCGGCACGGTCACCAGTACCCACGCCGCCAACAGCGCGAGCAGCACAGATTTCATCGAAAAGGCCATCACGCCCAGTGCGAGCCCGGCAACCACTTTGAAAGTGACTTCCAGCAAGTGGTTCCGGGTGAACAGGACGGCCTCGAGGACTCTCCCGCCATCGAGCGGATAAAACGGGAGAAGGTTGAAGGCGTTGACGAAGAGAAAGACGCGTGCGGCGGTAAGCGTAACGGGATCGGCTCCGGCGAAATAGAGCCGCGCCAGCAGCACGCCGATAACGATACCCGGCAGCGGGCCGGCCAACGATACAAACGCGCGGCGCAGCGGGCCGGGGTTGTGATGTTCGCCGGAGGCGGCGCCGCCGAAAAGCGGTACAAAAAAGATGCGGACATCGCGGTACCCGACGGCTTTCATGGCGAGCAGATGACCGAGTTCGTGAACGAATATCACAATAACGATCGTGAACAGGAATCCCCACTGCGACTGCATCAGACCGAGGGTGACGAAGAGAAACAGGGAAATGAGCAGGAAAGAGAGATTGCGCCAGGGTTTTTTTGATTCGCCGTAAGAGAGGATTTCATCGACACGATCGATGTCGACCGCGCCACCGACGGGTTCGGCGTTTCGGGTAGTCTCGGTTTCCGGCGTTGAGTCCGGCACCGTATTCATGGCGCCGCATAAACGGCAATGCACGAGTGCGCCGGCACCGGCGTCTGTACTGATAGTCTTACCACAGGCGGAACATGGAAAATGCATGACCCTAAAAGACCCCCTTCACTGACAACAAGATAGAGACCGGTGGCGGCGAAGGCAAGCACGAGCTTTGTCGGCGGCGAGCTGGAATGAATCCACTGACTCGTCCTCACCGAAGTGAATTCACTAGTTGCAAAATCAGGCAATCTTTCGGAACTTGGCCTATTATTCACGGAAGCGTTCCTCAATCCAATAGGAGCAGAGCACTATGAAACCGGAAAGGCACTTCACTCCTTACGTCTCTCCTCAGGCGAGCATGGCCGAGATGACGATCAAGGGGCTGATCCTCGGCTCGATCCTGGGTATCGCATTCGCGGCATCGTCAGTGTACCTGGGACTCAAAGTGGGTTTAACGGTGTCGGCCTCGATTCCTATCGCCGTGCTGTCGATTACGATTCTGCGCGCCTTAGGGAAAGCCACCATTCTCGAGAACAACATGGTGCAGACGGTGGGGTCAGCCGGCGAATCCATTGCCGCCGGGGTAGTCTTTACGCTTCCGTCTCTGCTTTTGATGGGTCAGGATCTGGAGTTTGCGCGCATTCTGCTGGTCGCACTGCTCGGCGGAACGCTTGGGGTCCTGATGATGATTCCGCTCCGGCAGGGCTTGATCGTTCAGGAACACGGCAAGCTGACGTATCCTGAGGGAACGGCATGCGCCGAAGTGCTCATAGCGGGGGACAAAGGCGGAACATCGGCCAAAACCGTCTTCACCGGCGCGGGTGTCGGGTTTGCTTTCGGCTTTCTCAACCTGATTACCCGCCTGTGGAAAGAGACATCGGACTGGTCGCTGAGTTTTTTCAAAGGCGCGTCGATATCCGCCGAGGTCGCCCCGACCATGCTTGGAGTCGGCTATATCATCGGTATTCGCACAGCGGCCAATATGATGGCAGGCGGCGCGCTGGCGTTTATCGTGATTATTCCGCTGATAAAGGCGTTCGGGGAGCAGCTGGGCAGCCCGATGTTTCCTGAGACGGAGGCGCTTATCAAGGACATGAGCCCCGGCGCAATACGTAACGCGTACGTGCTCTATATCGGCGCCGGGGCGGTCGCCACGGGCGGTATTATCAGTTTGATTCGTTCCATTCCGTCAATCATCGGCGCGTTCAAACGGGGCATGGCATCGCTGGCCGCGACTCGACGCAACCAGCAGCCGGTGGTCGCTCGCACCGAGCGTGATATTTCCCTGGTCTACGTGATCGGCGGCTGTATCGCCCTGATTCTCTCCATCTGGCTGGCACCGATTCTCGATATAAACTTCACATCGGCCGTGCTGATCATCCTTTTCGGGTTCTTCTTTGTGACCGTGTCGAGCCGCATCACCGGTGAGATAGGATCATCGTCGAATCCCATTTCGGGGATGACGGTCGCCACGTTGCTGGTGACCTGCCTGCTCTTTCTCGCGGTCGGCTGGACCGGGACAAGCTATCGGGTGATGGCGTTGACCACGGCGGCGCTCGTTTGCGTGGCGGCTTCGAACGGCGGCACCATTTCACAGGATCTCAAAACGGGATTTCTCGTGGGCGCTACACCATCGAGGCAGCAGCTCGGTATCCTGGTGGGTGTGATCACGAGCGCGATCGTGATCGGGTGGACGTTGTTGTCGTTGAATCAGGCGATGACTACCTACTCGGCGCGCAACTACCCGGATTACACTGCAGAGGTTCCGGCGAATGCGCCTGAAGTCGAATACGACGGCGCTGTCTATCGCCAGATTTCGATTCCGGAGAAGACCGGCTCGGTGCCGACCGGACGGTACCTGGTGAACGACGACGGTAAGATCGTGTATCTCATCGATCCGGGCGTCTGCGGGACCGACCTGTTCCGTCTCAGCCGCGTTTCGGGCGAGCCGTATGCCGGGTACAACGCCGGGGTGCTTCCTGAGTCCACGCCCACCATGTTGACGGTGGACGGTCCGCAGCGTGTACTCCAGCTCGAGAACGAGCTGAACGGCATAGCGCCGGGGCGCTACCTCGTCGATTCCACCGGTGCGATCACGCACCGACTGTCGACCGTGACCAAGTACGACGCGCCCAAGGCGCGATTGTTCAGCCTGATTATAGACGGTATATTGACGCACAAGCTGCCGTGGGCGCTGGTTTTGATCGGCATATCACTGGCGCTGATCATGGAACTGGTCGGCGTGTCATCGCTGCCGTTCGCGGTCGGTCTGTACCTGCCGATCTCGACTTCGACACCTATCTTTGTCGGCGGCATTATCCGCAAGCTGGTGGATCGGCGGCGCAAAGACAACGGTGGTACGGAGGCCGAGTTTTCGCCGGGAGTGCTGCTGGCCAGCGGTCTGATCGCGGGCGGCGCAATTGCCGGACTGACGCAGGCCATTTTCTATATCATGGATTGGAACGCGGCGTTTGACAAGTCTCACTGGATGGGATCGCTCGCCGAGAACAACCTGTGGGCACTTGTGCCGTTCAGCGGGCTGGCGATGTTTGTTTACTGGGTGGCGACTCGGAAGAACAACAAGAAGGACACGGCTGCCGGCACCAAGTAAGCACAGCAAGTACGACAGGCTGCCGGAGGCAGAGTAAGTCGACTTCGGGAACTCAGGCGCCGAGCGCCGGTGTGTCACTTTTTCCGGGCGTGGTACATCCGTTTCAGCAATTGAATCTGCCCCGCATGATAGATGTCGTGGTACGCCGCGCCGATTACCCGGTACTCCGTTTTGGCCCAGGTTTTGTGGTCAATCGACGGGTCCGAATTCGCAACCACTTCGCGCAGTTTGTCATGGTATTCTTTCAGGAGCGCGAGATCGCTTTTCCAGGCGGCATCGGAGATCCGGTCGGGGCGGGCGAACCAGTCCCCCCACGTTTTTTCCGCGCTGTAGGGGAACGCGCCGCGCTTCTCGCCGGTGATCCGTCGCCAGAGGACATATTTGTAGTAGGCGACATGGACGACAATCTCCCAGATATTGTGTCGTCCGGCGCCGGGGCGCCAGGCCGCCTGTTCGGCGGAGACACGCATGAGCGACCCTCGGAAGTTGGTTCCGTGCCAGGCTTTTCGGTTGAACGCCTGATCGACCATGGAGAGCAACAGCCCGACGACCTGCCCTGATGAGACGGCCGCCGACTTGTCACGTCGTGTGGATTGCGCCATATGATATCCTCTCGATTGGAGCACTGCGTTGGGACACCGCGCTCGCACCACGCGGCACAGGACAATATGGGTCCCGACCCGGTCTTCGGGTATCACATTCTTTTATCCGCCGTGTCCGATAGGCCGCACAGACTATGACTATAGGTCCGGTGATGCAGCGCTGTCGGTATTCCCTGCCTCGCGTCGTACGGTAGGCACAAACGGGACGGGCCGTGAGACGGCCGGTAATCCGAGATGCCTGCGCGCGACGTTCAGAGAGTCGTCGATATTTCCCAGAATATTGTCGCTGCCAATTTCATCCCAGAGTCCGCTTCGCTGCAGCGCAAACAGCGGCTGCGCGTGCACGCCCGACAGAATCAGCACGGCGCCGTCGCGACGGCACTGCTGGTGAAACGTCCGCAGGACGTGAAGGCCGGTGGCGTCGATGGCCGGCACGTCGCGCAGGCGGAGGATCACGACCGGGACGGGCTTTTCGATGCGGCGGATGATCTCCTGGAAGCGCTCGGCCGCGCCGAAGAAGAACGGGCCCTGGATCTCGAATACTTCAACTCCGGGCGGAACGTCGCGGGTCTCTATCGAGTTCGGGTCGGCTGACTCGTCCTCATCGCCCCGTAACTCCCTCGTGATGATTCCGACATTGGAAACTTCACTCATCCGCCGGATGAACAGCAAAGCCGCCAAAACGATTCCGACTTCGACGGCAACGGTGAGGTCGACCAGTATCGTGAGCGCAAACGTTGACAGCAGCACCATGACGTCGCTGCGCGGGGCCCGCAGCAGGCTGCGGAAATGCTCGATTTCGCTCATGTTGTAGCTCACCAGGACGAGGATACCGGCGAGCGCGGCCAACGGTATTCCGGCCGCCAGCGGCGCGGCCAGGAAAAGCAGCGCGGCCAGCGTGATCGCATGGATGATGCCGGCAACCGGGGTACGGGCACCGCTTTTGACGTTGGTGGCGGTCCGTGCGATGGCTCCGGTGGCGGGGATTCCACCGAGAAACGCCGCTCCGATGTTGGCGACACCCTGTGCCACCAGTTCCACGTTCGGTTTGTGTTTGCTGCCGATCATACCATCGGCGACGGTCGCCGACAGCAACGATTCGATGGCGGCCAGTATCCCGACGGTAAACGCCGCCGGCACCAGCGCCTGGATCTGGGTAAAGGAGAGGGGCACCAACGAGGGACTCGGCAGGGCACGCGGCAATTCGCCGAAGCGCCCTCCAATGGTTTCCACGTCGAGTTTGAAGAGGGCGACGGCCGCAGTTGCGACGACCATGGCGATTAGCATGGACGGGAGCCGTGGAGCCATCCGTCGCACCAGCACGATGACGGCAATGGTGCCGATACCAACGGCGGCCGTGGCGGGGTCGATCGTCCTGAAGTAGACGAGGTATTCGACCCATTTGTCAACAAATTCGACCGGCACTTCCTCCATGCGGAGTCCGAGGAGGTCCTTGATCTGAGTCGAGAAAATCACTACGGCGATACCGGAGGTGAAGCCGGTCACGACCGGAAGCGGGATGAATTTAATCAGGGCGCCCATGCGCGCCAGTCCGAGCGCAATCAGAAGGCCCCCGGCCAGCAGCATCGACCAGACGAGGCCTACGTAACCGTGAGTGGAGGCTATCCCCGCCACGATGACAATAAATGCGCCGGTCGGCCCACCGATCTGCACTTTCGATCCGCCCAACGCCGAGATGAGGAAACCGGCGACAATCGCGGTGAACAGCCCGCGTTCCGGAGGAAGGCCGCTGGCGATCGCAAAGGCCATGGCCAGCGGCAGGGCGACGAACCCGACCGTGACGCCGGCAAACACGTCGTGCATGAAGTGAGCCTTGTCGTAAGACTTAAGCGAATGGACGATTTCCGGTCTAAACATACTCCGTCTTTCACTCGGGTGACGTCCCGGCGCATCTCATGTGCCGCCGGGGCAGGATTGGACTATCTGGCCCCACGATATCCGATTTGCGAACGAGCCGGGGAATATAGTGGAGCCGCCCGAGATTCGGCAAGAGGATATTTGACGAGTTGCGATGCAGTTTGTGCGGGCACCAAACCCCCGGCGGTGCGCGTCATACCCGCCCTATATCCAGCGTCCGCTTGGCTGCCGGGTCGACAGCCGAGCCGCCGGGGAACGATTGCCGTCACTTGGCCCGATGGGCGAGCGCTGCCTTGACTGAGTCAACTCGGGGATCGGTGTAGGGGTTGGCATACTGAAGGAACAATTCAAGGTAGCGGAGTTCGCCGTCGCTGTCGCCGGTCTTGACACACAACTGCGCCAGGCTGTGGTAAATCTCGGCGGCGGTCGGGTCGATTGTCAGTGCGGTATTGTAGTCAATGAGCGCCTCATCGAATCGACCCAGGATCTTGTAGATCTCTCCTCGGTTGTTGAAATGGTACGGATTGCTCGGATCGCGTTCGATCAACGCGTTCATGACGACCAGCGCGCTGTCCATTTCATTGAGCCGGAACAGCGCGTGCGCCAGTTCGCCCAAGGCGGGCAGAAAGGTCGGCTCACTGAGAAACGCTCTCTCAAAGTCGTTTGCGGCATCTTCCCACTGTTTCCTCTCTGCCAGGATACGACCCCGATTGTACCGCGCGGGAAAGAATCCCGGGTCGCGTTCTATAGCCCGAGAATAGTCCAGAAAAGCCGAATCAACTTCTCCCAGTTCGTTGTAGCAGACGCCGCGGTTGAAGTAGGCGTTTGGATAGGTCGGCGCCTCGCGAATCGCCTGGTCGTACAGAACAAGCGCTCTGCGGCAATCTCCGGACCGACCGAGCTCATTGGCCTGAGTAACCAGGAGGTTGGGATCGCCGTTCGCGGCTCTTCCGCCAATCTGGACAACCGCAAGTATGAGCACCAGTTTGCAGAGTCGATGGACCTGGATCATGAATCCTCCCGTTTCGCGCGGCTTGCGCCGCTGTTGCGATTTCCCATGTACTCATTTGTCGGCGCGGTCAGGGAAATGGTGTAGGTGGAATCCGATGAAGTGAAATGAGCAAGCGGCGGGAGAAGTTACGTACGAACCAAGGACCAAGACACCGCCGGTCCTATCCGACGCAGGTCCAGGAGCCGTTGACCTTCCGGAAGCCGTGGTCGAGGAGTATGTCCTCGGGGATGTCGAGGCCGATATCGAGCATTTCCTCGAATACTTCCCGGTCGCTGCGCGAGCCGTACTTCTCGTCGAAGTCGCTGTAATCGACGTCGCAGGTGAAGTATTCGTAATACAGCGGCGTGCCGTCGGCTGTGCGGCGGATATTCCCGTTTTCGTCGCGAAGGCATTCGTTTTCGTCGGGCATAGCTGCCTCCTTTGCGTGTGATTGGTGTTGAAATTGATAGAAACTGATATTTGTTCAGTTGGCGCGAAGCGAGTCCGAGTCATCGGACCAGTTGTCGAGCACCGCGCGGATGGAATCCAGCCCGGCAATACTATCGCACGCCAGGCTTTCGGAACACTGTACCGTCATTTCCAGGGCCGCCCGCTCCCTGGCTCTGTCGCCGATGGTATGATATATTCGTGCCCGGGCATGATGCACCCAGGCGAACCAGATGTCACTGACCTCATTACCCTTCACGGTCAGATCGTGTAACCCGGCTTCCACGTCGTCCAGATCGGCCAGTGCTTCATCGGTCCGCCGCATGTCCATCAGCACCACCGCCCGGTTAAAGTGGTAGCCGGGGAAATTGGGATTTCGCGTCACTAGCAACGTGGCCACCGACAGGGCGCTGTCGAACGATTTCATCAGATAGAGGGAGCGCGTGAGCCGCTCCAGTGGCGCCACCTTGGTGGTATCGATAGTATAGGCTTTGCTGTAGGCCCCCACCGCTGACGGGTACTCCTGCCGCAGCTCGTGAACGATCCCGCAGCCCAGGTAGGCCCAGCTGCTGGTAGAGTCATAGCGAATCGCCGAACGGTAGTCTATCAGGGCCGAGTCGTAGATTCCCAGTTCACGATAACAATCGGCCCGGGCATTGTAGGCGTCGGCATATTCAGGGTTTTCCCGAAGCGCTTTGTTGTACATCTCCATCGCGTTGCGACATTTGCCCTGCCACCGATACCCAGCGCCCTGACTGAGGAAGTACTCCGGCCGGCTGATACAGGACAGCGAACTCAGCAACGGCAGGAGCAAGAACAACAGCAAGAGAAGTACAGGCTGAATCCGCACACGAGTGACCGTATGGAGGCAATTGCGGGTCGAGTCGACTTTCAACTGGAACATAAGAAACCTCCCGCCTATGGGCCCGATACGTTCCCCACAGCAATCAAGGAACGAAATTGGGAGGGAAATGTCAACGAATCGACAGGACGCGGCGGGAAATCGGGCATAAAAAAATGCCGAAGGTGGGATTTGAACCCACACGCCCGTACAGGCACTGCGCCCTGAACACAGCGTGTCTACCAGTTTCACCACTTCGGCATTTTCAGATCTGAGTCTGCAGCCCGGTTTCCCGGCCCGCAGGGAGACCAATATACGGGCTCATTGGGAAAAGGCAATGAGATTTTTCCCCGCCATCCCGCATGATGCCGCGTCGTCCGGATCGGGAGATCTCGTACCCGGAGATACAGTCGACGCGGCGCTCGCTGCGGGCGACGCCCCCATCCGGTAAGGAGTTACCGACGCGTATGTGGGTTTAATAATCTATGATCATATTTTCGTATCGATTGGAGTCGGTCAGTGGTCGGGTCCGGCTTGTGCATATTTTCCCAAAATCGTCCATTTTCGTTGCTATATGAAACAGGCCAACCGGTTAAACGCTTGACATTTACGAGGCGATCCGTATTTTAAAATTGTTGGCTTGGCGAAAAAGTCGCTGCCGGAGAGTCAGTCTCAGGAGCACACTCGGTCCGATCAGACGTTTACCGCATTGATGCCGTGATTAAAGCTCGAACCACCTGCATACCGCTCACAGCAGCGCTCGCGTGGCGCGTGGTGTTTGGAGTTCGCGCCTGATGCGGCTGTGGGTCCGTTTCGATCGTCGCCTGTCTGCCCGGATTGCTCTCCCCGTTACATATACCACATACTTCAGCCGCGGATCCCGCATACTGTCTATAGACGATACGAAGAATAGAGATAAAACCTGAAACCCGTGAAACATGTAAGGTGCGTATGAAAATCCGGAGCGCTATTGGAATGTTGCTGGCCTGCCTGCTCGCCACCGGGGCAGTGTACGGCCAGGTCAGCCATGGGGGCGAACCTGTCAGTTTCTCGAGCGCGGTCAAGTCGTCGATCGACTCCCGTCTGATGCCCTCGATAAACGTCGACGAACTAATCGCCGAGGATGCTGCCGAACCCAAGGATGTGCCGCAGCGGTTCGGCTGGCCACATGAAGTCGACTATACGCTGTCCAATTCCGGAACCTGGGACACCCTGCCGAACGGCGATCGCCTGTGGCGGCTGCGGGTGGCCTCGCCGGGCGCCTATTCGATCAACATTCTGTACGAACGGTTCGATATCCCCAACGGGGCGCGGCTGTTTTTGTACAATGCGGATAAGTCGCACGTGATCGGATCGTTCACGTTCGAGAACATGCAGCCGGACGGCCGTTTTGCGACGCAGCCGGTCATGGGCGACCAGGTCGTAATCGAGTATTACGAGCCGTTTTTGGTGCGCGGCAAGGGCGACATCCAGATATCATATGTCGTTCACGCGTACCGCGACCTGTTCAATAGGCACAAAGACAAGGGCTTCGGCGATTCCGGCTCGTGCAACAACAACGTGCACTGCCCGGAAGCGGCCGACTGGCAGGACCAGGTGCGCTCTGTGGCCATGATCATCAACCAGAACGGCAGCCGCTGGTGCTCGGGCTCGATGGTGAACAACGTACGACAGGACCTCACGCCGTACTTCCTCACCGCGAACCACTGTCTCACCGGCGTAGAGTCGCAGTGGGTCTTCGTCTTCAATTACGAAAGCCCCAGCTGCTCCAACATCGACGGTCCGCTCAGCCAGACGATCACCGGCGGTACGGTACTCGGCAACAGTTCGACGTCCGATTACGGGCTGATCGAATTGTCGACCGATGTACCCGAGGTATACAACGTGTGGTACAACGGGTGGTCGGCCGTTGATGTGCCGGCGACTTCGGCTGTCGGCATCCATCACCCGGCCGGTGACATCAAAAAAATATCCTGGGAAAACGACCCGCTGGCTTCCACCGCGTATCTCGGCGCTCCCGGCTCCGGCGACACCCACTGGCGGGTGTTTGACTGGGACGACGGCACCACCGAGGGCGGCTCCTCCGGCTCGCCGCTCTATGACCAGAACCATCGCGTGGTCGGCCAGTTGCACGGCGGCTATGCCGCCTGCGGCAACGATGATGAGGACTGGTACGGCAAGTTCTCCCGCTCCTGGAGTCTCGGCCTGAGCGCCATTCTCGACCCCGACAACACGGGCACGCTGACGCTGGACGGCCGCAACGCCACCGGCGTGTCGATCACGCACGAACCGTTGATGGACACGCAGGACACGGTAAACGCGTACGAGGTGCTGTGCACTATCACGGCCACCGCAGAGCCGCTCGACATGAGTTCTTTGTACCTGCACTACGATGTCGGATCCGGATACGTTCTCGAGGCGCTCACCGCCACGGGAGGCGCCGATGAATATCATGCATTCATTCCGGCCCAGTCGCCGGGCACGGTCATCGACTATTTCCTCACGGCCGCTGATACCACCGGTGAGGCCGACACCGCCGGCGTATACACATTCCGGGTCGCCGACTACGGTGTCAGTCTTGCCCCTGCGGTCGTGACGGGCACGGGCGCGGTAGACGACTCGGTCTGGTACGGCCTGAAGATCAAAAACACCGGCATTTTCAGTGACGATTACACGCTGTCGGTCAGTGGTAATTCGTGGACGACGGTTATCTATGACGAGACCGGCACGACACCTCTTTCGTCAACCGGAACGATGGTGTCAAATGATTCGATGATGTTGCAGGTCGCGGTGATCGTTCCGTCGTCATTCTTCGGCGATATCGATACGGCTGTCGTCATGGCGACATCGACCGCCGGTCCGGTAAACGCGTCGTCGATGGCGATCACGACCTCGGCGGGCGAACCTCTTGCGCTGCCGTTTTTCGACGCGTTCCCGGCACCGACTGTCGATATCGGCAAGTGGGTCGTGGTCAGCAACGTGACGGCTACCAGCGGCTCGATCAACCCGCCATCGGCGCCGTATGCCGCCAATTTCAACGGCAGTCCGACCGGCCGCGACACGTTGATGTCGCAGGCCATCGACCTGAGCGGCGCTACCGACATAGCACTGGTGTACCACTACCAGCAGACCGGAAACGGTGAGTCTCCGGACGCGGGCGACGATCTTTTTGTCGAGTACATGAACTCGTCGGCCAACTGGGTGCTTGTCAATCAGCACCTGGGATCAGGCCCCGACATGAACACATATGAGGAGGTCACGTATTTCCTCCCGCCCGATGCTTATCACTCCGGATTCCGGATTCGGTTCCGTAATACGGCGACATCGGGCGCATTCGACGACTGGTTCGTTGACAATGTTTCGGTTGACGTCAATTTCCCGCCTGAGATCGACGTGACGCCGACCAGTATCAGCGAGAATCTCCCCCAGGGCGACACCTCGACGCAGATGCTGTATATCAACAACATAGGTCTGGGCGGCTTGAACTTCACGGCAGAGATTCAGGCGGCGTTCAAGCGCAACGAGACTTTCGAGCGGCTGCAGGCCATGGGCATGGTGCAGCCGGCGTATCCGACTTCGTATCCCGACGAGCAATTCGCGGTCGAAGTCGGCAAGGGGATGTTCGATCCGAGGGTCGGATACGACGTTACCAAGGATGCGGGCGGACCGGACGCGTTCGGCTATCTGTGGATTGACTCGGACGAACCGGGCGGTCCGACGTTCACATGGAACAGCATCGCCGGCACGGGATTCGACATTGTCGGTCCGATGATCGATGACACGGCGATCGGCCCGATCGAACTCGGATTTGGTTTCCCGTATTATGGGAACACGTACAGCCAGATCTGGGTCGGTTCCAACGGCATCATCGGATTCAGTGCCACCGACATGCGCTCCCTGAGCAACGTGGCCATTCCGACCGGAGGCACGCCGAATAACATGATCGCCTGGATGTGGGATGATCTCAATCCGAAGGATCCCAACAATCCCGGCGCTCACGTCTATATAGACACGACCGGCAACCGGTGTGTTATTCAGTTCACGAATTATCCTGAGTACTCGGCTGGGGTCGGCGACGTGATCAACGCCCAGGTGATTCTCGAGTCCGACGGGACGATCACGATCAATTACCTGTCGGTGGCGCCGGGATTCGATCTCACCTCGAGCACGGTCGGGATCGAAAACGACGCCGGCAACGACGGTCTGCAGGTGGTGTTCAACAGCGGTTCGTACGTGCACGATTCGCTCACGGTCGTCTTCTACTCTCCCTATCAGTGGCTGACCATGGATCACCAGAGCGGGATTTTGGCAGGCGGCGGTTCCGACAGCCTGAAGTTGTCGTTCCGAACTGAAGGGCTGGAGGACGGCGTATACGACGCCAACGTCATTGTAAACAGCAATGACCCCATGAATGGGCAGATCATCGTCCCGGTGCAATTGACTGTCAGCTCGGGTCCGCAGTACATATGCGGCGACATCAATAACGACAGTACCGGACCGGATTTGTCCGACTTGATTTATCTGGTCAACTATCTGTTCACCGCCGGTCCGCCACCTGCGGTGATGGAGTCGGCGAATGTCAACGGAGCCGGCGGGAACGAGCCTGATCTGTCCGACATCATTTATCTCGTGAACTTCCTGTTCATGGGTGGCCCGGCGCCGGCCTGTCCGTAACAGAGCCGAATTGACGCGAATATTCGGAGGGGTGGTTGGAAAAACCGCCCCTCCGATATATATTTAAGGATGTCTACGGCTCTCACCCGATAAGGAAAGGACAGACATTGTGACGCACCGACTCGCGGCACCAGTCCTACTCGCCCTGCTGGTGCTGGTTTGCAGTATCGGAGCCTCCGCCGCTCCGTCAGAGGAATACTACCTCCAACTCACGTTCGACTCCCGCAAAGACCTGTCCGTATTGACGAAGCTGGTATCGATCGACAATGTGGTCGGCGACACCGTTTTTGCGTATGCCAACGACCGACAGCTGGCCTCGCTGGAAGCATCGGGGTATGCTTTCACGGTACTGCCTCATCCCTCGTCTCAGGCCCAGGTGGTCATGTCCTCGGAGAAGGACATCGAAGACTGGGACGCGTACCCGACCTACCCGGCGTATGTGGCGATGATGGAGGATTTTGTTGCCAACTACCCCTCCCTGTGCGTGCTCGACACGATCGGGACGACCGTACAGGGGCGACTATTGCTGGTCCTCAAGATTTCCGACAACCCATCCGTCAACGAGGCCGAACCTGAAGTCTTGTACACGTCTTCCATGCATGGCGACGAGACAACCGCCTATGTTCTCACGCTTCGCTTGGCGGACTCGCTCCTTTCCACCTACGGCGTGGATCCGGTCATGACCGCCCTCGTGGACAATTTGGAGATATTCATCAACCCGCTCGCCAATCCCGACGGCACGTACTACGGCGGCGACAACACGTTGAGCGGGGCTCGCCGATACAACGCCAACGGTGTCGATCTCAACCGGAATTTCCCGGACCCCGAGGACGGCCAGCACCCCGACGGCAACTCCTGGCAGCCGGAAACGATTGCCTGGATGGACTGGGCGGCCGACCACAACTGCGTGCTCTCCGCCAACTTCCACGGCGGCGCAGAAGTGTTCAACTACCCCTGGGATACCTGGTCGACACGGCATGCCGACGACGCGTGGTGGCAGTTTGTCGGTCACGAGTACTGCGATACCGCCCAGACCTACTCTCCCCCGGGCTATCTCGACGGGTTCAATGACGGCATCACCAACGGCTCCGACTGGTACGAGGTAGCCGGTGGCCGCCAGGACTATTTCGGTTACTTCCACGGCGGCCGCGAAGTCACCATGGAGATTTCCGACACCAAGCTTCTCTCCGCCTCACTGCTGCCTGCATGGTGGGGATACAATCGGCGCTCGCTCGTCAATTATCTCGAGCAGGCCTACTATGGCATCCGCGGCACGGTGACGGATGCGATAACCAGCGATCCGCTTGCGGCGACGATCCGTGTCCTCGGGCATGACATTGACAACTCGGAAGTGTTCACGGATCCGTTGCACGGCGATTACTATCGTATGATCAAAGGCGGTACGTACACGCTCGAGTTCAGTTCGCCGGGCTACTTCTCCGACACGGTAACGGGAGTGACGGTCGCGGACTACGCATCAGTCGTCCTGAACGTGCAGCTGACCCCGTTGCCTAACGAGCCGGTGATCACGTTCTCGTCGCAGAACGCGGGCCTGGTATCCAGTGGTGAGACGGCTGCGTTCAAGATTGCCTTGACCAACCTGGGGGCAGGCAACGCTACCGGCGTGCAAGCGGTGCTGTCGTGCGACGACACGTTGATCACCGTAACCACCGCAAGCGCGGCGTACCCGAACCTTACCGCACTCGGCGGAACGCAGTTTTCGCTGACGGATTACGTTATCGAGATCGATCCGGGGACTCCCCCGGAATACGAAGCGGCGTTTAACCTCGAAGTCACGGCCGACGGCAGCTATGCCAACTGCCTGTCGTTTTCGATGATGATCAACGCGTCGGTAGAGGACTTCGAGTCCGGCGACTTCTCGACTTTTGCGTGGACGTTCGACGGCACCGCGCCGTGGACGATCACTACCACGGAAACCCATTCGGGAGTCTATGCGGCGCGATCCGGTGTAATCACCCATAACCAGACCACCGGGATGGCGGTGACGATCAACAACCTCGTCGCCGACACGATTTCGTTCTGGTACAAGGTTTCGTCGGAGAGCGGCTGGGACTTCCTGCGGTTCTATATCGACGGAGCCGAACAGCAACGCTGGTCAGGTTCGGTGGACTGGACCCGCGCATCGTATCCGACGACGGCAGGGACGCACACGTTTCGGTGGGCCTACACAAAAGACGGCAGCCAGTCCACCGGCTCCGATGCGGCGTGGGTCGACTTCATTGAGTGGCCGTCGTCCAATAACGACAAGGACGGTGACGGGTACACCGACGCGGTCGATAACTGTCCTGATGATTTCAATCCCGAACAGGCTGATGACGACACCGACGGTCACGGCAATCTCTGCGATAACTGCCTGTCGGTGTTCAACCCGGATCAGAAGGACGACAACGAGAACGGCATCGGCGACGCCTGCGAATGCTGTCAGGGAAGCACGGGCAACGCCAACAATGACGCGTCCGACGCGGTCGACCTGTCCGATTTGATCTATCTCGTCAACTACCTGTTCCTTGGTGGTCCGGCGCCGGTGTGTGTCGAAGAGGCCAATACAAACGGCGATGTCGGCGGCAGTGTCGATCTGTCGGATTTGATCCACCTTGTGAACTTCCTGTTCCTCGGCGGCCAGAGCCCGGCTCTCTGCTTGTAGCGATTTCGCGCATAGCGATAAGGGCCCCCGGCCGAGTGGCCGGGGGTTTTTTTAATCGTCGCGTTTCGCCTTTGACATTGAACTGACGGAGCGGTTATTTCGAGCATGGTCTATTTCTGGGTGACCCTCGCGTATCTGGTTTTGCTCATCGTGGTTGGTGCGTGGCGGTCGACGATTGTCCGCACACAGGATGATTTCATGGTGGCCGGACGTCGCCTGAGCGCGCGCGTACTGGTGGGGACGCTTCTTGCCACGTGGATCGGTTCCGGCTCGATTATCGCGGGCGCGGGGCTCGCGTATGAAAAGGGACTGGCCGCGCTCTGGTTCGATCTCGGGGTGTGGATCGCCATCGTGGTGCTGTACCTGATCGCCGGTCGCGTGCGTCGATTCGCACAGTACACGGTTCCGGATATCCTCGAAACACGCTACAACCGCTTCGCGCGACTGATAGCGACGGTGGTCACCATTATCGCCTACACGGCAATCGTCTCGTACCAGTTTCGGGCGGGGGGGATGGTGTTGAATCTGGTCGCCGGCATCCCGGTTGACACGGGCATATTGATCACGGCCGCGTTTGTAATCGGATATACGGTCCTCGCAGGGATGATTTCGGTAGCGTACACCGATGTCGTGAACGGTATTGTCATGCTGCTCGGGCTGACCGTAGCGTTGCCCTTCATGCTGGATACGGTCGGCGGATGGGACAGCCTGCGTGCAGCGCTGCCGGCATCGCACTTCGCGCCGCTCGGAAACATGACGATATTGGAGGCGTTGGGTTACACGCTGCCCACCATGCTGCTGCTGCTCGGCGAATCGGGCATGTACCAACGATTTTTTTCGGCGCAGGATGAACGAGCGGCACGCCGCTCCGTGGTTGGCTGGATTCTTGGAACCATATTCCTCGAGACTCTGATTGTCGTGCTGGGTGTCGTGGGTCACGGACTGTATGGGGACATCGATCCCGAGATGGTAATCCTTCACTCCGTCAAAAATGCGCTGCCGGTGGCGATCGGGTGCCTTGCTTTGGCCGCGATCGTGGCGGCTATCATATCGACAGCCGACTCGTTTCTGCTCGTGCCGGCCACCAATTTCGTACGGGATATCTACCAGAGATTTGTCAACCCTGGTATCTCGCAGACGAATATCGTTCGGCTCGCGCGCGTCGCGGTTGTAATGCTGGGAGTCGTCGCTTTCCTGCAACTCCGATTTTTCGAGACGGTACTCGAGATGGCCCTGTATGCGTACACCATGTACGGTGTGGCGATAACGCCGGCGCTGCTCGCGTCATTCTTCTGGAAACGCGCCACTGCGGCGGGTGGCGTGAGTTCCATGCTCGGCGGCATGACGGTCACGCTCATCTGGGAGTCGGCCGGTCAGCCTTTTGGCCTACCGACCGTATACCCTGCGTTATTAGTATCTCTCTCGCTGCTGATTTTTATCAGCCTGCTTGGAGCCCCTCCGCCACGCGCGCACTGGCAACCGTTTTTCGACTGATACGCGCCCGCGCGTCTTTCCTCCTGATAGCTCAGAGTCAACAAAACTGAACCATAGCATGGTCACGGCGTTATAAAATATAACCCGGTTAAGAAATGCATATATCGTCCGAACCCATGAATATGCCCTTTGCGCTCAAAGACTGTACGCTGATCACGAGGATGGCGGGCATACCGACGGCGATGAACCTGCGGGAGTTGCAGGAACGGATCCGGGTTTCTCCGGAAGAGTGCCTGTTTCATCACTTCTGCGAGACTGTCATACGCCCGACATTTGATGATCCCGAATTCCATAACGACGTCGCGGTCTGGGCGCGACGACAGCTTCGCGACCGCGTACTGGCCGAGCGTCTTGGTATTATCAACCCCTACAAGCTCAACAGCCTCCAGGAGATTCGCGAGGTCGTTCTCGACGTGATAGAAGAACGCCTATCCGAGGTACACCACATTCCGTGGGCGCCGCCGGGACAGGATTTCCAGTTCATGCAGGCGGTGACGGTGGTGTTTGACACGGGCATCCAACTTCAGACGCCGGAAGATCTGTGCGCCCAGCTCCCGCACATGTCACACAGCTCCATTTACTACCATTTCGTGGAGGCCCGCCGTCGTGGCGTCGAGAAGCTCGACGATTTCACACTCTGGCTCAACGGATTTTCGGATGGCGTGTCGCCGATCGTCGATGCCCTCTCAAATGTCGAGTTCTATTTCGTGGCGCTATGGGAACTCCAGAAGCGCTTGATTCGCGCCGTGGAAGCCGCGCTCCCGGAGTGCGCCCATGAATAGGACGCTGCACGACTATGAGGCGGTGGTCGGTCCGGACGCCATTTCGCAGCTGCGGCAGGCAGCGCGCGACCTGCGCGGGGCGACCGTCGTGCACGTCAACTCGACACGGGAAGGTGGCGGCGTCGCCGAGATCCTCTCCTGGCTGATTCCGCTCATGGTCGACCTGGGGCTCGATGCCCGGTGGGAGGTGATCGAAGGACACGGGGAGTTCTTCCAGGTTACGAAGGCGTTTCATAACGGCTTGCAGGGAAACGAAGTCCTGCTGACACGACGTCAGACGGACGTGTATGAAGAGACGGTCGCCGCGAATGCCGACCGCCTCCGCGCACACCTTCGCGACGCCGATTTCGTTTTCATTCACGATCCACAGCCAGCGCGGCTGCTGGCCCTGTGTCCCGAACGCACCGGGAAATGGATCTGGCGGTGCCATATCGATGTGAGTCATCCCAATCGCAAGGTGTGGAATTACATTCGCTCGCTGGTACGCGGCTACGACGCGTCGATTTTTTCGATGCCGCAATTCGCACAACGGCTGGAGCACCCGAAGTTCATAATCGCGCCGAGCATTGACCCCCTGTCGGATAAAAACGTCGACCTTTCGGCGCGCGAGATCAAAGCGGCGCTCGATCGACACCAGATCGACCCGGAACGACCGATTCTGACGCAGGTATCGCGATTCGACCGGTTCAAAGACCCGATCGGCGTCATTCGCGCCTTTACGCTCTTGAACGGCACAATCGACGCTCAACTGGTGCTGGCCGGCGGTGGAGCCACCGATGACCCGGAGGGCGCCGCCGTGCTGGAGGAGGTTCGTGCGGCTGCGGATGGCAACCGTCTGATTCACATTCTCGAGTTACCCCCCGACGCCCACAGGACCATCAATGCGTTGCAGCGCGCATCGTCAATCGTCATTCAGAAATCCCTCCAGGAAGGGTTCGGGCTCACGGTTACGGAGGCGATGTGGAAGAGCAAGCCGGTGATCGGCGGGAACGTCGGCGGCATTCGCCTGCAGGTTCACAACCACCATACCGGGTTTTTGGTGGATACGCCGGAGGGCACCGCGCTGCGAATCCGCGAACTGATGAGCCGACCCGACCGAATGGAGTTGATCGGCCGCACGGCGCACAAGTTCGTTCGCGAGAACTTCCTGCTCAACCGGCATCTGCGCGAATATCTCACGTTGATGCTGGGACTGCGTCGAGGACTTGCCAATCACCTCATGACCGGTTAAAATGGGGGTATGCGGGTACTCTCGGCTGACTACGACAGGGACGCATACTTCGCAACGCTTGCCGACAGCGTGCGCAGCGTGCTGATGCTCGATTACGACGGTACGCTGGCTCCTTTCAAGCTCGAGCGCACCGCTGCGAGGCCTTATTCCGGCGTTCGGGAACGGCTCGCACGCCTTGTGGCGTCGAAGTCAACGCGGCTCGTGATCGTATCCGGGCGGTGGACGAAGGACCTGGTGCCCCTGCTGGGGCTCGAGCGGCTTCCGGAAATCTGGGGAAGCCACGGAGCCGAGCGCATCAGCGCCGACGGCCGTTATTCCATCACACCGCTTCCCGAAGAAGTTGTCGCGGGTCTTGTGGCCGCCGAGGAATGGCTGCGTGCCGAGGGGCTCGAACGATACTGCGAGCGCAAACCCAACAGTGTTGCGTTTCACTGGCGGGGGTTGTCGCAGATCCGTCGCGAAGACGTCAGGATGCGCGTGTTGACGCGCTTTACGCGTATTGCACGGACACGCGCGCTTGAATTGCTCGAGTTCGACGGCGGGCTGGAGATAAAATACGCCGAGATCTCGAAAGCGCGGGCGGTGCGGAGCATTCTCGAAGAAGTCCCTTCGGCGACGCCGATCGCCTATCTCGGAGATGACATGACTGATGAGCACGCGTTTCGTGCGCTTGCGGGCCATGGACTTCGTGTGCTGGTGCGGCCCACGTATCGCGACACGGCCGCTGATTTGTGGATTCGACCGCCCTCCGAGTTGCTGCAGTTTCTCGACGATTGGCTCTCAGCCACTGACAGGTAGACCGCCGGTATTCGTTTCAGGCGGCTTTTTGGTTGCCCCCCAGTCTGACGCGATGTACCTTGCAATAGACATCTAAACGCCGCACCTTCGCCGCACTGCAATCACCACGAGTCGGGAGTGATCATGGATCTATCACAGCGACAGCTCGTCATTGTGTCCAACCGCCTGCCGGTTGCCATATACCGGGATGAGGCCGGGGAGTGGCACGTCAAATCCAGCCCCGGAGGACTCGTCACCGCTTTAGACCCGATCATGCGGCAATCGCGGGGCGTCTGGATCGGCTGGCCGGGCTGCAGCAGCGAGGCGCCCGCGGAACAGCTGCTTTTGTCGCATTCCGAGCAGCAACAATACCGGCTCATTCCCGTTCCGGTAACGGAGAAGGAGATTGCGAAGTACTACCGAGGATTTTCCAACCGCACTATCTGGCCGCTGTTTCACGATCTGCTGGGCTATTTCTCCTTCGATCACGATAACCTGCGCGTCTATCACGACGTGAACCGGCGTTTCGCCGAAATCACCGCGGCATCGGCCGAGCAGGGCGCGTTCTTATGGATTCATGACTACCAGTTGCTGTATGTCGGAAAGTATCTTCGACAGCTCGGCGTGACCCATCCCCTGAATTTCTTTCTGCATATTCCGTTTCCGTCAGTCGACCTGTTTCGCCGCCTGCCGACAAACCGCGATTTGCTTCAGGCCATGCTGCAATACGACCATATCGGTTTCCAGACGCCGGCCGACCGCCGCAACTTCATTACGTGCGTCAAGTGGCTCATACCCGAGGCCAAGCGGATCGTGCACAAGCGGCAGTCGGTGATCAAGTTCGACGGACGGGAGACGCTTCTGGGGTATTACCCGATTTCCATCGACTTTCGCGAGTTCAACGATCTCGCAAAAACGCGCGAAGTTTCGGATGCGGTGTGGTACCTTCGAGAGAATCTCAAGGCCCGCGCGATCGTGCTCGGCCTGGACCGTCTCGACTACACCAAGGGCATCCCCGAACGATTCCTCGCGTTCGAACGCATGCTCGAGAAGTACCCGGACACGGTGGGAGAATTGTCGTTGATGCAAATCGTGGTGCCGTCGCGGCTCAATGTCCCCGATTACCAGGAACTGAAGAGTCATCTCGACGGACTGGCCGGTCGAATCAACGCTCGCTTTTCACGGCAGGGGTGGACTCCGATCCATTATCAGTTCCGCGAGCTGGACCGCGTGCAGTTAGTCGGCCACTACCAGGCGAGCGACATTGCGCTCATCACGCCACTTCGCGACGGCATGAACCTAGTGGCCAAGGAGTATTGCGCGAGCAACATTCACAACAACGGCGTTTTGATCCTGTCTGAATTTGCCGGGGCGGCGCCGCAACTGTTCAGGGGCGCCATCATGGTGAATCCGTTTGATCTGGAAGGCACGGCCGACGCCATCTATGCGGCATTTCTCATGCCGAAAGAGGAGCGTGAACGTCGTATGCGTGTACTTCGATCCGAGGTGAAACGCCACGACGTGCATCACTGGGTTGAATGGTTTCTGGGAAGCAGGTCATCCCCCCGGCAGATGCAGGATGCGGTTCCGGCTCATCCGGCCGAGTCGGCGTAGTCAATCCGCGTTCGGTTTTGTTAAATCGGCGGTGATTTCGTCGGCCAGCGCGTCAGCAATCAGCTGGTGTCCCCGCGCAACCGGGTGGCAATGGTCTACGAAGAGCGTCTCCCCTCCTCCTCTTGAGAACAATGCCGGCAAGTCTATTCGCGTGACCTGCTTCTCGTCGGCTACCAGTCGGATCCATTTGGTGTACTCCCGTTTGATTCTCAGCGAGAAGTAGTCAGCCTGCAGCGCGGAATCGAGCCAGGCGTACGCCAACAATGAGTCAGTAATGACGGTTGCCAGCGAATCCGGTCCCAGCGACAGCGTGACGATTCCCGTGTTAAACAATATTGGAGAGCCGGCCGCCAGAATATCGACCGCGGCGTTGCCGCCAAATTCTTCCATGTAGATAGTGCGGGCGCGCTTGAGACAAACCAGCGCCGAGTCAAACGCCCCCTGCGTCCAGAACTGCACACCGAGATTATTCCAACCGACCGCATCTGAGGAATCGCGATCCGGCGACAGGTCGAGGAGGACCTCGAGACTGCCGCGTTCGCGCGTGTCGACGGCTGCCGAGGAATATACCGCGCGGGTGATGCGATCGGCGTCTCCGTACAGAAGCTGAAAGCGGGCCGGGCTGAGGCAATACTGTACGTCACGCTGGAGGATTTCTCTCATTCGTGCGGGCAACAACACCTCGCCCGATTTATCCGTTACGTGTCTGAAGATTTTGAATTGAAGTCCCGCGGGCCACAGGAGCGGAACGGGTGGTTCGCAGATGTACAGCCGAGCCCGCAGTGTTTCGCAGAGGTCGGCGATAGCGCGGAGGTTGTGTGCATATCGTTCAGGGGGTACCCGCACTACGAGGGAATTACCGGGCTGGTCCTCCGTTCGCGTGGGCGCAAGGAGCGCTCGCAGCACCCGATACATGGCGAGGTGCGACAGCGCGCGACGGAGACCAACCAGGCGCTGCGCCTCGAGCAACTGTTGATCGCCGTACGGGCCCGATACTGACGCGTCGTTGTTTCCGCAGTACAGGACAACGGCATCGGGCTGCAACTTCCTGCCGTGGATCTCCAGAAAGCGGCGGACTTGTTCCGACGTATAGCCGGAGACGGCAGCGTTGATGAGTTGCACCTCCCGGCCGGTCCGCTGCACCAGTTCCTGCTCGAGTAGCGTGGCGAACGTTTGCCGGTACGACGGCAAACCGAGTCCGACAGGTGACGAATCGCCGAGGACAACGACACGAACTGCGCCCGGAGCTTTCGGGCGCAGTTCGTCACCGATGAGATGATCATTGTTGGTGCGGATGAGCGGGTTGTCCAGACCGGCACGAAAACGCCAGAGGAGATCAGGGTCCGGTTCATGCCAGTCGAACAGCTCTGAAAAGAACGTGGCCTGCCAGCCGTGTGGGGCTTCGCGGCCCGGCGCCCCGCCGAGCGCCAGTTCGAACAGCCGGGCGCCGCCCTCGAGCAGGGCAAGCCCTGCCACGAGAGCACACAACGAGAATAGCGCTTTCCGGATCATATCTCGGCGTCCGTGTTCCGCAAAAGCCTGCTTCGGTCAGCGATACGGGCGGGCGTTACCTTATGGAGTCACGCCGCCCGGAACCCCCGGCATTTCCTGCTTAACCAGATTAGCGGGAATCTCGAACCGGGTCGAGTCCAGCGATTCGGAACGGATCGAGGTTACCTCGGAGTCCATCGCGAGAATCCTGAAGTGTCCAATCGGAGCGGGCAAACCGGTCGCCATGGCATACATCCGTGCGAGACCCACGACAACCGAGACCATATCCTGCCGGGCAAGGCTGTCGGCGGTCGGGGCGGTCGGATCGACGGCCGTTGACGCTTCGAGGACGAGCGAAGTCTGGATCGGCACACCATCGAGCTGATTCAGCTCGTCCGACAGATCGGTGAACGCGTGCCCCAGTTGTCCGACAAACGACATGAGGATGTTCACGAGCCAGTTGGGGTCGACACCAAGCGCATCGACGACCGCCCGCGTTTCCCTGACGATGAACTCCGCCTGCGGGAAGTCCGACGAGTACCAGATATCCGCCCTCAGGAGTACCGAGTCGGTAGCGAGCTGATCGCTGATTCCGGTAATGATCATTTCCATCCTCTGACAGGGAAAGCCGTTGATCGTTTTTTGCTCGACGCTGTCGTTGACGGTCAACTCCCAGTGCGAGTTGTCGAACAGCTTTATGCCGGGGGTTGCGCCTGCCGACGTATCGAGTTCGGCAAACTGCTGACGCATCCGTTCAAAATTGCCGCGAATCATCGCGAGGGGCATTTCAACATACGAGGTGTCGTCGCCCGGCGGCAACAGCCACATTACGCCCTTATCGAGCCGAAGGACCGTTCTGTTTTCCTGTGTGACGCTGGTGTCCGCGGTTACGGTCGGACTGGACATTCGGACGGTGGTGAGGACAGCCTGTTTGTTCGGTCGAAGGTACTGGGTCTGTGTGACGTTCCCACTGAAAATGCCGGACACTTCGATGGTGGCTTTCTGGTCGACCACGACATCGGTTTCAGAACTGCCGCACGACATCACCAGCGCCGCCGCGGCAACAACGAGAAACCGTTTTATCATTCATGAACTCCTTGGTTTGGGCAAACATAGGCTGCCGCCCGATCGGATTCAAGACATTTGTCCGAAACGTTTTTCATTCCGGTTTCTGAGCAACCACCATGATTTCCATTTCATCGAGGTGCGGGCGCTGTCGGCGCCAGTTACCTGCGGTACCGCCCCACAGATGCAGTTCGCAGAATCCGGTCTGGCGAAGCATGATGATGAGTTCGGACGGCACGAAAGCTCGCTCGCGGCCGACCAGACCCGGACGTCCTCCCGGCTCGGCCGCCACCATGTTCTGCTCGGTCAGGCTGATGGGATCGAACGTGCCCTTGTCGATGTCGGCTTCGGCGTACTGCCTGATGGTTCTGCAGCCGTTGAGCACGGTGAGTACGATTCGTGCCCCGGGCTGCAAAACGCGATTGATACAATGGAGGATGCGCATTCCCTGATCGTAGGGATCGTGTTCTGCGCCGAGCAGACCAAACGCTCCCTCGCACAGACAGATGGCGCCGTCGAACCTTCTGCCGGACATAAAGCTCGTGGCATCGGCCTGCACCCACTCTACCGTGACACCTGCCCGGCGGGCCGCCTCCCGCGCCTGGGCGAGCATACCGGACGAGATGTCGATGCCGGTAACGTCGTATCCGCGACGCGCCAATTCGATCGCGTGGCGCCCGACTCCGCAACCCACATCCAGCAGCGGCGCACCGTCGCACACCCGCAGTTCGTCGAGCACGAAATCAATTTCAGGGCCGGTGTTTGCCGTAAACTCGTTTTGCAGATAATAGGGAGCGTGCCGGTCGAAAAACGCTGCCCATGAGTTGTCTTCGTTCATACGGGTACTCCCTCGTGTTGTCAGCTCACCAGTTCCGGGGTGATCGCCCAGAGTAGAGACCATCCTTCTCGCCCGCGTCGCTCGAGGCACACTATCCCGCTGTGCGCAAACTGCACGACGGGGCGGTCAGGATCGCCCGTCAGAAGCAGGGCCGCCAGGCGGGCCAGGTGAGGCAGATGCCCTACCAGCATAATGTCCGAATCCTGCGTTCGGAGTTTGCCGCGCCAGGTCGAGGGGTCGTCCATCGGCGACATATCGTCGGCTTCTTCCACCAGCGACTCGGCATGCCAGCGTTCCGCTACGAGATCAGCGGTCTGTCGTGATCGGGTCTTGCCGCTGTGGTAGACGCGTGACAGGGATGGTTTACCGGTGACAAAGAGATGGTGCGCGATCACGCTGGTTTCTTCGATCCCCTGTTCCGTCAGGGAACGTTCCGGATCGGTATCTTTTGACCGCGCCTGCCCGTGCTGCATCAGATACAGTCTCATACCACTCCTCCTCGGCCCCACGAAACATGTCACGATGCGGACCGGGCATACGACTTGCCCGGTCCTCCCCATCTGTGGACGCCAGTGCGGCCGACAGCGCAAGTAACAGCAAAGCACCGCGTATAGCAACTCGTAGAAAAAGAAAGGCCGTCCGACGGTACGGACGGCCCGGCACGGTCCTTTTCGGGAAGAGCCTAGTTGAGGTAGGCCCGAAGCGATTTGCTGCGCGATGCGTGTCGGAGGCGGCGAATCGCCTTCTCTTTGATCTGGCGCACACGCTCGCGGGTCAGCGAAAAGCGGGCGCCGATCTCCTCGAGCGTGAGGGCCTTTTCGTGATTCAGCCCGAAATACAGGTTGATCACTTCGGCCTCGCGCGGGGTGAGCGTATCCAGCGCTTTTTCGATTTCCACGCGCAGCGACTGGCTCAGGAGGGCTTCATCGGGCGACGGCTGGAATTCGTCCTCCAGCACATCGATCAACGAGTTGTCCTCCGAAACCGAAAACGGCGCGTCCAGCGAAAGGTGCGAGTTGGATATCTTGAGCGTGTCGGCAACTTCGCCTTCCGATAGCTCCAGCTCCTTGGCGATTTCCTCGGGCGAGGGTTCTCGCCCAAGTCCCTGTTCCAGGCGGCTGGAAATCTTGCCGATTTTGTGGAGCGTCCCCACTCGATTGAGGGGGAGCCTGACAATGCGGCTCTGCTCGGCCAGCGCCTGCAGAATCGCCTGTCGAATCCACCAGACCGCGTAACTGATAAACTTGAAACCGCGGGTTTCGTCGAACCGCTTCGCCGCCTTAATGAGACCGATATTGCCCTCATTGATCAGGTCAGCCAGCGACAAACCCTGATTCTGATACTGCTTGGCCACCGACACTACGAACCGCAGATTGGCCTTCGTGAGTTTCTCCAGGGCCTTTTTATCGCCCTGCTTTATGCGACGAGCCAACCGCACTTCTTCGTCGGCGGTAATGAGAGGTGTTTCCCCGATCTCGCGAAGGTACAGATCGAGTGACCGATCTTCATCGCGATACTTGAGGGATTGCTTAGCCACGGTTGTTGTCCAACTCCTTCTGTAACAGTGGTTCCGCGGGCCGGCGCCGCCGCCCGATCGAGGCGATCGGCCCTGCCTTCTTCCTCACCTGATTGCGTTTATCCTACCTACGGACGGATAACTTTGCGCGCTATCGAGCCGTCAGGCTCCTGTACGATTAACGGTATGTGGGTACGGGAACGTTCCAGCTGACCCGCCTGTTCCCGGATTTCGGCCAGCGTCGATACCGGCTCATTATTTACCTGCAGGATGATCGTGCCCTCGGTGATCGAGGCCCGATCAGCTGCCGTTCCGGGAAACACCCGGATGACATACAACCCCTCCACATGCTGAATCCCGATATCGCGGGCCATCTGCGGAGTAAAAGACACGAGCGCCATCCCCAGCCACTCCGTCGTGGGAACGTCCTGCTGAGGAGTCGGCGATGTTTGAATGGATGCCAGGAACTGGTCTCGATCGACGACGGTGGTGCGAAGCCGGCGCGACTCCCCGTCGCGCATGACATCGATCGGTACCGACTGCCCGGCCCTCACGGTGGATACCAGCACGGAAAACTGGTTGGTATTGATCACTTCCTTATCATTAAACTTGACGACCACGTCACCTTCGCGGATACCGGCAACTTCGGCAGGTGAATTCGCGAAGACGGAGTCGATCCGGACGCCGTGCACGGCCTGCAGTCCCTGACGCTTGGCCTCACGCTCGGTCAGATCCGACAACCAGACGCCCAGCCAGCCGCGGGTTGCCCGGCCGCTTGCAATAAGATCCGGCACGATTGCCCGAGCGAGATTGATCGGGATTGCAAATCCGATCCCGACTGAGGACCCCGTCGGCGACGAAATGGCCGCATTGACACCGATACACTCGCCGCGAAGGTTCAGCAGCGGCCCGCCGGAGTTGCCGGGATTGATCGACGCATCGGTCTGGATATAATTCTGGTATCGCGGCGTATCCGCGCCGAACCGGAGGTTGGTGCGTCCCTTGGCGGATATGACGCCGACCGTGACGGTCCGGTCGAGTCCCTGTTGGGGGAACGGATTGCCGATCGCAATCGCCCAGTCACCCACTTTCAAGTCCTCGGAATCTCCGAACGGAATAGCCGTGACGCCTTCCTCCGGCTCCACTTTCAGTACAGCGAGATCGGTTTCGCGGTCGGTACCGACGACGGTCGCGTCGTACTCGTAGCCGGTCGACGTTCGCACGACAACTTCCACCGCGTCCTCGATGACATGATTGTTGGTCAGGATATAGCCGTCATCGCGAAAGAAAAACCCCGAACCGGACGAGGCCCCGTATCCACGGCCGTGGAAGTACCAGGGGACGTCATTGTCACGGGTGCGGGCCGAAATATTGACCACGGCGTCCTGCACGCGTTCGACGACGGCGACGAACGGTGATTCCATCTGACCGTCCCGTTCGACCACCGGGTACGCGCCGGTTTGCCCGATATTGAGCGGCACATCGGCCACGGTACGTGGCGTCAAATCGATCTGGGAGGCCAGAATCACGCCGAACACGACACACGCGACCGCGACCGCGCCGATCGACAGCGCCTGTTTTCGGGTGGTGCGGCGGGATTGGTGCGGATGTGAAGAAAAGGGGTGCTCGCCCAATGAACTCCTCCGACAGACTTAGCTTTGTAATATACCGGCCGACATTCGGCCTGTCAACTGCAAATACCACGCAAGTTCGTGTTTTTTATAACGATACCGGTCGGGAATCGATTCACTATTTTTGACCGTTTTTACCTTATTTTTCACCCCGGCACGGCGGCACTCCATATCTCAGACGTTATACGTCTGTGCCCGGTGGATTGCGACCGGTCATTCTCGATTCTGCGGGCACGGAAGCGGTCGTATTGACTTTTGCCCGGCCCGTGTCTACTTTCTATCTTACCATGAATTCTCCGCTTACGGATGTGGATCAACTACTGGGAGCCGGGCGGCGACTCGATGCCAGGGGCTTCATCGCAGGCAACGATGGAAATCTGTCTATTCGGCGCGCCGACGGGACTATCCTGATCACCGCTTCTGGGCTGCCGAAAGGCCTGCTCACCCCGGACGATATCGTGCTGGTCGATCCCGAGGGCAACCGGCTGTCGGGTGCGGGGCGGGCGTCATCAGAGTCGGCAATGCACCTGTTCGTCTACCGGATGCGGCCCGAATGCCGGGCTTGCGTTCATTCTCATCCGCCGTACGCAACTGCAGCGGCTGTCGCGGGACGGGCGTTGCCGGAAGACGTTCTGCCGGAGGTGACGGTTTTTGTCGGCCCGATTGCCCTTACGGAGTATGCTCCTCCGGGTACCGAAGCCGTCCCCGGGTCCCTCGCGCCGTTTATTGCCAACCACGATGCGTTTCTTTTGCGGAATCATGGCCTGTTGACGATCGGGCGCACGATGGACGAAGCGCTGAGCCGACACGAAACCGTTGAACAATTCGCGCGCATCTACCACCTTGCAATGCAGGCCGGATCTGTCGGGCGAATCCCGGACAGCGACTTGGCGCGCCTGAGAGCGATGCGGCGGCAGCTCACCGAATCGTTACCGCCCCGATGAGGAGATCAAGCCGATGGTAATCACAAAAGTGCAATTGGAAAAAGCCAATCGGCTGTTTCAGATGCCTCCCGGACTTATGTCATTTGTCCGGTCAGAAGAGCGCAAGGGGCTGCTGAAACGCGACGACGTAATCGATCTGGCCGGCTTTTCGTGGCCGGCTGCCACGACCGACAGACCGTTGTCACCATCGGCACTCCTGCCGGCGGGGCCGGAGCGACTGGCGGAGCTTCGCGACGAGCTGGCGGCCTGGCTCTCGGCGAGGTATGGATGCCGCGTGGTCGCCGACCGCGAGATCTTCATCGGCGGTTCCATCACGTCGCTGGCAACAATGCTCGCGCTGGCGTTTCTCGACGGCGGCGATATCGCGTTTGTCCCGGAACTCGGTCTCCCCAGTTACCGCCAGGCGGTCACCAGCGCGGGAGCCGAGCCGGTGAGTTACACGATGTCGGCCAAAAGCGGTTGGATGCCCGACTTCGAACGGCTGGGCAGCCGGCTCGGGCGGGTGGCCCGTCTGGCCTTTGTCAATTCTCCTCATAATCCGACCGGCATGGAACTCTCCGAATCGGACATGGCGGGCCTTGTCTGGACCGCCAGTCGCGAGCATCTGTTGATAGTCAACGACGCCGCGTATCAATCGATCGCGGAACGTCCGCCGGTGTCGGTGCTCTCGGTTACCGGAGGTTCGCGGGTCGGACTCGAACTCCACTCGTTCGCCTACTCGCTCGGTTTGCCGCGACTGCCGTTCGGTTTTGCAGTCGGCAACCGTGACGCAGTGAGTACGCTGAAGCAGGTCGCTCGACTTATCCCGGTTACGCTGCCGGCGGGGTATGTGGATGTGGCGATCGACGCCATCCGGACGTTTCCCAACCCGGCCCTGCGCGGCGTTCGGCAATTGCTCACACGGACGGCCGACCGGGCGTCGGCCCTTCTGGAGCTATTGGGACTGCAGGAATCCACGCGGCGAACCATTCCATTTTTATGGGCGAGGATTCCGTCGCGACGGGACGCCACCGCGTTCGCCCGCCAGCTGTTTCGCCGGCATCGCATCCTCGTCTGTCCGGGCACCGATTTCGGCGACGGCGGAGAAGGGTATCTTCGGTTCTCCCTGACGGTCGGGGATAAAGCGTATGAAGAGGCGATCGGCCGGATCAAGAAACGGCGCCTGCTGCGCACCGTCAGAAAGGAGGCGCAATGAGCGATGTGATTCGCATGGGAGGGCTGTCGTTTTACGGCTACCACGGCGTCACTGCTGCGGAAAAGGAGACAGGCCGCGTGTTTGAGATCGACTGCGAGATGGAAGTCGACCTGGCCCAACCGGGGAAAACCGACCGCCTCAAAGATACGGTGGACTACTATCGTGTCTATCAGGTGATCAAGGAATCGGTTGAGGGGACTGCATATTCGCTGCTCGAGGGTCTGGCCAACCGTATCGCGACAAATATCCTTGACATGTTTCCGGTCTACCGGGTAACTTTGAAAGTCCGAAAATTGCACCCGCCAATCCCCGGGCAGGTGAAGTTTATCGAGGTTGAAGTCACCCGCCACCAGGGGGATACGGCCAAGTTGACCGACCCCGACCATCAGCCGACATAAAGGAGTATCAATGGCTGACACTGTCTATCTTCTGCTCGGCTCCAACCTGGGAAATCGCGAGCGGCACATGCAGGTGGCACTGGACAAACTGCAGAGTCTCGAAGGGCTGGAGGTCATCGCGACCTCGCCGGTGTATCTGTCCGACGCCGTGGGGATGCCCGACGGCAGTCCGTCGTTTCTCAACCAGGTGGTCAAATGTGAGTACCTGTATCCCCCTCACGAGTTGCTGCACAGTGTCGAGAAGATAGAAGCGGCCATGGGGCGGACGGACAAGGGGACGTATCAGTCGCGCATTATCGATATAGACATTTTGCTGTTTGGTGACCGGGTGTTGCAGCTCGATGACCTCACCGTTCCGCATCCGTCGCTTCTGGAACGCCCGTTTGCATTGATACCGCTTCTGGCGATTGACCCGGAACTTGTCGATCCCCGAACCGGCACTCCGCTCGAATCGTACGTCGACAGCCGGGACCGCGAGCGCGTGCTGCTGTATAAAGATCATGTCGCACGTAACGTCTGAGCCGAACTACATAGCGGTCGAGGGCGTAATCGGGGTCGGCAAGACCACGTTCGCCGAGATGCTCGCGCAGTGCCTCGATGCCGAGGTGGTCCGCGAAGAGGTGTTGGAGAACCCGTTTTTGACCGACTTCTATAAGAACCGCAAGCGACACGCTTTCTCCTGCCAGTTGTACTTTTTGATCTCGAGATTTCAGCAGCAGCAGCAGTTGATGGTGCGCGACTTGTTCGCGCAGCGTATAGTTGCCGACTATCTGTTCGCCAAGGACCAGATTTTCGCTTCCCTCAATCTTTCGGAGCGCGAACTGGCGCTGTACGACAAGATCGCTCCCGTGCTTGCGCAGAATATCCCGAGGCCCGATCTGGTCATTTACCTGCAGGCGTCTACTCCCACGCTGCAGGGCCGTATCCGAAAGCGCAACCTGCCGTTTGAACGGTCGATCGACAGCGAATACATCGAGAGCGTCAATAAGGCGTACGATTATTTCTTCTTTCACTACACCGACACACCCCTGCTGGTGGTCAAAACCGACGACATCGACTTCGTCAACAATTCCCGCCAGTTCGACGACCTGATCGACCAGATTCAGAAACCGATCACCGGAAAAATCTACTACGTTCCCTCGGGTGAACTCACGGAAAAACAATAGGCCATGTCATCAATCAAAAAGCGCGTCAAGACGAACGTTCAGACGATCGTCGGTATGAAAGCCAAAGGCGAGCGTATTGCCGTACTGACGGCGTACGATTTTTTCACGGCGAAACTGCTCGACCAGGCCGGCATTGATATCATGCTGGTCGGCGACTCGGCCAGCAACGTGATTCACGGGCACGCGTCGACACTGCCGATCACCATGGACACCATGATTGCCCATACGGCTGCTGTTGCGCGCGGCACCGAGCGGGCGCTGGTGGTCGCCGATATGCCCTTTCTTTCTTTTCAGCCGTCGACGGAAACGGCGGTCTTCAATGCGGGACGATTTCTCAAGGAGGGCGGCGCCGAGGCGGTGAAAATCGAGGGAGGGCTGGAGATGGTCGCTACGATCACGCGTGTGATCGAGTGCGGCATTCCGGTGATGGGACATATCGGCCTGACGCCGCAGTCCATTCATCGCTTTGGCGGTCCCAAAGTGCAGGGGCGGGCCGAGCGGTCACGCGCTTACCTCATGGAGTCCGCACTGGCGCTCGAGGCCGCCGGCTGCTTTGCAGTCGTGTTGGAGTTGTTTGATACCAACGCCGCCTCGGAAATCACCAGCGCGCTCAAGACTGCGGCGACGATCGGGATCGGCGCCGGGAAATACTGCGACGGGCAGGTACTGGTGATCAACGACATGCTCGGCCTTCGCGACGAATCGTTCAAACCGAAATTCCTTCGCGAGTATGTGGACCTGAAACCGATCATTTCCGATGCGGTCAAACGGTACATCGACGACGTGCGATCCGGCTCGTTTCCATCGGAAGACGAATCGTACTGAACGGCGATAATTCGTCCTCGCGTTCGGTTCATGTCCCGTTACCCCTTTTAGGTTGACACGCGCTGTCGTGCGGGTCAATATTGCCGGTACGGCAGTTTGACAGCAGCAGTGTGAACTGCAAAGATCATTCTGAGGGGCTATCCGGCGGTTGGGTGCACAACCGTAGCTCGTCCGGTTGGTTGGTGTCACGGAGAGTTCAGTTGTAGAATTGAACACAGGAAAGGACACTGTATGCAGGAGTACCTTGACCTGATCAAAGACTGGGCGGCGATGTACGGACTGCGCGTACTCGGCGCCATCGCGATACTTATAATCGGACGGCTGGTCGTGAGTATCCTGGCTGGATTGCTTCGCCGCGTACTTGACCGGGCGGGCACGGATCCGACCCTGTCGCGCTTCCTGATTGCGTTAAGCCGGATCGCGCTGCTCACGTTCGTGATTATCGCCGCACTCGGCACTCTCGGTGTGCATACGGCATCGTTCATCGCCGTAATCGGCGCTGCCGGGTTGGCCGTGGGGTTCGCTCTGCAGGGGTCACTGGGTAATTTCGCATCGGGTGTGATGTTAATCATATTCCGGCCGTTCAAAGTCGGTGATTATGTCGAGGCGGGCGGCACCGCGGGCTCCGTCGAAGAAGTGAACATCTTTCACACCGTGCTCCGATCGCCCGACAACCGCCAGATCATCGTACCCAACGGGAAGATAACCGGCGATACCATCACCAACTACTCGGCCATGGACACCCGCCGTGTCGACCTGGTGTTCGGCATAGGTTACGGCGATGACATCAAGAAGGCCAAGCAGATTCTCGAGAGGATTTGCAGGGAAGACAGCCGGGTGCTCGATGATCCCGCACCGACCATCGCCGTATCCGAACTGGCCGACAGCTCGGTCAACTTCGTTGTTCGTCCGTGGGTCAAAACCTCGGACTACTGGGCGGTGTATTTTGATCTTACGGAGCGGGTGAAACTCACATTCGACCGCGAAGGAGTTTCGATTCCGCTTCCGCAGCATGACGTGCACCTATATCGGCAGGGGATACCCGAAAAGGGATAGCAAAGGATGCGCTCGCCTTTCCGGTTGCGAATGCTGCAGGGCTGAGCACCGGGTGGGTCGCACGCACGTGTCCCGACATATAACCGCAGGTTTCTGGGAAAGGGAACTACGTTATGGGGATGATGAAGGAGTTCAGGGAATTTGCCGTGAAGGGCAATGTCGTCGACATGGCCGTCGGCATCATCATCGGTGCGGCGTTCGGTACGATCGTCAAGTCGCTGGTCGACGACGTTCTGATGCCGCCGATCGGCTTGTTGCTCGGCAATGTTGATTTCTCCAACCTGTTTATCGTGTTGAAACAGGGCGCTACCGCGGGGCCATATCTTACGCTGGCCGACGCCAACGCGGCCGGAGCAGTTATTCTCAAGTATGGCACGTTTATCAACACGGTGATAAGCTTTTTGATCGTATCATTCTCGGTCTTTATTCTCATCAAGAACATCAACCGTCTCAAGCGTGAGAAGCCGGCGCCGGAGGCGGCGCCCACGACCAAGGAGTGTCCGTACTGCCTCTCGGTCATTCCGATCAAGGCCACGCGCTGCGCCCACTGCACGCAGGAGTTGCGGTCCGCCTGAGAACTCGATCGCTCTGAGTGTGCGGTGCATGATGTGCGAAATCCCGGGCCACGCACGGCCCGGGATTTCCTGCTTGTGGCGCGCCCGTTTTTTTTGCACTTTTCCGCAGGTACAATTCATAACCGTACGGGAGAGTGAGGACACCTATGAAAAACGGAATTTGTCGAGCCATCGCCCTGGGTTGCCTGACAGCCGCGCTTCTGGCGCCGGCTCTGGCCGCCCAGGAAGTCGCGGATGATACGCTGTACATATGGAAGAAGAGTCTGGTCTGGGACCTGACCGCAACGCAGACGTCGTACAACGACGCCTGGGTGGGCGGCGAAGTCGGATCGTTTTCGTGGCAGACCAATCTGAACGGCTCCGCGCAGCGGCAATTCTCCCCATCGTTCAACTTCAAGAGCACGCTCCGATCTTCATTCGGCATGACCAGCACGCAGGATGAAGAATCCGGCGACTGGAGCAAACCGAAGAAGTCGACCGACCTGATAGACTGGGAAAACGTCGGCAGCTTCACGCTCAACGGATTGGTCGATCCCTACGTCGCATTTCGTCTCGAATCACAGTTTTATGATGGCCGCTACAACAACCGGTTGTTCGGCACAACGTACTCGACCAAGAAGTTGTGGTTTTCACCGCTGAAGCTGACCGAGTCCGCCGGCGGAACGCGCAAGTTTTACGAAAAGGACAACGACGTGATTGCCAGCCGTCTGGGTGTCGCTTTCCGGCAGATCATGCAGTCGTACATCGACACCACCGATACCGCCCTGCCGCAGGTTGATTCGACTTTTACGGACGGTGGTATCGAGTCGGTCACCGACGCCATGCTGACGCTTTCGGACAAGTTGGTGTATGTCGGGAAGCTATCACTGTACAAGGCTTTCTTCTTCTCCGAGTCGGATAAAGTGAAAGGAACGGAAGTAGAGGATTACTGGAAAGCCGTTGACGTGAACTTCGAAAATCTGTTTGTCGCAAAGGTATCGAAGATTGTCGCCGTCAGTTTCTACACCCAGTTGCTGTACGACAAACAGGTTGAGAAGAAGGGACGACTCAAACAAACACTCGCTCTCGGAATCACCTATTCGCTGTTGTAGCGTCCGGCATCGCATGTCGTAAATTGCACAGAAACTACGAAGGGCCTCGCAAGAGGCCCTTCGGTTTCCAGACACATCTTTGTTCGGGGGGAAGACCGGACCGTGCGCGAGGGTTGATCAGCCGAAAGCGCCGACCAGCCAGAGGATTACGATTAACAGGACTAGTCCACCGCCCGCAGCAGCCGGGATCATCCAGCCCGGCAGTTTTTTCTTCTCGACTTTCGGAGTCTGAGCGCGAAGTTCCCGCTGGCGACGGGCAGCCTCTTCTTGTTCCACAAACCCATCCCAGTCCGCCAGGAATTCCTCACCGGTTTTGTAGCGATAGGTCACACGGATGGCCAGCAGCTTCGCCAGCATGCGGCGTACCTCCTCAGGCACCAGCAGCTTGACATCGTCGAGCCGAAGGTTGTCCCCGGTGTCGTACTGCGGGCTTCTCCCCGTGATCATGCGATGCAGAATGACGCCGAGTCCGTAGATGTCGCCTTGCCGGGATTGTTTGTGCTCCGGCGGCGAGTACCAGTTCTTCTTGTTCGGCGAGTCGTAGTGGATCGGCATGCCGAAGTCGGTGATTTTCGGCGTTTCGTCCTTGTCGAACAGGATGTTGGACGGCCGGATGTTGCCGTGGATGATGTTGTTTTTGTGGGCGAAGTCCAGCCCCGAGGCCACCTGTGCGATCAACTCCATGGCCGGGCGCCAGTCATATTTGCGCACCATCCGGTCGGCGAGCGACCCGCCCTGCGCGTACTCGCATACGACCACCGTGTTCCGTCCCGTGCCGCCCGATCCAAAGATATTCAGGATATTTTTGTGCTTGAATGTAGTCAGCAGCTTGGCTTCTTTCCGGCCCGCTTCCCCTTTGCTGTGTTTCTTGATAACGTAGAGCTGCTTGGTCACTTTGTGCTCGACCAGGATAGTCGATGAATGCCGGGTTTCCTGTATCGTGTCGAGATGCCGGCATTTGCCGATAAAGGAGTTCGATCCGGACAGCGAGAAATCCTGCGCCGGTTCACGGTGGTCGCTGTCCAGCGAGCCGATCGCCTCGAACAGCGCGTCCTTGAGTTCGACCGCGGTTTGATACCGACCCGCCGGATCTTCCGCCAGGCACTTTTCGATGATCGCGTCGAACGACGCGTTTAGTTCGGGGTTGAGCTCCGACGGCATTTTGAACCGGCCGAGTGGTTTTTTCCCGACGAGGATCTCGTAAATGATTATCCCGATTGCATAGATGTCGGTGGTCTGGTCGACATTGGTCGAGCTGACTTTCTGCTCGGGCGACATGTAGGCCACCGTCCCCATGACGACGTCGGCGGCGGTCATGTCGGATTCAGCCCGTCCGACGATCTGCGCGATTCCAAAATCGGCAACCCGTGGGTTACCCTGGCGGTCGATGAGGATATTGGCCGGCTTGATGTCGCGGTGGATGACGCCGTTTTTGTGCGCGTAATCTAGTGCCTTGCACACCTGGGCGATCATCTCCAGTTTGACTTTCAGGCTGATCTTGTCTGAGTCTATCACCTCGCGCATCGAGGTCCCGTCTACGTACTCCATAACGAAGTAGTAGCGGTTGCCGGCCTGCCCCTTATCGATGACATGGACGATATTGGGATGGTTGAGCCGAGCGATCACCATCGACTCCAGCTCGAATCGCCTCACAATATCGGGTTCGTTGGAAAGCTCCGCTGAGAGGATTTTGATAGCGACGTCGCGATTGAGCGACTCCTGACGACCGCGATAGATTTCGGCAATTCCGCCCTGTCCGATTTTGCCGGTCAGGACGTACTCCCCTATCTTCACCTGCTTCGGTGCTTGTGCCGTGGTCGTCATCGAACCGTCGATTCCCAAAAAAAACCAGAGACAGCCGTTTCTCCGGCCGTCTCTGGTTTCATCGGCACGTCGACAAATCTGGTTTATTTGACGAAGGTCATTTTTTTCGTGAGCGAGCCGCCCTCGTGGCTCAGGCGGTAGAAGTATACGCCGCTGGGAAATCCGGATGCATCAAAAGTGACCGAGTGGACACCAGCTTCCATATGTCGGTTCACGAGCGCCGAGACCTCCTGGCCGAGGACGTTATAAACCAGAAGCGAAACGGGGCCTGCGCTTGGCAGGGAGAACTCGATTATGGTACTGGGGTTGAAAGGGTTAGGGTAGTTCTGCGCCAGTCCGTACGAGGTCGGCAGATCCACGGACCCCGGCTCATCGCCTACAGCGGTCGTGACGCGGACGAAAACCTGCCCGGACTCGAATCCCGGAAGGAGCGTACGCGCATCGGGACTAATGAACTCCATTCTCCGCCAGAAGTGGAACTCGGTGCTGCCGATCGTAAACGACGAATCGACATTCACTGAGTCTATACCATAGGCGCCGGGAGCCAGCGGATCGGCCACCGAGAAAAACACGCTGCACAGCAATCCTTCGGCATCATCGACCGCCGGCGGCGGCGTGGCGCCAAACGGCGGAATCACGGTGATTATCCAGCCATCGGAATAGCCGTCGTAATGAACCTGGCCGGAAAAGCCGGCCGGAAAGACCGAACCGCTCAGGGAAATCGAGTCGAGCGTCAACGCGGCGTGATCAAACCGAATAGGCAACATGGCGCCGGAGAATTGATCGTTGTTACCGCTCATCCAAATAGGTACGGCGACCTGATCTCCGGGCTCGGCTTCGATTGAGTCGATCGACACGATGCCGGTATACTGTGCCGAGACCGACCCGGCCAACAGAATGCCGGAAACCACAAGTATAATCATGAGCGTTTTGGTCATTTCTATCACCTTTCCGTTCAGCTCAGCCGTTTTCTTTCCAAGTCCTCCAACAGGCGAGCCGCCTGTCGTTAACGGTCCTGTGCAACGGCCATGCCGAACCGGGATACGTGGAAATCCGAAGTATGCACACAATATACATTCCGCCAAGCCCTACGTAAACCGTTTATTGACATGGCGGTACAACAGGAGTTCGGCGGCTGAACAGCCTACTGAGAAATGCCCCAGGTGGGCTTATGCAGAGCTCTATCCGCAGATCATTGCATATCGGCGCCGGCAGACGCAGTGAATCGCTCGTCCTCAAGTGGTTGACAAATACAGAACTCAACATAGATTGTGAATACAAGCACAAGTAAACTATCCCACAAAACCGGGGGAGATATGTCTACATGTCATCATGCGATAGCGACCTGCGCCGCGGTGCTGCTGTTCGCCACGCTTTCATTTGCCCTTCCACCCGCCGATCGCGAAGGAGCACCCACGAGCACCGACGCCTCCATTGTCGATAATTCAACGTACATCGATGCCAACGCCGTCCTGATGTTCGTCACGAACCACGGCAACTTCGGCCGGGATCTATCCGACGTGTTCGGCAACGATCACGGCACGTACTTCCCGTACACCGGAATTGAGGCTATCCAAAACGGCTCCAACATCCGCTCGCCTTTGTATGCAGCCGGCCTCTGGCTCGGCGGCAAGGTGAATGGGGATATCAGAGTGGCAATCTCCGAATACGACGACGAGTACGTGCCCGGACCGATGTCTGATGGCACTTATCAGGCTGACAGCCCCGATTTCAAGGTCTACAAGCTTTATCGCGACAGTCTTTCCACTAACCCCAACGATGACTACCTCAACTGGCCCGAAGACCAGGGTGCTCCGGTTGATGCGCTGGGCAACCCACTCATGATCGGTGAGCAGATGCTCTGGACGGTGTTCAACGACGCCGATCCGGCGGAACATACCAATTACGCCGGCGAGACCGATCCGCTTGGGATCGAAGTTCGCATGACTACCTGGGAGATTACCGGTACTACGCTGGACACGATTTACGTCGACGTTGCCGACACCGCGGCCCATACCGGTCCGTCGCACGACGTGGTTGAAGTCTGGTCGGTCGGACAGCCCGCTTACCCGGCGGACCAATACGAAGTCACGTTCACGGATACGTTTCTCGTGGACGGTGAAGACACCGTGTACAGCCTGTGGAACCTCGACAATATCACGAAGGATCAGCGCTTACTGGCCAACCAGCGTGGCGAATGGGGCGACGCGAATCCCGCGGTGGTACAGGGCTTCAAAGTGCATGTCATTTCGTTGCCAACAGGCATCGCTATCGAGGAAATCGCTACCGACACGGGCGCCGTCGCCCCACCTGACGACGTAGCATATTCGCTTAACTCGTCTCAAGACTGGTACGTGTCATCCGATGAAGGCTCCAATTTCTCGCGCCTCAATTGGCAAGGACGCCTGGGCACATCAGACTGGGAAATTCGCTTCACGACCGACAGCTCTGAGTACTACAATTGGAGCGATGACGCCAAATTCGCGGATCCCGCACCGTTCGAGATCTGGAATATCGGCGACGGCACGCCCGATGATACCACTGACGATGTGCGTATCTTTTTCTCAATCATTGATGACGATGCCAGCGGTGGCTGGAGTTGGGGAGACCGCATCTATCCCTGGGAAGTGGAGTACTACGAACCGGCGCCTGACTATGCGTACTCCATCTACAGCTTCCCCGAGGACTTCCACATCGGCCGCATCGTTTTCAACGACTATTCGGATAATCTCTCGGTTCCGGTTGAAGGGACTGTTGTCCGGTTCACGACATACAGGGACTTCTACAGCACGTCGGCGGATACGTTTACATTCACACCGCCGATTCCCGAGCAGTACACGGTCGGCACGGATGCGCAGAGCACGGCAGTGTACCTGCAGTACGAGTTGTTCAACAAGGGAAGCAATCAGATAGACAGTATGTTCGTGAGCATCTGGGCCGATCCGGATATCGGCGGGGCAGGCGATGATCTCTACGGCTGTGACTCCACGCTGGGCATCATCTATGCCTACAATGCCGACAACGATGATCACCAGTATGGCGCCAGCCCGCCGGCGGCTGGATTCCGCCTGCTGTACGGCCCCCGCATACCGGGTAGTATCGCCGACACGGCGTTCTATTTCGGCCAACTCTATCCCGGCTTTGACAACCTCGGAATGACAGCTACCAACAAGTACATAAACGGCCTGGACCCGAACGACTACGTCGAGACCTTCAGATACATGAAGGGGCTAAACGCCGACGGGTCACCATACACCTACAACGGCCATGTCACGACATTCGTCAACTCAGGAAATCCGCTCACCGGCACCGGCGACCTCGACGCCAACCCCGCCGACCGGCGTATGATGGGTTCCATGGGACCAATCACCATGATGCCCGGCGACAGTCAGTATGTACTCGTAATGTTCGCCGTCGGCCAGGGTACCGACCGCCTATCGTCGATCACACAGATGTACAACGTCATGTCGGCCTATCCGAATATCCCGACCGATGTCGGCGACAGCAACCCCGAAACCGCCCTCCCCAGCGACTTCACACTCGCCCAGAACTACCCCAACCCGTTCAACCCGACCACCACGATCAGCTACGCCCTGCCGCGCCAGTGCGACGTTGAGTTGATTGTGTTGAACGTTCTGGGGCAAAAAGTGGTGACGCTGGTCGATGAAACGAAACCGCCCGGAAACTACAGCGTAGTATGGAATGGTACCGACGGCGACGGCAACCGCGTTGCCAGCGGTGTGTATTTCTACCGACTGCATACTGATGACTGTACCGCGTCACGGAAGATGTTATTGCTGAAATAGCGGCGCGACCCACGCCGCACAAACAAGGGCGGCCCCCAGTATGGGCAGACATGCAGGTCTATGCCTTACCGGAGTGGCGTTGATCCTGATGTGTTCATCGAACCTCGCAGCGCCTCTCGAACGGCCGGGTTCGACCGGCACGCTCGATAACCTCCTTATCGATGATTCGACCTGGATCGCCGCCAACGACGTCCTGATTTTCGCAGGCAACACCGGAATATTGGCTCGCGATCGCACAGGCACGTTTGGCTGGGATGCGGGGTTTTTCTACCCGTTCACGGCGGTCGACGACATCATCAACGGCATAAATACGAAAACGGTGATGTATGCAGCCGGGGTGTGGGTCGGCGGACGGGTCAATGATTCGATCCGCATCAGCATGAGTCAATACAGCTCGGAATATTGGCCGGGACCGATGATAAACGGTTCGTTTGACACAAACGCCGTCGACGACGCCGGCTACCGCGTCTACTCGCTGTATGCCGACAGCCTCGCCGGCAACCCCAATCAGTCGTACCTGAACTGGCCGACCGACCAGGGGGCGCCGGTGGACGGCGACGGTAACCCGGCGATGCGGGGCGATCAGTTGCTGTGGGCGGTGTTTAATGACGCCAATCCGGATCAGCATGGCGTCCTCGGCGGCGACACCGACCCGCTTGGAATCGAGATCCGTCAGATGATCTGGGGGGCGGATAATCCGGATCAAACGACTGCCGTGTTCGTGCAGTACACGATGCTCAATCACGGGTCAAACGTGATCGACAGCTGTTTCGTGGTTTTCTGGACCGATCCGGATCTGGGCTGGGCCGGTGATGACCTTATCGGATGCGACAGTGTCGACAACATCTTTTACTGCTACAACGGTGATGCGGAGGACGATCTTGCCAACGGCGGCTACGGCATGCAGCCACCAGCGGTTGGCGTCAAACTGCTGGCCGGACCGCTGGTCCCGTCGCCGGGCGACACGGCGATCTTCGACCGCACTCTCGTGCCCGACTACCGCAATCTGGATCTGTACTCCGTTGTAACGTATCCGACGGGAGGCGATCCGGCCGTCGTTGCGGAATCATGGAATGTCGTTCGTGGACTCAATGTCAACGGAACGACGAAGATCAACCCCGTCTCCGGGCTGCCGTCACGCATGTGGATGACGGGTGACCCGGTCGGCGGGACAGGCTGGCTCGATACGGCGCCTGCCGATCGTGTCATGATGGCCGCCGTGGGACCGTTCACATTCAACCCCGGTGACAGTCAGTTTGTACTGCTCAAGATAGCCGTCGGCCAGGGGACCAATCACCTGTCATCGATCACGGATCTTCGCGCGGTCCTGAACAACCCTGCGGGGACACCGACTGGAGTCGGGGACGACCCACGCGTGTCCCTGCCGCTCTCGGCGTCGCTGGAGCAAAACTACCCCAACCCCTTCAACCCGTCGACCGTCATCAGATACACACTACCTGTGCAGTCGGATGCCCGTCTCACAGTATACAACGTCCTCGGACAGGAAGTGGCGACGCTGGTCGACAGGAATCAGCCGGCGGGCACGCACAGTGTCATCTGGAACGGTTGTGACTCACGCGGGATGCCTGTCGCAAGCGGCGTCTACTATTACCGGCTCTCTACGGAAGCTTTCAGCGACGCGCGCAAGATGGTGCTCATTCGCTGACCGTGCGAGCATAAAAAAGGGCGAGTGAGACCACTCGCCCTGAGTCATGGATGTGTTCCTGCTTACTGAGTTTTGACGTTGACGAACATCGTCTTGTTGTTACGCCAGACGAAAAACACGATCTCGGCGGGGTCGTCCTTCAGCTTATCCTCGAGCGCACCGCGCGCGTCATCGACCGACATTACGTCGGCGCCGCCGACTCGCTGTATTACATCGCCGAGGCGCAGCCCGCCGATATTGGCCAGCCCGCCCGGTTCGAGTTCTGACACCACGACACCGGTCAGCGATTCCGGCTCGACATTAAACATCATGTAGTCGGTGAAGACGAGGTCGCGGACTTTGAATTCCAGCTTCTTGTTTTCATACTCATCGGCGTCGGTGGCGGCGATCGGCGCGTTGCTCAGGACCGCCGTCAGGCTGACGGTGTCAATCCCCTCGTCGCCGGGTCGCACCACGGTAAATTCAACCGGCGTGCCTGGGCCCATCTCCGAGATTCGTCGCTGAAACACGGGCAGTCTCTCCTCGGCATCGACCTCGATCGCCTGGCCGTTGACTTCGATAAGGATATCTCCGACTTTCAGCCCTGCCGAGTGAGCCGGCGATCCCGTAAGCACTTCGTTGACGATGATACCGCCGTCGGCTTCAACCGCAAAAAACTCCCGAATATCTTTGGTCAGTGCCTGCAGTGTAATGCCGAGCCAGCCGCGCTCGATTTTGCCCTTGACGGGCGGATCGGCCACCAGCGCGGCGATCTTTTCGGCGCCGATCAGACCCATGATGGGGAAATCGTCCCCCCCAAACGAATCCATCCCGCCTTCAGAGGCGCCGGCCGGATCGGGGAGCGTGCCCAGCACACCGAGCGGTGTCAGGCTCTGGTCGAACAGCACCGAGGTCAGCTCGTGCGGTCCGAATCCGACAATCATGGGAAACGATTCGGGTATCTCGATCAGTGCCGACACCATGCCGATGTCGGCTGAAATGCGGGGCGTGACAAACTCCGGAAGCAGGAAGTAGAGCGCCACCCAGCTGCCGACGGTCAGCCTGGTCGATTTGCTGAAGCTCACGAACGGGAATTCGGTTTGCGCGGAGTCGACGATTCGCGCGAAACCGATCTTGGTGTACCGGTCGTTGCCGATATACTCACCCTGGTAGGTTCGGGAGCCGTCCAGCGTCTTGAATTCGATTCGCGTGGGGGTGGACTTGATTGAGAACGACGAGAAGGAGCTGAACGGGTCCGACAGATCCAGCGATGAACCGTCAAACAGCACGAGGCCGTCCTTGCGGACGATCGTCGCCAGCAGACGTATCTCCTGCTCGGTTGTCTGCATGCCGAACGACAGCTCGAGCTTCATTTCCATGATGAGCGTATACTGCTCGACTTGTTTTTTCAGCTTTTCGAAGTCGAAATCCGTCGTAATAGCTCCTGAAGCGCCGGGGGATGCCACAAGCCCCAGCAGGAGTACGCCGAACGCCCACAGCAACCGCCTAGCCTTCAAGTCGCACCTCCTCATCTTTATCCAGATTAAGTACCACAAGCCGCACGGCGCCTCCGCGTCGAGTCGTCAGCAGTATCTTGCCGGTGACGTCCGCGAGCTCACCGTAGCGCGTGATGAACTCACCCAGATCCTGTACCGGCGTCTTGTTGAGATGCGTGATGACGTCTCCGGACCGCAGCCCTCCGAGATCCGCCGAACTCACGCGTTTGACGCCTGTCACGTAGACACCGATCGAATCGCGAAGCTGGTTGTCGATCTGCATCTGTCTGGTAATGCCCTTGACGGTGAATCCCCACGAGGTCACGTCGAAATCTTCCCCCTGCAAATCACCGAGTTCGCGGGTTGCCAGTGTGAACGAATACTCCTGCTCGCCACGCAAGACGGTCAAGCGGACATCGCTGCCGGGCGGACGCGAGGCGATGTTGTTGTAAAACACGGGCAGCTCTTCAAGGAAACGGGCCGATACCGGCACACCGTCGACGGCAAGAATGATGTCACCCGCCGTGATGTGCGCGTCCTCGGCAGGAGATCCGGGATCGATCGACGATACCAGTACCCCGCGATTGCGCCCCGATCCGAAATAATCTTCGAGTTCCTGCAGCGCCTGGCAATGTACGCCGATCCAGCTGCGGTGCACTTTTCCGTCGGCGATAATCGCGCTGGTCACCGCCTTGACGATATTGATGGGGATGGCGAAACCGATGTTGTTGGCGAACAGTGTGGCGCGGGAATTAATCCCAATCACGCGGCCATCCAAATCCACCAGCGGTCCACCGGAATTGCCAGGGTTGATGGCCGCATCCGTCTGGATCCACAGATTGTACCGGCCGGTTCGTTCACCGCTGGGCAGGCGAACATCGGAACTGAAATACCGATCCTTCGTGGAAACGACTCCCGACGATACCGACCGCGACAGCGACAACGGCGATCCCATTGCCAGCACCTGCTGTCCGACCTGGACGGAATCCGAGTCGCCGAACGCGGCGACCGGAATTGCGCCGGTGTGATTGCTCAGGTCAAGTTTGATGACAGCGATATCGGTCGGCGGATCGCCGCCGATGTACTCGGCCTGCACCTGTTCTTTGTCCCATAGAGTGCAAATGATCCGTACCGCCTTGCCGGCTACGTGATAATTGGTGACGACATAACCGTCGGGATGGAAGATGACGCCCGAGCCAATGACCGCCTGTTTTTTCAGTTCGCCGGTGTTGTAGTCCTTCACTACCGGCTGGATATGCACGAGGGCCGGATACACCCGGTCCCGGGCGCGGTAGATGCGTTCCTGCGTCGTCTGCGACCAAGCCTGTCCGACGATCAGCAGAGTCGTTGCCAGTAGGGTCATCGCAAAAGCACGTTTCATGTCGTCTCCTTACGGGTCAGCCTATCGCCTTATAACGCCGGAAGATCGGATTGGTTCGCCGCTACGCGGACGACCGGTTTCTTCAGTATAGAATCGTGCCGGCAGGACGCACAAGCATTGAAATCGGCCGCAATCGGCCGATAGAAAAAGCCGTCCGGCGCCGGCACCGGGCGGCTTGCTCACATCTGGCAGATGACCGGCCCCTAGCGAGCCCTGATGTCTATCGAACCCATCCCCACATCGAGTCGAAGGGTCAATTTGGCTGCGGCCTTCTCGAATCCCGCGGACTCCCAGACCCCGGACGAGACCTTTTCGAGATCGAGATCGTCGAAATCGATCGATGTGAACCAGCCGCTGTCGTCGCTTTCGATCCGCAGCGCCAGGCCCTCGGGGACGACGATGTCGGCGGAACCCATGCCGATGTCGAAGTCGGCGACTGATTCGCCTTTCCATTCACCGCGCAAGTCGACATCGACCGAGGCCGCGCCGCAGTCGAAGCTCAGGTACTCGCAATTGGCGTTGCCGAGCATATTGAATTCCACCGAGGACGCGCCGACATCGACAGTCATTTCACGCATGCGCTCGGGATTAGGCTTGGAGAACTCGATAAGTCCCGAGGCTGCGCCGACATCCAGCGAAACTTCGGTCAGCGGCATGCCGCCGAAATCGATCTCGGCGTCACACGCGCCGATATCGAAGTGCACTTCTGCGGGGAGTTTCTCCGAGAGTGTCAATTCCCAGCTGTTTTCGATACGGTCGACTTTTCCCCGCTTGGTGATCTCGCTCTCCAGAAGCAGTTCTCCCACTCCATTCTGTACGTCGTAGGTCACCGAGTAATCCACCTTGTCGGGCTCATAGGATACGTCGAGTACCGCCGCCTCAGGGATGTCGGCAGCCCGAATGAACAGCTCTCCGGCGCCGAAATCGCATTCGACATACAGCGACTTGGCGTCTTTGACGTCCACGCGTTCCGTGGCGCGCTCGATCGGCCCCGCTGTCGCCGCCGCCACGATCACCAGTACCAACACACCCGCAGCAAAGCCCTGTTTCCCTGTCCTCATGCCAATACCTCCCATTTCGTGAATGTGCGATTCCTCCCCTAGAGATACGGAAAGACGGCTCATTCGTTTCCTGAAGATAGCGGAGATGATCCCGGCCGATGCGATGGTGGGGGGGTCGGGGGCGGTCCCATCACCGGCGGCGCCTTGGGAATCGGCGGCGGGGCGGGCGAGGTATCGGCCTGACCCGCCTGGCGGTCGCCATACGCCACATACGGCCGGAAACCGAATCGCGTCAGAAATGCCGCGCCCAGCCCGGTGCACACCGGATACAGACTGCCGACCGTCACCAGCACCAGTAAAACCGTGCCGATCGTCGTTGACGTCGGATCCGAGGAACCCAGAAGATACGCGACCAGCAGCCAGACCGCGGCAAACATGGTGACTCCCAGCAGTGATTGAAACATCAACGATTGCTTGCGACCGAACAGCCGGAGCATCAGACGGTTAATGACCCGGTTACCGAACGTAATCACCCCGAGGGAAATGGCAATCAGGTAGGCAAACGGAATAGCGATGGTAACGACGATGCCGATAATGGTCACCGCAAAGACGGCCATTGCCGGTCCCATAAGCAGCAACAACAGCAGTCCAAGCCAGAAACTCCGCAACTGGTAGCTGCTCACGCAGCCCTGGATATTCCGGAACTGACGCGGCGCCAGCGACACGAGCACGAACGTAAACACCAGCCAGAAGACAAAAACGCCGAAGACTACCCACATGTACTGGGCTGAAAGGTCATGCAGGACACTCATCGGGTTGCTGGTTTCCGTCAGCGCGCCGAGGACGATTCCACCCGCCTCGACATCGATTTCCGGCGCATAGATGCTGCCATCGACCCGCCCGTGCGGCGTTACGAGCACCCGCTGCAGCGAGCGAATGTTCCCTCTCACCCAGCCCTGCACTACCACTCGCCCGGTGGCGTTGATATCCCCCTCGACAAACTGTTCGTAGCCGACATTTATGTAGGAGGCCACCGGTTTCACTTCGAGCCGTTCCGTGCACCGTTGCTCGACCGGCATTCCCACATCGGTGGGTCGTATATCGCTTCCGGGCAGCTCACCCTCCACGAATTCGTCGGTCTGAAAGTCGTAGCTCCACCGGTTGCCGAGCGTATCGTAGGCGATAACACCTTCAGGTGACAGCTCGATTTCGTTGAAGAGGATATCTCCCGGCTGAGCGCGACGGGGACCGACGCTGTCATCGGATATCGGCACCGAGGTTTCGGCCGGGGCGAAAGGTGTAATCGAAACGGAATCGGAGGAGTCAGCGGAGAAAGGCCCGGTGGATTGGCGGTCACTGGCGGGCGCTGAGGGCGAGTCTTCACCTTGCGCCGGAGCGGAGAGGACCGCTGCCGCCAACAGGCAAACGCCAGCAGCGATTGGCAGCAGTTTGCGCGATACATCCTGCATCATGGTCACATCCCATGCGACCCGCGCGGGGGCTCTCCCGGTCGGTCGACTAGAATTGGGCGACCGTCACGTCGCCCGACCCCGAAATGAGGTTCACTTTTACGCCTCCGACTCCAAAGCGGCCAACAACTCCCTGGCGAGAATACTTCTCGATCGATACGGGAACGTCGGTTTGGATTTCTCCCATGTCGGACGCGATGTGTAACAGCCCCGATGCCGTTACCGGCACGAGGAATTCGATATTACCTGATTGAGTTTCGACGAAATAGTCGCGATTGCTTTCCAGATTCGTGCGAATCGTCACATCGCCGGTCCGTGTCACGATGTCCAGCGAACCGGTCTCCTGCTGGATATCAATCGAAGCCGCCAGCGACTTCACCCGGATATCTCCGTCTACCCATTTCAGTGCTATCTCGCCGAGGGGTTGGCGGACTTCCACCGGCCCGAATAACAGCTCACCGTGTGTCGAACCCGCGCCGTTGTCGACCGCGATCGCCCCTTCCAGGGTGTTTAACTGTATCGCGGCGTCAGACGACGCAATGGTCACCGAACCGGTCAGGTTGCTGACACTGATCGGGCCGGCCGCACTGGTAATCACAACGTCGGTGTATTCGGGAACTCTGATCACGTAATCGACCTGCCCTTCGGCGATCCGGCTGCCGTTTCCGATCAATTTGTCCCAGAACGAGGGGTCATAGTCGGCGATCTTCCGGTACGCGGTCGTAATCTCGATGCCGTCGTCCGTTTCCTGCGTCTTAATGGAGATGTGATCGGCGATCACCGCGGCCTGGTCCATGCCAACGGCATCGACGAGCTTCACTGCCTGCACGTCGACGACGTCGGACGGTTCTCCGGTGACCGTGACGCTCCCGGAAACCGTCGTCAGCGACAAAACGACGCGGCCGTTGACCTGGTACGTCTCGTGCTGAGTGAACCGGTATTGCTTGGCACTAGCCGGGGCGGCTGCCAGGACGAACGCCAGCAGGATGGAAGTATATACACAGCGCATGCTCACCAGTCCTGAAACCGGCCGATCGTTTACAGGTGTCGAAGTTTCTTTTTGAGCAACTCTCGGGCACGGAAAATCCGTGCCTTGACCGTACCGACCGGTATACCAAGTAAATCGGCGATTTCCTCGTAGGATTTATCTTCCTTGTGCCGGAAGACGATTACCTCCCGGTACTTTTTCGGCAGCGAATCGATTGCCTCCTCGATACTGAACCGTTGTTCCTTGCGGACCAGATCGCGCTCCGGATGGTACGAATAGTCCGGCACTTCGATCTCCAGGGTCCCGTCATGGGTCTCCATGGGCCGATCCAGCGACAACGCCTGAATCCGGCGCTTGCGGAGGTAATCGATCGAGGCGTTGGCGGCGATTTTATACAGCCAGGTCGAGAACCGGTACTCGGAGCGATAACTGGCAAGCGACGAAAACGCCTTCATAAAGGTCTCTTGAACGAGGTCGGCCGCGGCATCGTCATTGCGGACTATCTTATTGATAATATGAAAGATAGCCGCCTTGTGCTGATTCACGAGGGCGGTGTAGGCCTTCTGGTCGCCCGCCAGGGCGCTGGCAATAAGTTTCTCGTCGTCGTGCAAGAAAGACCTTCTTCAGATACGGCGCGTCGTTTCCCGGGGTTTCAACTGCCGGGCCAATATAACTATCTGCACCGCATGAATAAATGAAAAATCCGCTCCCGTCACGGCGGAGCCGAAATATCCTTGTCAGCTGTTCACGTAGGACTGGTTATACGTTCTGCGAGGATTGTGGCTCCGCAAATCGATGCCATGTTCGAGATATGCCTTGAGGCTGGTGAGAAAAAATACCCAGCCCGTCTTGCACCCCATGTGCGTGTGGACCCGGTCTTTCGGGCCCGTTTTCATCCCGGTCTGCTCCAACTCACAAATACAGCCGTTTTTGATAGACTTGATCCGAACCGTTACAAGGTCAACGGCAGGTCCAAAGGTGAACGATACCAGGCCGGGTTTGCGAAGCTGAACAAATCTGAGGTCGGCCTTGTCGCCGCCGATAAATTCCAGATAAAGCCGACCGCCCTTTTCAGGCTCGGACTCGGCCTTTTCGGCGAACCACGCCGACAAATCGGCGGCATGTGTCCACGCCCGAAACACGCGCTGGGCGGGCGCCGCTATCTCGATCCGCAGGACAAAGCGGGTCCAGTCATAGGAGAACTTCTCGGCCATCATCCACCTCTTTCTGAAACCCCTCCCGGGGTGATTCACCGGCGTGGTTGGACGGAATTCCCTCCTTTGTCCGCCGCATGGTGTCAAATTTTACACAATCAGCATCGTGCATACAAGGGAAAAGGCGGACGCCGGTAATGGCCACGGTCGTGTCTGCCTATATATGAAAGTAGATTTGGGGTGAGAGATGCTGTATAACCATCCGCAGTATTACGAGGCGGCGTTTTCCTTCCGGGATATCCCGGCCGAAACCTCTTTTATGGGCGCCGCTATTGAACGGTATTCCGCAATCCCGGTGAAACGGGTGCTGGAGATCGCCTGCGGCCCGGCGCCCCACGCCGGCGAATTCATTCGGCGAGGATACCGGTATCTTGGTCTTGATATCAATGTCGCCATGTTGCAGTACGCCGAGTCCTCGTGGTCGCGCGTTTCGCCGAAACCGCTGCTGTTTCAAGCCGACATGGTTTCCTTCACCTCGCCCGAGACGGTCGACTTCGTGTTTGTCATGCTGGGGTCGCTGTATCTGAATTCTCTTGAGGAGATGCAGACTCATTTCGACTCGGTTGCGGCGGCGCTCAAACCGGGCGGTCTGTATTTTCTCGACTGCTGCATCCAGTTCAGCGACATGATGGTACCGGTCCACACCAGCCGCGTGGTCACCGCGGGAGATCGACTATCGGTCGATTCGTCGTTTGATATCCGCCTGGTCGACCCGGCGCAACAACTCTATGAGGAAGTGTGGCGCATCGAAGTCAACGACGGAGGGGAGAATCACCGTTTCGAAATGATTGAGCGTAACAAAGCGCTCTACCCGCAGGAGTTCCTGCTTTTCATGAGTCAGCGACCCGATTTCGATTTCGTGGGATGGTGGCGGGACTGGGACTTCACCAAGCCGCTCAACGCCGGCTGTCATCCGGAACGTCCTATCGCCCTGGTCCGCCGCGTTTGATACGCACCCGTCCCCCCCGATCCGGTTTTTCCTTTGACATTCACGGTGTAGCACAGCTAACTGTCTGCGTCATATGCCGCTGACCACTACTCAAAAGACCCGCCTGGCCGATTTGGGCCTGCTGTACGCCGCAGCTATCTGGGGTGCAACATTCTTCATCGTCAAAGATGCGCTGTCCGGCATTGACGCGGTCACGATGGTGGCCTACAGGTTTCTGATCGCGGGCGGACTGCTGTTGATCTACCTGCTGAAAACCGGGCGGCACGTCATGGAGAATTTCCGTTATTCGGTTCCCCTCGCCATCATGCTGTGGTTTCTGTATGTCCCGCAGACACTGGGCCTGAAGTACACCTCGGCATCAAATTCGGGGTTCATCACCGGCCTGTTCGTCGCGTTTGTCCCGTTGTTTCTGTTGACCATCTTTAAACGGCGCCCGACCGTCATGGAAGTCGTGGCGTCGGCGATATCGTTGATCGGTTTGTGGATTCTAACGGGGGGTCTGCACTATGTCAATCTCGGCGACGCACTCACATTGGTGGCGGCGGTGGCATACGCACTGCATTTGCTGTATGCCGATCGCTATATGAAACGGGGGTTCGACCCGTATGTCTTCTCCTGCCAGCAGTTTCTGCTCAATGGTCTACTGGCGCTTTTTACCTCGCTGATAATCGGGCTGCCTCTGAACATCACGACCGACCATGCGTTTTGGACCGTGATATTCCTTGCTGTATTCCCAACGTTGTCGGCGTTTCTGATCCAGATGGTTGCACAGAAGATCACCTCCCCCCTTCGCGTCTCGCTCGTATTTGCGCTGGAACCGGTTTTTGCTGCGGCCTTTGCGTGGACGATCGGCGGCGAGCAGGTTGTCCTTCGGCGGGCGGCGGGCGGATTGCTCATCGCCGTTGCGCTCGCCTTATCCGGGCTGCCCACTCCTTCATTCCTGAAACGTCGGACCGGCGAGCCTGCCTGAGGACCGCCGGTCGATGCGCGGTCACTTCTCGAACTGGCTCAGATCGAGTCGGTCCAGGTGTGTGGATATCGGGCAGTCGACTCGCCACACACCGGTCATCGGCAGGTCGGTTTGCTCAGGTGGAAGATTGAAATCTCCGAATGTCCCCTTGATCGTACCGCCCTCCCCGGAACCGTCGGCAAACTCAAATGTCCCTTCAAAAACGCCGTGGCTTTCGCCGCACAACGGGCACATCCTGTAATCATCGAACCACCAAATTCCGTCGACCCAGGCGATGATATGATCGGTGAACCAACCGGTAACCCAGCCGCTGAATGTCCGGCCGTTGGCAGCCGTTGTGGTGAATGTTCCGAGAAGATAGCCGAGCGGCGCTCCATCACGCGATCCCCACACCGCCTCAAAAGTCCCGTTACCCCGATCGCTGCTGTTTTGCAGCCACCGGCCGACTATCGTTCCTCGCGGGCAGAAGGTGTTCAGCGGCAACTCATGCGAGTGGATGATCACGCCGTTGTGTGCGTCGACCTGGTGAAACTCCGTCAGTGACGCCAACTCCTCGACATGGATCTCCGCACTGAACGGACCGGTCTCGATAGTCACGCGCGGGGCGTCGAAATAGACATTCCCGCGTTTGAAGAACACCACGCAGGTATATCCGTCGAAATCATCGCCGGTCGTCGTAGAGATCCACGGGAACCACACCGGGGCATTCACCGGAATAATCGAGTCCGCTCCCGGCTCGAAACCGATTGGCGCAAGCGCTTCCGCAAATCCCTCGAAATTGATGTGCAGTGTCCCGCTCCAGTCGGTGGTGTCGGGGTTCGGTGTGCCGGTGTTGAACGTATAGCCCCAGATTACGGTGAGGGCGTAAACATCATACGATGTGTCGGTTACCGACGGCAGATACTCCGGCCAGCCATAGATATAAAGAGATTCGAGCGACGGGTACGCTGGATCGAGAAACGGCTGAACCGATGAATTGACGCTTGAGCCCGTATCCGGCGATGCGGTTGGTCCTGCCGGGCTCCGTTCGCCGTTGCAGGACAGCACCGACAGAACAAAGATGATCAGGAGTGCATACTTGAGATTTCGCATTGATTCACCACCAGTCCTCAGGGTGACAACAATTTCAATCTCCGGGCACCGGAGACAAGACGAGCGTGCGACCTGATGTACGGCCGGAGATCACCGGGCATCCATAATTTAGTGGCGCAGCGGCAATCTCACAAGTCCTAACTTGATTCGACTTCGGACCGGCGCCGCCTTAAGGTTATCTTACGGCGCGATAGACTGATGAAAAGTCCTCTGAGCCCAGTCCTTGCGCCCGCGCCATACCGAACATTTCCCGCGCGATGCCGCCGGTAAACAGCGGTCTTTTTAGTTCACTGGCGAGATCCTGCAGATAATGAAGGTCCTTGTAGATAGCGTCGACCGAGAAGTGCGGGGCGAAATCCTCGGCCGCCAGCTTTTGTCTCTTCGCGTTCAGGATAGCGCCGCTGCCCGCACCCGCCGCCAGTATGTCGAGTGCGGTCGCCTTGTCGATACCGGACGCCTCGGCGAAGGCCAGTGATTCCGCCAGCCCTGCCATGATTACACCGAGGGCCATGTTATTCACCAGTTTCATGCGGGTCGCAAGACCCGGAGTACCGAGATAGAAGATCGAGATCCCCAGCATCTGCAGAAGCGGCGTGACTTTGTCGTACGCGGCCTTCGCCCCGCTGACGGCAATGGTTAGCGTCCCCTGTGACGCCGGGACGACACTGCCGAGAACCGGCGCCTCGATATATTCGGCTCCGGCCTGGCTGAGCAGATCGTAAAACGACAGAACGCTGTCGAAGTGATTGGTGGTCGTGTCGATGATGATTCTCCCTTCGCACGCGCCTTCCATCAACCCGTTATGCTCGGCAATAACCTCAAACACGGCGTCGCTGTCAAAGAGGTTGAGAATCACCGTGTCGCAGGCGTTGATGACGGCCGCAGGGCTGTCAACCACTGTCGCCTTGAGCGTCTCGGCCTTCGACGGGGTCCGGTTCCATACCACCAGTTCGACACCTTGAGACTGGAGCCTGCCGGCCATCGCCCGGCCCAGGCTTCCAAGACCTATAAATCCAACCGTCATTCCGGTACTCCTCTGCAAATAGCCGTGTTGTTGCCTGCGCCAAGAAACGACTGTGATTCGCCCGGCGCAACCGGCGATTGACCCGACACCCGTGTAGTTCGACCGAATGAACAAATGCCCCGTGTCGGCGGTTTCAGTAAACATACCGGCATTTTCCTCGACGCGCCTGAACCTCAATGACTACCGAAAGGGGCAGCATGAATCGTCCGATGCGGATTGAACCCGCGCCCGGGCAGGAATCGGTGTGGGACTACCCGCGCCCGCCGCGAGTCGAATCGACGTCGCGACATATTGAGGTCTTGTTTAACGGTCGAACCATAGCCGACTCACGACGATCGATTCGCGTCCTCGAAACCGGCCATCCTCCGACCTATTACATTCCGCTGGCTGATATCCTCCCGGATTGCCTGGTCCCTTCGCGCGGAGAATCGCAGTGCGAGTGGAAAGGACGCTGCCACTACTACTCGGTAGTCGTTGACGGCAAGAAGGCGCAAAGCATGGCGTGGTACTATCCGGATCCCAGCCCGCCGTATTCTGATCTGAAAGATCATGTCGCCTTTTATGCCGCTCCGATGGACGCCTGTTATGTGGACGGCGCACTGGTTACTCCGCAGCCGGGCGGATATTACGGCGGATGGATCACGCCCGATATTGTCGGCCCGTTCAAAGGAAGTCCGGGCTCGGCGGGCTGGTGAGGCTGACAGCCGGGCTTCGGGCCGATGCGGGAGCCGGGCGGTTTCTTCTTTTTAGCTGGTTCTCACTACGGCGGTGGTGTACAATAGCGAGGGAGGATATGCTATGCCGTCAGCGCTTTCGTTGCCCAACATCGTCACCATAACGCGTCTTCTGCTTGTCTTTGTCGTGGTCATACTCGTGTACGGGCGGACTGTGCTTGACGGTCTGCTCGCGGCGTTCTTTGCCGTGTTGATCGTAATCGGCGACTGGCTCGACGGCCATCTCGCGCGAAAACTTCACCAGTCGACCACACTCGGCAGCGTGCTTGATATCGCTGCGGACCGTATCCTCGAGACCGTCATGTGGATCATCCTTGCCGACATCGGCCTCATTCCGATCTGGATTCCGATCGTTGTTATTTCTCGCGGCATTCTCACGGACAGCATCCGCGGGTATGTGCTCCAGTTCGGCTACGCCGGGTTTGGCGAAAAGACGCTGCAACGCTCGAGACTGGGCAAGTTTTTGACCGGATCACCGATCATGCGGTCGGGCTACGCCGTGCTCAAAGCCTTCACGTTCGGATGGCTCCTGCTTCTGGCGGCCGTCGACAACGTCCTGCTCCGCTGGAAGCACTTTGAGCCGGAATGGCTCACCGCCGGTTTCCAGATTGGCTACTGGGCGGCCGTCGCGGCGGCGGTCGTATGTCTTGTGCGCGGACTGCCGGTGGTTATCGAGGGGATCGCTCTCATCCGCGAGAAATCCGGTGAGTCGTGATATGGTTGTATTGTGGGATATCGACGGCACGCTGGTGCAGTCCAGCCTTGAGCGCCATTTCTTCGCGTATGTGCGCGAACACCATTACCGCATTTCAATCTCACGGACAGTTTTGCACATGCTTAGACTCGGCCTGAGTTCGTGGCCCCCCATGTGGCACAAGATGAAGCTTGCGTACCTGCGCGGACTGCCGGCGGCTGAGGTCTCCGATCTGTTTGAGCGGTGCTGGTCGGAGCGAATAGAACGCTGCCTGTTCGCGGGGACTATCGAAGCCGTGCGGCTCCTGCGCGAGCGTCGCGTACGACAGGTATTGCTCACGGGAGGTCCGCGTACGCTGGCGGCGCGGCTCGCGCGACACCTGCAGCTCGACGATCTGGTCGCCGCCGACCCGGTACTGGTTGATGAGCGCTATACAGGGGCTGTGACGCAGCCGCATCCGCGCGGACGCCGCAAAGTGCGCTTTGCCGAAACGTGGCTGCGAGACAACGGCTTCGGCTGGCGTCCCACGGTAGCTGTGGGGAATCACTTCGACGACCGCTTTCTGCTGGAACGGGCCTCAACGGCGATCGTCGTCAATCCGGACCGCCGCCTCGCGTCACTGGCTCAATCACGAGGCTGGGAGCAGTTCGACCCTCGACCGATTGAATCCGGCGGGCGGCTAGCCGAACACATTCTCGCGGCAGCCCGAGAGACGACCGTCATGTGACGGATTACGTGGCACAATTGGTGCGCCTCACGTTGCGTTACTCCGATTCCTCGATATCGACGAGCCGAGACTTCGCCCAGTCTTCACCCATAATCGATAAGCCGTGGGCGTCGGCGTCAGCCACAAACTCTTCCGGGACCATCAACGTGTACGCTCCGCCTCCGGGCGCAAACGACGTCAGCCCCATCTGGCCGGTTACCTCAAAATAGCCTGCGCCGCGAACTACCACTACGGGAATATTGTCGTCGCGGAGTACCTCCTCCAGCATCCCCACATATTGGGGCGAGGTCAGCCGCGCCAGCGCCACCCAGTTTTCGTATGTCTCCCCATCCTCGGAGCCCGCCAGATCCGCCAGCTCAGAAAGGGAACCCACCAGGGGCACTTCGCACTCGGGACAATCGATTATCCCTTGCTTGTACTCATACCTGCACTTGGGACAATAGGGCATATTCCAACCTGCCTGAGTTAAGGTCTGGTACGTTACCTGACTAACGTATAAGCTGTTGAATCGATTGTTCCAACACTTTTCGATCACGCGAAACCACCGAATACTCACATCCAATGAGCGTCCCGTCCGGACGAGCTTCAAGCGGATGTTCACGGAAAGAACAGCGCGTGAAACATCGGGCCGCGTTATTTCTCTTCCCCGGCTGACAACGCTCCAGAATTCGACAAAAGAGACGATAAACTCAATGTTGTTCGATCACGCCGTGGCAGCGGTAAAGCCTCGCTAATCCAGCACGTACACAGAATCGCCGTCGATCGAACAAGATGTCTCGTTGGTCCACTGGAGACAGATGGGAACCGGCCACAAGTTCAGGGCGCAGCCGGCGGCAGGGTTCGCGGAACCGATAGCGCCAGCTATCGGGACGGGGAGAAACTCTCACTCGTGGCAGCCCCCCGATATGTGATATAAGTCAATTGCCCGGAGGTCGGACGGTACATTCGGCCGTCGAAGACCGCCCGGCCAGTAGTGGCGAAGGAAAAAACCCAAACATACGGTGTCGTAAATACACCAACCCTAAACAAGCAAGAGGGGACTGCACAATGGTACGTTTCCGAACCCTCATCGCAGTCGGCCTGTACCTCGTTTTGGCTGGCCAGCTCTCGTTTGGGTCCGAGACCGTCAAGATCGGACTCAACTACCCTGAGACCGGCCCATATAGTGTTCAGGGACTCGACCAATTCCGCGCTGCCACTCTGGCAGTGGAGGAGATTAACGCTGCGGGCGGCATTCTCGGCAAACAGGTCGAACTGGTTGTCCGTGATTCCAAGTCCAACCCCGAGGTTTCCGTACAAAACGTCTACGACCTGATCGACAACCATCAGGTCAAGATGATCTTCGGCGGAGCGTCGAGTGGCGTCGCAGTTGCAGTCGGCGGTGTCTGTCAGCAGAAGGGCGTGCCCTTTTTCGGTACCCTGACCTACTCTACGGAAATCACCGGTTCCAAAGCTCACCGCTACACATTCCGTGAGTGTTACGATTCCTGGATGGCCGCCAAGACGATTGCGGAGTACCTCACGACCGCTTATGCGGGCAAAAAGTACATGTACATCACGGCGGACTACACCTGGGGATGGACTACCGAAGCGTCCGTGCGCAGGTTCACGGGGACCGAAGACGCCTACGAGCACAAAGGCGTTCTTACACCGCTCAGCACCAAGGATTTCTCCAAGCAGCTGGCGCTCGCCCAGATGTTGAAGCCCGACGTACTCGTGTTGGTGCTGTTCGGTCAGGATATGGTGAACGCCATTCGCCAGGCCACCAACCTGGGTCTGAAAACCACCTGTCAGATTGTAGTCCCGAACCTCACGCTGGGCATGGCTGAAGGCGGCGGACCGCAAGTGATGGAAGGCGTAATCGGCGCTCTGCCCTGGACGTGGCAGGTCCCCTACAAGTACAACTATGCTCGCGGTATGAAGTTCGTCGATACCTACGCGGCCAAGTACGGTCGTTATCCGAGCACGTCGGGCGCGTCGGCCTACACCATAATGTACGAATACAAGGCTGCCGTTGAACGCGCGGGGTCATTCACGGCTCCCAAGGTCGTTGCGGCACTCGAGGGGCACACCTATCAGTTGATCAAAGATGCTCAGACCTGGCGCGAGTTCGACCACCAGTCAGTTCAGACCGTTTACGCCGTGAAATGCAAGGCGCAGGCCGACGTCCTCAAAGACAAATACCATCTTGACTACTTCGAAATCATCAGCAGCATGCCCGGCGAGAAAGCGGCTGTTTCCAAGGCCGAGTGGCAGCAGATGCGCCGCCAGAACAACCTCGCGCTCGAGCTCGAACCGCTGAAGACGGTGGCTGCCGAGTGATTCGGGAGAACAGGAGCCGCATTCGGCTTCGACGCAGACCTCAAACGGGCGTTCGGTCACAACCCGGACGCCCGTTTTGGAATGATACACGATGCTCAGATTGAGCGCGTAGAAAATCAAACATCAGATCATGAGCGCCGGTGTGGTCAGCCTGATAGTCGTGCTGGGAATCATCTACTACTTCCACTCATTCACCGACGGCTCGCTCACTGAAAGTAGTTCCCGGCTGATCGGCCTGACGACGTCCCGGTACGCGGACAAAGTCGAACGTACCATCGAGGTCCACTCGCGCACGTTCGCGGACTGGGCCAGAAACGATATCTTCGGGTTGTCCATCGAATCCAGCACGACGAGTGAACTCTCCGGAAGATTCGTTGAATAGCGCGCCGCATATCCGAGCGAGACCTTACGGTAAAAGTAGCCGCCCCGTCCGATCGCGACGCGCTGGGACAGTCGTTCGCCGTCATGGTTGATAATCTGTCATCCATTATCCGGCAGCTCGCCGACAATGCGCGCGAGCTCAGCAGCGCCGCCAGTGAGATCGCATCAACATCGGAAGCGATGGCCAAGGGCATCGTCGCGCAGGAAGACCGGGTCGATGAAATCTCATCGGCGATCGAGAAGATGACCGCAACCATCTTGCAGAGCTCCAACAACACCGGCGAAGCTTCCCAGGCGTCTCAGCGGGCCTCCGACACAGCGTCGGCAGGCGGCGAAACGGTCCGCGATACGATCCGCGGCATGTAGCAGGTCGCCGACTTCACCCGGCAGTCGTCGCAGTCAATCGCCGAACTGGCGTCGTCGACCGACGAGATCGGACGGATCGGTGGCGTCATCGACGATATCGCCGATCATGCCAACCTGCTGGCCCTGAATGCGGCAATTGAAGCTGCCCGGGCCGGTGAACAGGGACGGGGATTCGCGGTCGTCGCCGGCGAAGTTCGCAGGCTCGCCGAAAGTACCAGTAAGGCGACGGGCGAAATCGGACAGATGATCCGGGGAATCCAGCAGCAGACTGAAGAAGCGGTGAACTCCGCCGAAGCCGGCGTGCAGGAAATCGATAAGGGTCGGACGCTTGCCGACAGAGCCGGCTCCGCACTCAACGAAATCGTCACCGTGTCACAACAGGTGGAAGAGATTATTCAGCAGATCGCGGCCGCATCCGCTCAGCAGACCGAAGCCGCCGAGCAGATGTCGCAGTCAGTACAATTGATCGCGAGTACCACCAAGCAGGCCGCCGAGGACGCGACGCAGTCGGCAGCAGCAGCCGAGGAGCTGAATCGTCAATCCAACAGTCTCGAACGAATTGTCAACTAGTTCACGCTCGTGATCAAGTAGACGATCCGCTGCGGATCTTCGATTCCAGGGCGAACGGCCGGGTCCGCTCGCCCTTTCCTTTGCCGCCTGCTGGCGACGGTTGTTCAGAACATTCCGCTTGGTACATACGACATCGTGCGCGATACTGACATCTATGAAAGTAGGAAGGTTCCTAGTATGACGGCACGGCGTATTGCTGTTGTCGGAGGCGGCGCTGCCGGCGTATTTGCCGCCGTAGCCGCCGCGGAAAACCAGCCCGACGCGCGGGTCACCGTGTTCGAAGCGTCCGAAGAGCCACTTGAGAAGGTGCGGATCTCGGGGGGCGGGCGATGCAACGTCACGCACCATTGCTTCGATCCTGCGGCGCTGGTGGCGAACTACCCCCGAGGCGGCAGGGAACTCCGCGGTCCTTTCAGCCGCTTCCAGCCGCGCGATACGGTGACTTGGTTCGAACGTCGCGGCGTAGCGCTGAAGGCGGAAGCCGACGGGCGGATGTTCCCCGTGACTGATACGTCAAAAACGATAACGGATTGTCTTCTCGACTCCGCAATGCACGCGGGCGTGGATCTTCGGCTGCGCGCCAGAGTAGGGAGCGTGGCGGTGGATCCGACCAGCGGTCGATTCATCATTTCACTTCACGACCAGTCCGACGAGTCTGCGGACCGCGTCCTGATCGCGACCGGAAGCGGGCCGCAGGGGTATCGCTTCGCCCGCGAACTCGGCCATACGATAGTGCCGTGTGTCCCGTCACTATTCACGTTCAAGATTGATGATCCCCGGATTGCCGCGCTCGCCGGAATCAGCTTTGCACAAGTCGACACCGAACTTCAAGCCGGCGAGCATACGTTGAAGCAATCCGGTCCCCTCCTCATCACCCACTGGGGAATGAGCGGTCCTGCAATCCTCAAACTCTCGGCCTGGGGTGCGCGTTTGCTCCACGACCACAGGTACCGCGCGCGGCTCCGTGTGAATTTTCTGCCCGGGCGGTCACCGGTCGAGGTCTATCAATCACTGGTTGAGTGCCGCAACGAGCACGGAAAACGCCGTGTTCAGACCCACAACCCGTTCGGTGTGCCCCGGCGATACTGGCAAATGCTGGTCGCGCACACCGGTACTCCGGACACCACCACGTTCAGCGAACTGAGCCGGCCGGCGATGGATTTACTGATTGAAGAGCTTACGCGTGCTGAATTCGAGGTCCGGGGAAAGGGCATCTACAAGGAAGAATTTGTTACGTGCGGTGGCGTGGACCTCCGCGAGATCGACTTCCGCACGATGCAGAGCCGCCTCGTGCCCGGTCTGTATTTTGCGGGGGAAGTACTGGACATCGACGGCGTCACCGGCGGATTCAATTTCCAGTCGGCATGGACTACCGGATGGATTGCGGGCGAGGCAATGGTTCGATCTTGAGCCTATTAGACTTCAGAATTCAGCGGACGACCGGTGGTCAGCGAGCGCCTATTCCCTGATCGTGACCGTGCGAAGCAGCTTTTGTGATTGCGGCGACATCCAGATATCTACAAACCGTTCGATCGATTCAGCGTCTCCGCGTGCGGCTTTGGCCGCAGCACTTCGCGACAACCGTTTGACCTGGGCAAACGCCGATGTGCATTTCGCCCCAAGCGACTCTGCCCGCTTGAGCGCCGATGACAGCAGGTCCTCGGGTGGGACGATCTGGTCGACCAGTCCGAGCCGAAGCGCTTCCTCCGACGTATACATGGCGCCGTCCATCAGAATCCACTCGGCCATGCGCGCTCCGACGCACTGCTGGAGGATTGCCGTTATTCCGGAGAATACCGGCACGCCGATATTGATCTCATTAAGCGACATGCGGGCGCGCGCATCGACGATCAATCGGTCATCGCAGCATATCGCGAGCATACAGCCGCCCGCGGTGGCGTGCCCGTTGATCGCCGCCACCACCGGCTTCGGGAAAAGAAACAGCTCCTGAAGAAACGCGTTAAAATCGGCAAGAAACGACACCAGCCGCTCCCTCGAGTAGGTGAGCAGCTCCGGAACGTCGAATCCGAACGAGAAGAAGCTCCCGCGTCCGGTCAGCAAGACCGCGCGTACGGGTTCGGTGGTACGGAGATCCTCGAAAACCCTGCGCAACTCCGCAAGCATCTCTGCGTTGATGGCGTTGACTTTCCCCCGTTGCAGGACTATCTGGGCGATCGACTCGCGTTTTGTGAGAGCAATAAGTGACATCGTACAGCCTCATGTTGCCAGCGTCAGCGCTCGAGCTGGCCCGCCGAATTTTCTTCATCCACACCGGTTGTCGGCTGATATATGATGACGGCATGCCCAGACAAAGCGGAGGAGGTAGGATTCGAACCCACGGTACCTTGCGGTACAACGGTTTTCAAGACCGCCGCTTTCGACCACTCAGCCACTCCTCCGTCGTCGAATAGCGTAGTGCGCCCCCAAAATTACGATCCCACAACCTCTCGTCAAGCACTTTGCCGTTTCTGCCACAGCTTAGACCGATGAGGTTTAAAGCAAGGGCGACCCTGCCCGGGGTCGCCCGTACATCCGTTATGACATGTGCCTCTGCGGCCGATGCGACTATCCGTCACGAACCGCAGGCGAAGGTCTCTGTCCAGACCACGTCGCCGAACGTCACTGTCCGCGTTTCGGTCGTCGAGGTAAACGATTCCGTGACAATCCAGATGCCGTCCACTTCGAGTGATCCCAGCGGCGAGGCTGCGTTGGAACAGGTCAACTCAAGATCGATTGTGTTCGTCATCGATCCGCTACTCGGACACCCATCGTTCTGCAGGACGGTCTCGTTGATTGTGATGGCGTTGTAGACGGTGGCGATCTCGATATGAATATTGCAGGTATTCGACGAATCATCGGTGAAGTACGCCGTCAGCGTATCAACACCGAGGCCATCGATCCGATATTCGTCTCCGGGTGTGGCGAGCACCACCGCTTTCATCGTGAAGGCCTGGTGGACCTGGGCCGACGCATAATCGCCGTCGGTATTGTTCATGCCGACATCGAAGTGCGAGCGGACCTTGATCGAATCCGGCTGGTTTTCCGGCGTCTCAACCACACCCCCGTCGACCCACGCCTGCAGGGAGTCGGTTCCCGCGATGACGAGGGTTTCGATCACGTCGTCAACCGTATCAACGATGTTGATGGTGAAGTCGGCGATATGCCAGCCGTTGGCGTACGAGTAGTTGAATATGACGACCTCCTCGTTGGCCTCCCCGGCATCCTTACCTGTTTGCAGGTACTGAATGAAGCCGAAGACCGACATCAGCGTGAACTGCGCCGGGGCGCTGCCCAGGTCGGCGGCATAGTCATCGAAAAACACATAGTCTGAGTCGTTGAGATCGCCCGTGATGACGGGATTGGTTTCATCGTCATCGTCGCTGCATCCAATCAGCAGACCACACGCAAGCAGTGCGGCCGTCAGCGCCGCCAGCACAAACAGTCGTTTCATAGTCCAACCTCCTCTTCAGCAAAAGTCCTGTGTCCTGCATACTATATGCAGTATCGACGGCCGGCTGGAAAGTCTAAACTTTCGCGTCCGCATACGAGGCCGCGAGTGACATCGGTCCAGTTAATGACCTGAAAAAGACACCGGCGGCCGGGTACATCTCGGACGCCGGTGTGAGCGAACTCAATCAATTCGGATCGATTTACGCGACTTCGCAGGGTCGGGTGACAGTCCAGGCCGTCGTTCCGTCGCTGTATGTCACCGTGATGGTCCCGTCGCCATTGACGGTCGCCGTAACCGTCCACGTGCCCTCGATATCAAGCTGGTTGAGGCCGTCGTTGCTCTGACAGCTCAGGTCGATGGAGACCGTTCGGGCGACTGATCCGGACTCGGGGCACTCTTCGCTCACCAAATTCAACACGATATCGTCGATCGTCGGGTGATTGACGAGTTCAATCAGGCAAGAACCCGAATCGTCGGAGAGATCGAACGTGACGGTGTCGCGGGCGGTCGCGTTGACGATTCCCAGCGAATCGTTGTTGTTGTGGCCGCCGAGGATCTCCAGCCGACGATGGACCGCGCCCGTTACGCTGTTCTCACCGTCGAACCCGTCCGCTGCCGCGTGCACATTCGTGCGGAGCCCGTCAAAATCTCCCTCCCATGCACCGGCGCTGTCCAGCACCACGCCGTCGAGCAGGAACTGAATCGAGTCGATCCCCGCGACCATGACCTCGCTGGTGTCGCTGCCGTCGACACTGACCACGGTCGCTTCAAACTCGATTACCAGCCAGTTGCCGGCGGTCCACGACCAGTCGATGATGGAACTCACATCGACAGAATCCTCGGCGTCCAGACCCGCTGTCAGCATCGCGCGCGGGTGATTCACGCGTGCGGATCCGCCGGGCAGCGCCGCTGTCAAGGCTTCGAACAAGTTGACCGACAGCTCGAAATCTTCCAGCACATCCTCACCAGCCAAGGTGGAGTCTATAAACCGAAAGGTCGCGGTGGTCGTGTCTCCGACCTGCAGATGGCTGCCGGTCGGGTTCTCGTCGTCATCGCTGCAGCCGATGACCGCAGCCAGCATCGAGGCCAGCACGATCGTCGCCGCCAAGCTCAGGCGTTTCATGTATAATACCTCCTATATAGGTCTTTATAATTTATTATAGAGCCGCAGTGCTGTCCCTTCATTGATCGGGCAGCGGAGACGGCAAATTGAGCGGGACGTGTTACGCGCGGTATGTCAGCGACTTACTCGGCCGACGAGGGCGCCTGCGGGCCGCCGGTGACGCCGATATGCGAAATAGTGCCGTCGGTGTTGTAGATCAGCGAATCGCCCGCATTTGTCGCCGGCGAGCCGTCCTGCAGGCGGTAGTTGCCTTCATCGACAAACATCGGGTCGACCGAGAGATTTCCGTTCAAGCCGGTCTGGTCGTATATCTGCTCGTAGTTGGCGGCGTTGTTGTTCCAGACGATATTGTTGGTGAACCGCCACTTGGCCCAGTCGCCGTTGTTCCATACTCCGACGCAGGGACAGACCCATGATTCCTTCCAGCCGTTGGCGACGATGATATTATTGACGATTCGTCCGCGGCTCTCGGGCGACCAGGGGGCGACGCCGCAGTTACCGTTGTGGTAAATGACGTTGTTGACGAAGTCGGCCTGCGACGATCCGGTGGCGATGACACCCCAGCCGATACAGTCGTGGACGACATTGTTGCGGGCGACCAGAAGCGAGTTGCCGAAGGCGCCGATTCCTTTCCAGTAGCCGCTGACGTCGTTGCGGAAGGCGACGCAGGAAGCGTCCCAGGTGACGCCGATTCCGGCCCCGCGGCCGTCGGCGATCACGCAATCGGTGATATGCGCGGTCGCGCCGCGATACAGCGCCACGCCGTCCCAGGAGTTGTTTTTGATGGTGCAGTTGCGGATCGTGATGTCCGCGCCCTCGCGCCCGGCGACGCCGGCGATGCCGACCACCACCGAGGTATCGCGGTTGTCATTGTCGATGAGATTGCAGTTCTGGATCAGCACCTCCGACCCGCGCACGACCACGGCCGCATCGGTGGCGTTGCCGTCGGCGCTCCGCACGCCGCCGGTAATCGTGAGGTTGGCGAGCACGGAACCCCGGGAATTCTCGAAATAGACGCCGTATCCCGCGCCGGTGACCAGGCGGGTGGCATCGCGGTCAACGCCGATCAGCACCAGGGCTTTGTCGCGAATGGCAAACCCGACGGTCGCGGCCACGTTCGTCCGGGCCTGCTCGCAGTTTCCGCAGAGCGACTCAACCATCGTATCCGCCCGCGCTTCGAATACTTTCGCCCCGAGGATGAGCGTGTCTCCGTCGGATGCGAAGTCGATGACCGACTGGAGATCGGATCCCCGTTCGACCTGGAGGGTCGCACCCGAACCGGCCGTGACAAGCAGCGCACAAAGCGCCGCTATACAAGCGCTTATTCGACCTGAGTTCATGATGTCATACTAGGCAGACTTTTTTCACAGCGCAAGTCCAAAGCGCGGTGCGCGGGAACGGCCGTCACACGGGACGGCTCTAAGGCACGCGCGGTCGATAGAAGCCGGATCGGACCCAGCCCTCGCCCAGCTGCTCGATACGGGCGCGATCTATCCAGGGATTCTCGCGCGACTCGTTGAATCGCGGAATATGGAAATCGCATTTGTCGTCGCACCCGGTTGCGACGGTATACAGATAGTTGCCGTTGTCGTTGCGAAGGGCCGTCACGATAACATACACGCGTCCCTTCCGGCCGGTGCTGTCCGTGGCGATGAAGAAATCTCCGGGCAGAGGCGGGCTGTCCGCCACGCGCACGCAATTGTCCGCGAGCGACTGGTGGTGGGTCCATCGAGCGCACAAATCCACGAACGCATCGAGTTCCTGCGAGGTGCTGTCACGGGGTTCCGACGGCCGCAACTGCAGCTCCGTGCCCCGATAGGTTACAGCCTGACTTGACAGGAAACGACTCCAGGTAAGCGTGTCGCCGGCGATCGGCCACCATTCGAACTCGTTGAGCGTCCCGGCGGCAAGCGCGTATTCAACCAGCAACTGTACCGGGATGGTGTAATCGAAAAACCGGCTGCTCCGCCAGGGGAAGTGAATGGAGCGCGCGATCTCGCTGGTATCGTACCTGATGCCCCGTATCCGCGCGGCAGGGCGGGCATGATGCCACAACGGAAGATTCGACACCCAATACTGGTACGGCGTCAGGTCTGTCGAATCCACGCGTGCGTACCCCTCGGGAACGGTAAACTCGGTTTCGGCGGTGTACACCTTGCCGCGGAACGAGATGTAGGGATAGTGTTCGAGATAATAGTCGATATCACCGGAGCCGGCACGATCGGCTGCCCCCGCGCCAACCGCAAGCGCGGCTACCGCCATCACGATACACAATCGTCTCATCAAGCCGACATGTCCTCCCATAACTGGTACGCCCGACGGATATGGGGAATGGTAATCGAACCGCCTACCACGAGTCCGACCGACATTACTTCGCCGAATTCGCCATCGGTTATCCCTGATTCCTTCGCCTGAATCGTATGGTAGGCGATACAGTCATCACAACGAAGAACCAGCGACGCCACCAGGCCGAGCAACTCCTTTGTTTTGCTGTCCAGTTCGCCGTCGCGATAAACCGCGCTGTCCAACGCAAAGAAACGTTTGATGTCGAGATTATCCCGTTTGAGGACGATCTCGTTAAGACGCTGCCGTTCGGCCTTAAACCGTTGTACGCGATCTGACATTATTTTCTCCCTATTTTTCTGCCCAATATAGAGTTATGGCCCGAAAGCGGCAACTCGAAAGGAAGAAGACCGGGATCTCGATTGACGCTCGCCGAAGTGGACATTGCAACACCTGCCTAAAGAAAGGTAACCCCCTGTGAATTCGGAGAATACGGAGTAATCTGTGCTGCGTATCTGAGGTGAACGGCGGAACACCCGGAGCAACTTTTTCGCGGTACAAGTTTGATTCGCTTTGCGTTACGGCAAAATGGCTTTGTTTTGTCATTTTTAAGGGTTCCCCGTACTTCTCTTCTCTTCCGGGCGCGCGAAGGGTTGGGTCTCTTCGCGCGCTCTACTAAGGGTGCCGGTGCCGTTTTTTCCATCGATGTTGTGGAGAAAGTGTGAGGAGACGGGGGGCTTTCGGGCAGTCCCCGGAGGCTGTTTATCAAAGGTGGTCCGGCAGATCACCTGACGGTACGAGAAGTGATGGGGACGGCGATCAGTGATTGAAGCGATCTCAGGCGGGATTGACGACAGAGTCACCCGGCAGAGCCGATTATCTGACGCATATGTCCGAAGGTCAACGGGCGGATACTCAAGACGGGCTAGAACCGGGTGACTTTGGCAAGCGCCCGGGCGAACTTGCTTTCGTCCTGCTGCTCGAACGGAATATCAAGCGAGGCGAACAGTTTCTGAAGGGACGGAATGACGACCTCCGCCTGCTGCGGCTGGTCCAGTTCCATTTCCAGTTCATAGTCGATCGACCCGTCGGCATACTCGGTCCGGTCCAGTTCGAGCACGTAGACATAATCGCCGATCTTGTAGTTCTTGAACTGCCGGGTATTGGTAAACTGCACGAGTTTGGACAGCGCTATGCCGGGCCACTTTTTTTTGACGAAGGTGACCGGTTCGACCGCGATGGTCAGGATGTCGCTCTGCAGGTTGATAATGTCCGCGGCCGCACCCCGATCGATCTCCGCTTCGATCTCTTCCCTCACGACGGCCACCGGGTGTGCGGTCGATGCGGCCCCCTTGAGCGTCACGAGTCCTCGGTTATCTTCGGTCCGGACGCGAAACGCCCAACCATCCGCCATCAGCCGATGGTCTTCGGAATCGAAGAAGCAATTGACCTGGTGGAGTTCGCGATCGGGATTGCCGAGGAACCCGACGAGCTTGAGATATTCGCAAAACGACTCAAGCCGCAGCTTGATTTCGATCTCGATATTCTGTCGACGTTCATCCATGGTATTTCAATATACGTTCGATTGGTTACGAGCGCAAAAGAAAGGCGGTCGCACGGCGACCGCCTTCGACATTAATCCGGCCATGACGCGTCACACTGCGTAGACGTCGGTCAGTTCCTTGTTATCCTCGGCGTTAAAAATGCGGAACTCCTGCTGCGGCAGGGTGGTATCGCGGACCAGATTGATCCTGAACCTGTGCATTTTCATCAGGCGTTCGACCCGGTTGGTTCCGTTTCCGGTCAGGGTTCCGGCCAGAGGCGGACTGACTACCAGGTTGAACTGGTGGTACTTGCGGTCGGCGCGAGCCCGGATGAACCAGCGTTCGATCTTGGTGGCGAGGTTCTCGCGTGCCAGAATGCGACCTACGCCGTCGCAGCACGGACACGGCTCGCTGAGGACCTGCATGTGCGACGGGCGGACGCGCTCCCGTGTCATCTCGATCAGTCCGAATTCGGTCACGGGGTTGATTCCGCGCTTGGCGCGGTCGTTGGCGAAGCACTTCTGAAACTCATCGTACAACTTGCGGCGGTTGTCGCGGTTGTACATGTCGATAAAGTCGCAGACGATCAGCCCGCCGATATCGCGAAGGCGGATCTGCCGGGCTATCTCGCGGGCCGCGGCCAGGTTGGTTTCCAGGATTGTCCGCTCCTGGTCGCGCGATCCGACGAACCGGCCGGTGTTGACGTCAATTGTCACCATCGCCTCGGTCTGATCGATGATGAGGTAGGCGCCTTTTTTGATCCAGACCTTTCGCTGCAGCATCTTGTCGATCTCGGGCTCGAGATTAAACACGTCGAACAACGGCGCATCGCCCTTGTACAACTCGATACGATCCTTGAGATGCGGCGCGACCTGCCGCGCGTAGCTCATGATCTTTTTGTAGTCGGAGCGGCTGTCGACGACGACCCGGCTGACGTCGTCGGTGAACACGTCGCGGATCATCGAAGTCACCATTTCCGCTTCCTTGTGAATGAGCGCGGGGGCTTTCGAGGTGTCCGCCTTGCGTTTGAGTTTCCCCCAGAGTTTCAACAGCCGCTTGATATCGGCGCGAAAGTCCTTTTCCTCGTGGCCGACCGCCTCCGTCCGGAGGATCAACCCGAACCCTTCGGGACGGATGGGCCCGACTATCTTTTTGAGCCGTTTTTTCTCATTCCAGTCGGAAGCACGCTTGGAAATCCGGATGTGATCATCGTCGGGGACCAGGACCACGTAGCGGCCCGGAATGGATATTTCGGTTGAGATACGCGGCCCTTTGGTGGAAATGGGTTCTTTGATGATCTGGACCAGGATTTCCTGGTTGTTTTTCAGAACGGTTTCGATGCCGGCGCGACGGCTCTTGCGAACGATTTCCGCCGGCGATTCTTCTTCTTCAATATCCTCCGAGTCGTAGCGTGGGCCGTAGTCCTTGCCGATATCGGACGAGTGCAGGTAGGCTGCTTTTTCCATGCCGATATCGACGAAGGCGGCCTGCATGCCGGGGAGCACGGTTTTGATTTTGCCCTTGTAGATATCTCCGACCATGCGGTCGGATTCGGCCTTTTCGGCCTGCAGTTCCACCAGCAAGTCGTCTTCGAGAATCGCCAGTCGGGTTTCGTACTCGGTGGTATTGATGACAATCTCTTTTTTCACTGACCCTTCAAATCCTTCATAACAGGTTGTCCGAACAGCTCGCCCGGTTCTGGGCGAAAGCCGTTTACAAATGACAGGCCGTCCATCGGTTTTTTCCCGTCCGGCACGATCCGTGTGATTTCGATCGTAGAGCCGGCGCATGCGACCAGCAGCCGCTTGCGATCGGGGATCACGGCGCCGGGCCGGGACCCGGGTGGGGGCTCGACCGATACGAGCTCGCCCATGAGGATTTTCGCCGTTTGTCCGCGAAACGTACTCCAGGCTCCCGGCCTGCTGGACAGCCCTCGGATAAAGTTCCGCACGTTGCGGGCCGGGAAACCAAAGTCGATAAAAGCGTCCTGCGGCGTGAGTTTCGGCGCGCCGCTCGCCTCGGTGTCATCCTGGGGCACGGGGCGGGCCTCGCCCTTTTCGATCAGCGCCAGGGTATCAAGCAAAAACGGACCGGCCATCTGCGACATCCGCTCGTACAGCGAGTCGAAGGTATCGGATTCGAGGATACCGGTTCGCGTGCGGGCGATCACGTCGCCGGTATCAACCTGCCTCTTCAGAAAGAAGCAGGACAAGCCGGTTTCGCGTTCGCCGTTGATCAGCGCCCAGTTTATCGGGGCGGCGCCGCGGTATTTGGGCAACAGGGAACCGTGAATGTTCACCGATCCCAGCCGCGGCAGGGAGAACAGGGACTCAGGCAGGATACGAAAGGCGATCACCACAAACAGGTCCGCGGAGAGTGCCGCGAGGGACTCGTGCAATTCGCGAGACTTCAGCGAGGGCGGGGTCAACACCGGTACCCCGAGCCGCCGGGCCTCGGTATTCACGGGCGTCGATAGGAGCTTTCGGCCACGCCCGGCGGGTTTATCCCGGCCGGTGACGACAGCAAGGATGTCGTGATGGCTTTCAGCGAGATGCGTGAGCGGGCGCCGGGCAAAATCCGGCGTTCCCATATATACCACTCTCATGCTGTGTGTGAGTGACCGGACCGACACGATGAAATCGTGAGTAGTCGGCCGACGTCGGCGCGCGGAGAAGCTGTCCCGGTCAGGAGGCAGCGGCCAGTTTTTTCAGTCGTCCCTTGAGCAGCGTTCGGGCTATCGGGGAGATATGGTCGATGAACAACACGCCTTCCAGATGGTCGTATTCGTGGAGGATGGCGCGGGCGGCCATGCCGCCGGCTTCCATCTCAAACGGCTTGCCGTCCAATCCGAGCGCGCGGACTCGCACGCGGGAGGGACGGACAATCCTCTGGTAAATTCCCGGGAAGGACAAACACCCTTCCTCCAACTCCACATCGTTTTCGGACGTCCAGATGATTTCCGGGTTGATGAAGATGTGGAGTTCGGCCGTGATGTCGATAGCCGATAAATCGACGATAAAAACGCGCTTGGAGACGCCAACCTGGGGCGCAGCCAGACCGAGACCGTGTGCCTTTTTTAACGTGTCCACCATCATGGACACCAAATCTTTCACCGCCTGGTCGACTTTTTCGACCGGCTCGGCAACTTCCCGTAACACCGGGTCGCCATATATGATGATTTCTTGTGCGGCCACGGTACCGACTCCTGCGCTGGGACTAGTTCTCCACCTTGCCGGCAATCGACGACTTCAGAAACTCCATCTTGGTGTCGTCGCCGAGCTTGAGCACGACTCGCCCGCGATCCTCGTCAATAGCGAAAATCGTTGCGAACATGCCGCCGGAGGTCACTACTCTGTCACCTTTCTTTAACTCCGAGAGCAGCCTCTCGTGTTCCTTTTGTTTTTTGCGCTGAGGCCGGATCAGCAGCAGATACATGATGGCGAAAATCAACGCCATCCAGATCAGCATGAATACGCCGCTTCCGCCCCCCTGGTCGGCGCCGCCGGCCATCAGCAAAATCGGATGCAGTTCCAAGGTTTCTCCTGTAACTCTATCGGTTCACAGTTCAAAAACTGAACATATTCCAAGCCAATCAGTAAAATAAGCCGTAATTATTTGTTTGACAAGCGATTATTATAACGGGTGAAACACCGATCCCCCGCCTTCCGTTCCCCATTTCGCTGCCGGAGCAGCGGTTGGACCGGTCATGTCCCGGTGCTTTCGGATTAAAACGAGAGGGACAGCGTCTTGTTTACCAGAGGTTTTCGTTGATGCGTCGGTCCCCGGCGCAACCGGAGCCCTCGATCACCGTGCTGGTATTGGGCCAGATCTGCCCCGTACCGGGCTTGTAGGCCCAGCCGCCCCGGGTGCCTACCACGACCCCGGGCGTCACGCCCTCGACAACTGAATCCGGGGCGCGGTCTTCGGCCTGGAAGGGGTTGGGCGGAAACCGGTGGGCCAGCACGACGCCGGGCACGGCAATCGAATCCATCGATGGCCATTGCTCGCCGTCGCCGCGCACCACGGCATGCATCTGGAAATGTGATATCGCTTCGCGGATCGAGTACAGGCTCGCTTTGCAGGCGTTTTCCATGGCGTCGGAATGCATGTCGACAAACGCCGGCGTCGCCACCGCGGCGATGATACCGAGGATGACGATAATCATCACGAGTTCGATGAGGGTGAACCCGCGATCGGAGGCGATTTTCGGCCGGGAGCTGCACATGGTGCTAGTGTCGGCACGGTCGGCGCCTCGCAAGAGGGACTGGTTGAAGCGCTGCCGCCGGGCCTGCACGCCCGACGGCAGCGAGATGCCGTTAGTTTTTGTGGCCGCCCTTCAGGCATTCGCGGATCTGCCGAAGCAGGAGCACTGCGACAAAAATCATCAGCGCGGCCGAGAAGGTCAGCATCCGGCCCGGTTCGTAGGGAACCCACGAGAAGGTCCAGCCGAACAACCGGATGATCCAGTCAACGATGCCGACAATCAGCACGATAAACGCGACCGTAAACAGGACGCGGCTGGTAATACTCGTCAGAGTATTCATACTGGAATTCTCCCTCGCCCAGGCTACTGCCGGTTAAAGGTTTTGACGCTCTGGTGGATGAGACCGTCGACAAACTGCACCCGGACTACCCGTACTGTCCCGAGCGAATCCTGAAACCAGAGCTGCGCCCAGCGCGGGTACGTTTCGGTGGTGGTGACCGCCTCCAGATCTCCAAACTCGGCGGGAATGGTCGCCATGGTCGGGAACGTTTCCTCGGGCGTCTCAGAGGTAGTCCGCTCACACGATGCGGCGGCAAACAAGACTAGCAGCAGCACGGCTGGCGGAAGAAGCACGCGTTTCATACAAGCCTCCTGTACGAGGTTGGATTACACGGAGCGTTCTATGGTAATCGTGTTGATGTCGGAAAGCTGTCTGTTGATCGGATCAATGATGTTGAATCTGTTGCGATGATGCTGCGAATGTACGGTGCGGGTCGTCCGCCGTCAAGGATAAATCGTTATGCCGCAATCCACGGTGGAGGGTATTGAACTGCGTGCGAGGCACGTATACTGCGCACGAGATCCGGGCGGCGGCGTGGTGCACGAGGGCGTACACCACGCACGAATCTCGTTATGGCATTGAAAACACAATGACAGGTGGCACGCCGTGTGACTTATTTCTCATCATCTCCAAGGAGGTCGTCAAGGTCGTCGCCTTTGCCTTTTCCTTTGCCCCTCCCCTTTCCTTTGATAAAGGAATCCTTGACCTTGGTGATTTTGCTGGCGATGGCGGGGATCGCATCGATCACGGTATCCCATTTCCCCTTGCCCGCGGGAATGACTCTGACGCCCTCGGCATCCCAGATGATAAACGCGGCCGGTTCAATTTTGGCTCCACCACCGCCGCCGCCGCCGAACCCGGATTTCTGCGAGTCCATGCTGCCTTCGCCGCCGCCCGCGCCGAAACCGAACGATATTTTGACGACCGGGATCACGGTTTTGTCGCCCACGGTGACGGGCTCGCCGATAATGGTTTCGGATCGGGCGATCTCTTTTAACTCGCCGACAACCCCGCGAAGGACCTCCACGACGTTATTTGACATCCCCTGCTCCTTTCTTCAAATGTATTGAAAATGCTACCAGTCGCGTTATCGGGAGCCGCCACATCAGCCGCACGGTACGCCAAACCAGCGCGTACAGCGGCAGGGCGACCGTCACCCGGATCGCACCACGAAAGGACGCGCCCGTCCACACCGGCACAAACTGTACATGACCGGCGAGCGCGGGAAATACGCCGAGGGCGGCCTGGTAATAGCCGAATACCTCGCCCGTCAGGTGCGGTTCATCGAACCCCGCCTCGACCTTTCCCTCGAGCTGCTCGAGGATCAAATCATGCAGAAGCTCGGCGCCAAAAAGGACGACCGCGCGTGTGATGCGGTCGCCGCGGCCGCGAATATCGCGCCACCACGTTTTTGCAAACACCCTGGCTTCCTCCCACGTACGGCGAAATCCTCTGTGCAGAAGTCGTCCCAGCCACGCGCTTTTGCGCGGCGACGGTTTTGGTGGACTCTGCCCGGGACCGGCTGTCCGATCATCGGCTTCGTCGAGATCAAACTGTCGAATCGCGATGCCCGCGATTTTGATGGTTCCTTGTCGGGTTCGCAGATTGATTTCCGACCCCGAACGGCCCAGTCCCACAAACACCAGCCGGTACTGATCGTCGAGAACCAGTCGGACGCGCAATCGCAGGAGCAGAAGCAGGGTCAGAAGCGCACACAAGAGTATGAGGATATACAGCCAGATCACCATGGTAATATATATCGGTTGTTTGGAGATGAAACCTATTTCAGGAAAACCGCAGGAAACGGCGGATTGAGCTTACCCCGGCCGGACGCCCGAGTGTCTTACGCTACATTTTCGCCGACGGACACGTCTCGGCGAGGACGCACTCGGCACACTTTGGACGGCGCGCGATACAGACGGCGCGGCCGTGGTAGATGAGCATGTGAGAAAACCGAATCCAGTCTTCGGGCTCAAGCACTTTCATCAGGTCCTGCTCGATCTTGAGCGGATCGGTATGTGCGGTCAGTCCGAGCAGCTTGCTGATTCGCGCGACATGCGTGTCAACGACGATACCCTCGGCGATGCCGAATCCTGCGCCGAGAACAACCGACGCCGTCTTGCGGCCGACTCCCGGCAGGGTGGTCAACTCGTCGATTGTCCTTGGCATCTCGCCGCCGAATCGCTCCAGCAGAACCCGGGCTGACGACTTGATTGATTTCGCTTTGGCGCGGAAGAATCCGCACGATTGGATCAACGATTCAAGTTCGTCGCTGTCCGCCTCCGCAAAATCTTTCACCGACCGAAAGCGTTCGAACAATGCGGGGGTCGTCATGTTGACCCGCTCGTCGGTACACTGGGCAGAGAGGATGGTCGCCACCATCAACTGGTGCACGGTATCGTAGTCAAGGGACGTTTTGGCGTCGGGATACCGCTTTTTCAGCAGCGCCACGATCTTTTTCGCGCGGGCGGTTTTGTCTTTCAGCGATTCACGCGGCATGGTTCAGCGGTCGCACCCCAGCACGACGATGCGGTCGATGTCGTTAAGATCACGAATTATGGACAGAAACGTATAGCGCGGATCCGCGGCCGTCAAGGCGGCAACTTTTTCGGCTTGATCGTAGCCGATTTCAAACATCAGCCGGCCCTGCCGCGCCAGATGATCGGGTGCATCGGCCAGCAGTCGACGAATAATGTCCAGACCATCGGAACCCGCCGTCATGGCGACTTTGGGGTCGGCGCGGACTTCCGGCGGCAGGTCGGCGTAATCCGGCTCGGCGATATACGGCGGATTGGAGAGAATCAGATCAAACCGCTCGTCCGGCGTCAGGGAGCGGAACAAGTCGGACCGGCGGAACTCGACCCGTTCGAGCACCTCATGCGTTTCTGCATTCGTCCGTGCAACCGCCAGCGCATCGTCGGAGATGTCGAGTGCGACGACGCGGGACTCCGGGCGCTCGGCAGCCATCGTGACCGCGATCACGCCGGAGCCGACGCCCACGTCAAGGATGCGGGGATGCTCCAGCTCGAGTTCGTCCAGATAGCCAAGCGCCGTTTCGCAGAGGCTCTCGGTCTCCGGGGTCGGCACCATAACGGCCGGGGATACGAAGAAATCGCGTCCGTAGAAGGGTGCGTGCTGCAGGATATACTGCAGCGGCTCGCGGGTGAGTCGGCGCTGCATGACGGACTCGAATTCCGCACGCAGTCGGTCATCGAATTGGGTGAGCCCTTCGAGATACAGGTGGAGGCGATCCACCCGCAAAAGGTGGCATAGAGTCCACTCGACTTCGTTGGCGGCGTGATCGATTCCGACGGCCTCGAGTCGCTGCGCGTGCCGGGTGATAAAGGGTGACAGCGGTTCGCTCATCGCAGTGCCCGTCCCGGGCGCGGCCGTACCAGCGCCACCAGATACGCAAGGATGACAAGACCGATAACCGTATAACAAACCGTACAGGTCAGGGCCGGCGGGAACTGGATTGAGTGTGGAATCAGGTAGACAGCCAGCTGGAACGCGAACGCGCTCAGTCCGAGCCATCCAAGGGTGCGAACCTCGAACAGGTCTTTACCGAATCGTCCCCGGGTCAACGAACCCAGCGACGCCAGCACGACAAACAGGAAATAGACCACGAGCAACTGGGTCTTGTTATCGGTGGCGTCGGTACCGAACGGCACGCCCTCCCAGATCACGCCGAACGCATACCAGTTCATACCGAATCCGAAAGGATAGCCGCCCACGACTGCCGACAGTGTGCCGAGCCCCAGCCACCATGCCATGGGGCGGGCGTTTTCGCCGCCTCGGATGAGCCCGATCGCGTGCAGCGCCGCCATCACCACACAGAAAACGGTGACAAACATGAAGACAATGTGCGGAATCAGGACGATATTGGGCACGTCGCCGATGTACTTCACGAACATCGGAGAACCGTCGGAGTCGGCAAACCGCGCCACGGTCGTACCGCTCGAATCAATCACGTCAAACACGTAATACTCGCGCCCGCCGCGTTCGCCGGCGACGACCTCGACACCATAGCTGAGCGACTCCGATTCCACGAGCACAGCGGGGCGCGTATAATACTCGCCGACGGGAGTGTCTTTGCCGCGTTCGGCTCCGGTCGTCCGATAGACGACAGCATGTCCGGGTGACAGCTCTGGTAAGACGGTGATCGTGAGCCGGTCGGACTGCCCGGCGGTGATTTTCGGAACGGTGGTCACGTCGAAGGTGTAGGGGCCGTCCGTGTGGACGATGTGCTCGGGCCGGCCGCGTGAGGCGGTGCCGGCAACGTACAGCATCGCGAGCGTCAGGACGACAGCGGTTATGATCCGGGCGATGGGCATGCGGATTACGAGGCGGACGCGCCGGCCTGCATTTTGAGCCGCGCCTCCTGATCATGCTGCTTGAGGGGTTCGATGAGGGCGTCGACATTTCCCGCCAGAATGTCGTCGAGGCGATACAGGGTCAGATTGATGCGGTGATCGGTCACCCGCCCCTGCGGGAAGTTGTAGGTGCGGATTTTGGCGGAGCGATCTCCGGTCGACACCATCAGGCGCCGTTCGTCGGTCAGTTTCTTCTGTTGCTCTTCAATCGCCTGATCGTATAGTCGGGCTCGAAGCACTTTCAGCGCCTTGACTTTGTTTTTGAGCTGTGACTTCTCGTCCTGACAGGTCACCACGAGTCCGGTGGGAATGTGGGTGACGCGTACGGCCGAGTCGGTGGTGTTGACGGACTGGCCGCCCGGCCCGGTCGAGCGGTAGACATCGATCCGGAGATCTTTCTCCGCGATTTCGATATCGACTTCCTCGGCTTCGGGGAAGACGGCGACGGTCGCGGCGGACGTGTGTATGCGTCCCTGGGTTTCGGTGACGGGGACCCGTTGCACGCGGTGCACGCCCGATTCGTATTTCATGGTGCCGTAGGCGGCGTCGCCGGCCAGTGAGAAGATGATTTCCTTGAACCCGCCCATCTCGGCCGGGCTGGAGTTCAGAATCTCCAGTTTCCAGCCTTTGTAATCGGCGTAGCGCTGGTACATACGGAAGATGTCCCCGGCGAACAGCCCGGCCTCATCGCCGCCGGTGCCGGCGCGCACTTCCACCACCGCCGGCTTGTCGTCGGTCGGGTCGCGCGGCAGCACTTTGAGGCGGAACTCGCGCTCGATCTCTTCGATCTCGCCTTCGTACTTTTCCAGTTCTTCTTCGGCCATGGTGACCAGTTCGTCGTCTTCGCGGGCGCTGATAATCTCGCGCGCTTCGTCGATAGCGGTCAACATCGCCCGGTACCGCCGGCCGACCTCGAGCACGTCCATCAAGTGTGAACGTTCCCGGTTCAACACGGCCAGTTTCCGGTGGTCCGACAGATTGACGGGATCGGAGAGGGCCTGGTCCAGATCGACGAGCTTCCGTTCAAGGTTTTTCAGTATGTCCAGCATATGGTTTTTCCATAGGGTTAACGAAGATGACCGGGGCTATGATAACGGAGAAAGCCGCTTGAGGCAAGTGTTGCTAGCTGACAGGGGTGCGACGGCATTCGAGGCGGGATTCGGTAACGCCGAGGGCGGCCTCGAGGGCCACAATCCCGACTTCCAGCTGCTCGCGCGACGGCTCTTTGGTGGTGATTTTCTGGAGCCAGAGACCGGGTGCGATCAGCAGCCTGGTGACCACGTTGTCGCGCGTCTTGCCGGAGAGCTTCAGCAATTCGAATGACGTGCCGGCGACCACCGGCAGGAGTGCGAAATGGATACCAAACCGCGTAAACAGGGTCGGCGGATGGCCGGTCCACACGGCGTACAGCGTGTCGGATATGGCGTAGACGATAACGGCCAGCAGGGCGACGATGAGGATAAAGGACGTCCCGCAGCGTGGATGGAACCGGGTGTGGCGGGCCACTCGTTCGGGGACCAGATCGTCGCCCATTTCGTAGGCGTAAATCGACTTGTGCTCCGCGCCGTGATATTGGAAAATCCGTTTGAACTCGCCGAACAACGAGATCACCCATACGTATGCGACGAACATGGTGAGTCGGATAGCGCCGGCCACGAGGTTGAACTCGACCGCTTCCTTGCGGATATTGAGCACATCGGTAATCGCGAGGGGAACGAGAAAGAAGACGCCGATACCCAGCGTCAGCGCGAATACCGCGGTGAGGCCAAGGTACAGGGCGTTTTGTTTGGGGGCTGCGATCTGCTGTCCTTTTCGCACCGCTTCCTCCTTTTCCGCTTCCTTGACGGCGATGTCGGCCGAAAAGTTGAGCGTGCGGATGCCGATCACGAGCATCTCGACAAAGGCGACGGCGCCGCGAAGTACCGGTATGTTCAGGACTTTGTGGCGGGAGGCGAGCGACTTGTATTCTTCGGTCTTGACGAGAATTTCCCCGCTCGGGACCCGTACCGCCGTGGCAATCCTGTCGCGAGAGCGCATCATCACACCCTCGATCACCGCCTGGCCGCCTACATTTAGATCCGGCATCGCATCCTCATCGTTTGCCCGACCGCGGCGAATGGACTTCGCCGTTCGCCAGTAAAAAGGCGAGCCGAACGCGGCTCGCCCGTATCTGTGGGAGCTGTTTGATCAGTCCTTCTTCTGGAACTTCGCGTATTTCCGGCGGAACCGCTCAACGCGACCGGCCGTGTCGACGAGCTTCTGCTTGCCGGTGAAAAACGGATGGCAGTTAGCGCAGATTTCGACATTGATCACTTTGCGGGTGGAACGGGTCGCGTAAGTCGCGCCGCACGCACAGGTGATCGTGACTTCTTTGTAGTCTGGATGAATTCCCGGTTTCACTGTCTATCACCTCAACGATATTAATTGGCACGTTTTCTGTCCGGTCGTTCACCGAGCCGCCGGACCAAGCAAGTCGTATAAAATACACGTTTAGGCCAAAAAGGCAAGGCCTTATCGTTGTGGGTTGTGATTGTCCGCCGAAGCCGGCAAGGTGACGCTGCCCCTGTGGTCGCATGGTGCGCCAATGGATTTATGTTGTTGATATACAGTATCTTACGCGTTCTTTTCGGATAGCTCGACAGACCAGTAATGCCTGCCGTAGGTCAAACGCAGGATCCGGAAATGCGGTTCAAGGATGTCCCGGAGGTCGGACTCGGTGAAGTAATTCTTCAGAATTTCGTATCTCCGACCGTCGTTCAGGTACCGGTATTTGTAGTTATTGCCGAGGGTGTCAAAGCGCGTGTGGTCGGTCCGGGGATCGCCATCGGGCGGGTTGTTGTCTATGACCCAGATTGTTCCTCCGCGAGCCAGCGGAGTGCGAAGCGCCCTGAACAACCGGTCGTAGTTCTCTCGCTGATGATGAGAAAACCAGAAACCCAGTGCGACCAGATCGAACGCCTGCGGAGTGGCGGGGTAGTGATTCAGGTCAGCCTCAACAAACTCGACCGGGCAGCCGTACAGCTTCCGGCGGGCGATCGCGAGCATCTCGGCGGCAAGATCGACTGCGGTGATCGAAACGGCGGTTTCCGAAATGAAGCGCGTCCAGTAACCGGTGCCGCAGGCGAATTCGAGTACGCGGCGGCCTTTCGCGAGTTTGCGAAGTCGCTCGGCTTCGGCGGCGAGTTCGCCTTGTCGGACGGGATCGTCGCGGTAATAGATGGCTTCGTACTCTCCGGCGCGGTCCCGGTAATATTGTTCCGTGTTATGGTCGGTCATAGTTTTCAATCAGGAGGCGGGCCAGCCGGTTGCCCAGCGCCCGGGCGTCGCCCATCGTTTTGGGGTCATCTTTGACCGCGCCTATCCGGGTGAAATCCGGCGATCGGTACGTGACCAGTCCCTCGTTTACGACTTCGACCCACTTGAAAAATCCGGCGATACATCGACGGGCTCCTTCGAACCAGCCGTTATCGGTACCGACCAATACCATTGCCCCGGGTCGTCTGCGGTTCAGCAGCTTGATGAAATCGTGTTCGGGATCGGCGTGGTTGAAATCCGCCGGCCGGATGCAGTTGCACCGGTCGATAAACAGCTTAGCCTGGGCCGACACGGAGTCGAAGTAGATCGGCGAGCCGAACAGCAGGCAGTCGCATTCAACCAGGCGGCGGTACAGCTCGGTCATGCCGTCATCGTAGAAGCAGAACTGCGGGGTGGGGGCCCGTCCGCAGGCCTGGCACGGCAGCATGGTTGTGTCGTTGAGCCGGACGAAAGTCGACTCGAGCGCGCGGCCGTCGCCGAGGGCAGCCTCCAACGATTCCGCCGTCTCCCGCAGCAGGATCTCGGTCGATGAGCCCTGCACGGGCGACCCGCACAGCGACAGCAGTTTAATCGTCACTGTCGCTCTCCAGCGCATCGAGATCGACATAAAGCTGCAGAATCATATTCTCCAGTTCGTGTCGCCTGCGATTGGCGTCCTGCAGCGCCTCCCAGTCGTGAGCCGGGATGTCGTTGTGGAGTCGGTCCTCGAGCCGGGCCAGTTCCTGTTCGCGGGCCGCGATCGAGACGCGTGTCGATTCGATCCGCTTGCGGTGCCGCGACCGTCGCTTTGACTCCTCCTTGAATGCGAGGTATGCCTTTTTGCCGGGTTTTTCTCTGGGCTCGACTACGGGCGCGGCGGCCATCGCCAGGCGTTGCCTGAAGTACTCGTAATCGCAGTCGTATACGGATACATATCCGTTGTTGACGTGGGCGATGCGATTGGCCACCCGGGACAGGAAGTACCGATCGTGACTGACCACCAGCAGAGAACCGTCGTATTCGCGCAGCGCCTTTTCCAGCGCTTCGCGGGCGTCGATATCCAGATGGTTGGTCGGCTCGTCGAGGATGATGAAGTTGGCGGGGCGGTAGAGCAGGCGCGCGAGGCTGAGTTTGGTCTTCTCCCCTCCCGACAAACTGCCGACAGCCTTAAAAGCGTCTTCGCCCGTAAAGCCGAACCGGGCGAGAAAGGAACGGATGGCGTAGGCGTCGGCCGACGGATCCAGGTCCCACAGCGAGTCGATCACGGTCTGCCCGGGATCGAGATCGGCGAGGTCCTGATCGAAATAGGCCACATCGACATTGGTGCCGAGTTTGATGGTGCCGGCGAACGGTTCCAGTTCGCCGATCAGCGCCTTGAGCACGGTCGACTTGCCGGAGCCGTTGCGACCGACCAGCGCCACTTTTTCGCCGCGATAGATATCGAGCGACACGTCTTCCACAACCGTCAGGCCGTCATATCCGAGCGCGACATCCTCAAGCGACAGCACGTGCGCGAAAGAACGTCCTGACAATTCCACTTTGATAACCGGGCCGCGCTGATCAGCGCGCGGCGGCGGAAGCCGTTTGATACGATTCAGATATTTGAGCTTGGATTGCGCCTGCTTGGTCTTTTGACCGGCCATGTTCCGGCGGATAAACTCTTCGGTGCGGGCGATTTCCTGCTGCTGGTGCTTGTAATGGTGCTCGGCCAGCCGGCGGCGATCGTGCCGCTCGTCAAGGTACCGGTTGAAACCGCCCGTGTATCGTTCGATCTTCGCGAACGCGATCTCCCAGACAAGGTCGACGGTCGCGTTCAGGAAAGCGCGGTCGTGCGATACGATCACGTACGCTTTGCCGAGCTTGAGCAGGTACTCCTCGAGCCACGCGGTCGATTCGATATCGAGATGGTTGGTCGGCTCGTCGAGCAACAGCAGGTTGCCGCTGCCGGCCAGCAGGCGGGCCAGTCCGGCGCGGTTCTTCTCCCCGCCTGAAAAGAAGCGGATGCGCTGGCCGAACCGCTCCGGCTCAAAGCCGAGACCGGTGAGAATGGTCTTGATTTCGTTTTCGAAGTCGAATCCGCCACCGGCTTCGAACAACTCGGAGAGCTTGCCGTGCCGATCCAGCGCCGACTGGTCGTGCGGGTTTGCCGCGAGATAGTCTTCGAGCGTGCGGAGCTCGTGGCGCTGGTCCAGAAGGTCCTGTCGCGCGCCGGCGACGAAGTCGAACAACGAATAATCGAAATAGTCGGTCTTTTCCTGCTCGATGTAATCGATCGCGCACGAACGCGACATCGTCACCTGCCCGGCATCGACACCTTCCTTGCCCGCGAGGATTTCGAGCAGCGTGGTTTTGCCTATGCCGTTTCGGCCGACCAGGCCGATCCGGTCGGTGTCGACGATCGTGAACGAGACCCCGTCGAGAATGACCTGGTCCTTGAATTTTTTCCGGAGGTTTTCGGCGGCGAGCAGCGTCATGGACGGTTACTCCTCCGACGGTTTCCCGCGCGAGAGCAGCATTTCCACGGCGACAAGCAGGACGGCGATCCACAGGAACATCTGCCAGAGTTCCCGACCGTAGCGGAACGAAGCGATAACACCGGCCAGGTCGGCTCCGCCGGAGAGCTCGCGGAAATCTTCGGATTGGAGCGCGGCGGCGAACTGATCACGATCGGCGGCGGTCAGGTCGCATTCCGGCGGCGGAATGTTAACCGCGAAGCGGTCCATTTCCTGACCGAGCAGGGAGATCGAGTAGATGCCGGCCCGGTCGGTCGGCGACGGCTTGACCACGAGCAGCCCGTCGGTTTCCTCGGGCGGCAGGCTGAACTGAGAGCTGTCGGGAGCGATGAGATCGAGCGGATAATTGACGGGCGACTGGACCGGCAGGGCACGGGTGATCTGGTCACCGGCGAACAGCCGCGTGTCGAGAGTGGAAAGGTCACTGGCGAGATACTCGGCGACACGCGATACAAACGGCACGAAGAAGGCCTGTCCCACCATGTCGGAATAGTCCGGAGAGAGCGGTCCGGTGAATGTGAGCACGCGCCCGGCGCCGAAGCGTGTCTCGACCAGCGCGGGCCGGTCGCCCGAAAACCGCATAATGGTGCGGGCCGCCCCCGCAACGCGAATGTGCGGAAGCGCGAAAAACTTGATCTCGGGCGGTTTGTTCTGCTCGAAACCAAACACCGAAAAGACCGGGTGTGTCATATCCAGCGAACCGAGGCTATAGAAGCCGGCCCGCGACGGATTCGGGCTGACGGCCTGATCGATGGAAACACCTGTGACTTCCGACCAGAGGCGATTGAAGTACTCGACGTCGGTATTCGCGCCGTAGACGGCAAACAAGGACTTACCGCGCTTCACGAACTGCTGGAGCCGGTCGACATACCGATCCGGCAATGTCGGCATCCCGGCCAGTAGAATGACATCGTATGCGGCGAAGTCGATACCGGTGAGGTCGTCGGGCGATGCCTGTTTCACCGACCAGAAGCGCGAAAGCGTCTGATCCGGGACCAGGGCAAGATTGAAATAGGCAGCGGACCGGTCATCGCCGAGAATCAACAGGTTGAACGACCGAGGGATGTTGAAGGCGAAGTAGTACCGGTTGTCGGGGGTAAAGCGGTCCTCGGACAACTCCACCCACCCGCTGTGGAATCCGGTGGTAGATACCGAACGGGTGAACCGCACTTTGGTTTCAGCGCCGGCATCGACCGTGAAGTCTGTCTGTGCGACTCGTTTGCCGTTGAGAAACAGCGAGGCGATCCGGTCGCCGCTTGGATCGGCCCCGTAATTGCGCACGGTCGCCTGCAGATCAAAATCAAGGCCGGGCTGGATCAGCTGGCCGCCAAAATCAACGGAGAGGATCCCGACGTTGTCGTTTTCTTCCAAAGGCAGATCTACCAGGTAAACGGGCAGTTCGGTAGGCGTGGCCTGCTCGTTGCCGGGAAGCGAACTTCGTTGCCGGTCGGAAATGACGTAAATCTCACGGTTGAGATTCTGCGAGCGTTCGAGCAGCCGACGGGCGCTTTCCAGTCCGCGCTCGATATCCGCGGATCCCGGGCCGATTCGCAGACGGTCCAGCTGCTCGGAGACGGCCGCGACCGTGGTCAGCAACCGCTGGGACTCCTCGCCGCCGGCGGTGAGCGGAATCAGGCAGATCTGATCGGACTGCCCGAACGTCTCGAGCAGCTGGTGGGTACGTTTCCGGGCCAGCTCGAAGAGGTTGCCGTCGGCGACGGAGCGATCCATCGACACCGAATTGTCGAACAGAATGACAGCGGAGACCGCCGCGTGTGATCCGACCGCGCCCCGATCGGTGGTTGGCCGGGCGAACGCGAGTACGACAATCAGGATAATCAGCATGCGGAGCAGCAACAGCAGCAACTGGCGAATCTTGAGGCGGCGCACCTGGCGTCGCTGCATGGCTTTCAGATGTTTCAGGGAGGAAAACTCGACAATCTTCACTCGTCGACGCGAGAATAGGTGAATGATCAGCGGTATGAGCGCCGCGGCGGCCGCAAACAGGACGGCGGTGTTGAGAAAACCAAACATCGGTTAGTACACGTACGGCCCCTTGAGCAGGGCACGGGCTTCTTTCTGGTGATAGTCGGATGAGGCCAGCGACAGCACCCGTCCGTAGTACTCCCGCGCAACGTCATGCTCTCCGCGAACGTCGGCGACCTTGCCCAGCCAGAGGTGTATCATCCCCTGATAGAACGGACGGGACTCGAGCAATTGCGCCACCTGCAAATAATCCCACGCCGTCCCGGTATCTTCCAGTCCGAGGTATGCGATCCCCGCCCAGAGGTAGGAGGCGGCCGAGGACGTTCCGCCGGCCAGCAGGGGCGCGAGTTTGTCCGCGGCCTCGCGACAGAGCCGCCGCGCGCGGTCCATGTCGTCGGAACGCTGGGAACGGAACAGGATCGATGCGAGGGTAAGGCGGGCCTCAATAGCCGGCGCGCCATCGGGCTTGCGGACCACCTGCTCGAGCACAAAGGCCGCGTCCTCGCGCTGCCCCCGGTACAAATGGTTCAGCCCGAGATTAAAGGCGATATACATATCGGAGCTGTCGATGCCACGGGCTTTGGTCAGTGATTCGAAGGCGTCGTCGTACAGCCCGTTCATCATCTGGTATGCGGCCAGCGACATCCAGCTTCGGGCATTGGCCGGCTGGAGCGCCGCCTGGCGTTGCGCGTATTCTGTGGCTTTGTAATAATCGCCGTTGAAAAAAGACGCGCGGACCAGATAGATCATGGCCGTCAGTGAATCCTGGGTCGAAATCGCTTCCCGCAGCATGTCCTCGCTGTAGATGAGCAGCTGGCGATAGTCGCGCATGGTCTCCGCTTCGTCGGCGAACTGGGCAACCTGCGCGAACTGGACCGTAAGCGTATCAAGGTACGTGAGCCACTCGCGCTCCAGCGTGCCGAGCGACCGTCCATAGACTTTCTCCAGCGTGTCGCGCAGCGTCAAATCATCGGCCTGCCGGTAGACCGTCAGAAACGTCGTTATCTTGTACTGGTCGATCAGATACCGGACGAACGACGCCGCCGTGCGATCCGCAAGGATGGGGTCGGTGGTCAGGTACCGGTGGGTATTCATCAGATCGCCCAGTGGAACGACTTGGCCGGCTTGTGCCATCTTTTTCATGTCGTAACGGGCGAAACCGAGGTACCCGGCCAGTCCCTCGGATAGAAACGGCGGTGCGTACCCGTAGTTGCGAAGCGTCGCGGCGTGCATGATCACAAACGGGTAGGCGCTGGAAAACTCACGAGTGTACAAGGCGAACGCGGTGCTGCTGGTGGGATCGATCATCGTACCAAACCTCTTGTCCCAGATGACCGACGGCATCAGGCAGGGGCACAGGTAAAACGCGTATTTCCCGGCGGTCGTGAAGTGGTTGATATCCCGGTACAGTTCGTAGCGCTCGTCGACCAGCGCCTTGACCGAATTCCAGTAGAAATCACCAAGGGACTGAGGGACGAAATAGATGTCCGCATAGGCGCTGGGATCGACCTTGAACTCTCCGGCGCGCCGGTGTGAATACCCGCAGCCGGTGGTGTCATAGTCGCGCCGCTGCAACGGCGACAGCCTCAATGAATACACCGTTTCGTTTTTTCCGCGGATGCTATCGAGTCGTGCCTGCAGGCCGTACTCGACCCGGAAACTGCGGGCGAAATTCTGCGGGATGTCGTTGAGTGTCACGGCATGCACCAGAAACGACGCTTCCGTTGAATCGGCGGCCGTCAGTTCCAGATCGACCGACATCATCAGCAAAAACCCCTGGGCGGGATAACCCGACACGATCGCGGTGGTATCCGCCAAAAGCAGGCGGTCATTACCGGATACGGGGTCGGTCTGGTACACGCGCAGCTCAAAATCGACTGCATCCACCGCCGACGCGGCAGCGGGGAGAATGAGCAGGGACAGCAGGACAAGACTAAATTTTACCATGATACTTATACCAGTAAACGCGCACGCGGTCTGATTTGTCGAGTGAAAAGGCAGGTCACTGGTCCTCGGACACCAGCCGCCCGTCCTTGAGTACGGGCAGCACCGGCATGGAATCCACCTCGGTAGCCACGACCACGTCGTGCTCGAACCCGATCGAGGCCAGGAAGCGGGCGTGCTCCCCCTGGGCGATCGCCTGCCTGATCGATGACTGGTTGGTGCGGTAGAGCAGCAATGCCAGCGAGGCGGCGTCGTTGAGTTCCAGTTCGCCTTTGCGAAGCGACGCCAGCCGATGGATCAGCATGCCGCCGCAGATGGTGTCCTCGATCGAGAAGTGGCCTTCGCGGCCGGAGCAGACCAGCAGCAGATCCCGATCATCGGCGGCAATCGCCTCCGCGACCTTCGACACGTTGACCAGCCCGGCGGTCACCACCTTCCATCCCTTGTTGGCGCGGCTCAACGCGAGCGTCCCGTTTGTGGTCGTCATCACGACATACTTGCCGCCGACCGACTCGGGGGTGAACTCGGTCGGAGAATTGCCGAGCTGAAAGTTTTCAATTTTGACGCCGTTCCGTTCGCCGGCAAGCACGACCGCGTCGCCGCCCAGCTTGGCCCGCATATCCCCCGCCTCGCCGGGACCGGCGGTCGGGATGACTCCTTTCGCCCCGGCCTGGAGCGCGGCACAGATCGACGTGGTGGCCCGAAGAACGTCGATAACCACCACGGTCTTTTCTTCCATTTCCGCTTTGTCCATCGGGGCCGAGGTCAGGAACAGTCGGACGTGCATCTGGTCTCCTACTTATGCGACGCGTTTTTGTAAAACGGCGGCTTGACGATCGTGGCCGGGAGGCGTTTCCCGCGAACGTCGATCTCCACCGACGTGCCGATCTTGCTTCGTTCTCGTTCGATATAGCCCATCGCGATCGGCTTCTGCAGCGACGGAGAAAACGTACCGGAGGTCACGGTCCCAACTTCCGCGTCCCGGTCGAAAATGCCGAAACCGTGACGCGGGACGCCTTTTCCCTCGGCCTCGAAACAGACCAGGCGGCGGCGAGGTTTCTCGTCGCGGTGCCGCAGAATGGTCGGCCGGCCGACAAAATCCTTGTCGAAGTCGATAATGAAGTTCAGCCCGGCCTCAACCGGCGACGTCGTCTCATCGATGTCGTTGCCGTAGAGAGCCATTTTCATCTCCAGCCGGAGCGTGTCGCGAGCGCCGAGCCCGATGAATTCCAGCCCAAAACGAGCGCCGGCCCCGGTCACGGCTTTCCACAAGGTGTCGCAATGCTTGGGCGGGATGTAGATTTCGAAGCCGTCTTCGCCGGTATAGCCGGTGCGGGAGAAGAGCAGGTCGACTCCCGCCACTTTCGCCGTCACCGCCGTATAGTAGCCCATCGACTCGAGATCATGGTCAGTCAGTTCCGCCATGAGCTTAGTGGCATTGGGTCCCTGAATCGCAAGCAGACCGAACTGAGCTGAGCGGTCCACCAGTGTGACATCGGGCGTGAGGTACCGGGACAGGTGCGCGAAGTCTTTCTTGATGTTGGATGCATTTACCACCAGAAAGTAGCGGTCCTCAAGTCGGTAGACCAGCAGATCATCGACAATCCCCCCCTCTTCGGTGGGCATGCAGTTGTACTGGATCCTTCCCGGTTCCAGCTCGGCGACATTGTTGGTGGTGGTTTTTTGCAGAAAGGCGAGCGCGCCGGGCCCGGAGACCTCAAACTCGCCCATATGAGACAGGTCAAAAAGCCCGATGTTGTTGCGCACGGCCAGGTGTTCGGCCTGGATTCCCTTGTACTGCACCGGCATCCGGAATCCTGCAAAATCCACCATGCGGGCGCCGGCCGCGACATGATAGTCGTGAAAGGGCGTTTTCAACACGTTCGACGTTTCGTTCGACATTCCTACAATCCCCTTTCCCAGGGTTTTACAACAGGCTGTAAGGAACGTCGCGCACCATCAAAAGTCAATACCAAGCTCCCGGCGGTGCGTGTTGAACGGGCAAGTCAATCAACAATGCAACGGTCCGGTTTTTCGCCGTGCCGGGAGACAAAAAAAGACCCGCCGGCTCGCCGACGGGTCTGATATCTGTCACGTGCGTGACGCGGAGCGGTCTACTTGCGGAATAACGTCTTGCCGTCGGACTTGAGGTCCTTGCAGGCCTGCGTGACCCGTTTCGCCATGTTGGCTTCGGCCGCCTTCAGGTAGACGCGCGGGTCGAACTTCTTCTTGTTGGCGACGTCGGTGTCGCTGTGTGTCAGCTCGGAGCGATTCTCGTCAACGTGCTTCACGATCGCTTCGGTGAAGTGATACTGCGTATCGGTGTCGACATTCATCTTGATGACGCCGTACTCCAGCGTCTCGTGGATGTCGGACAGATCCGAGCCCGAACCACCGTGAAATACCAGCCAGAACCGGGCCGCCTTGCCGTGCGTCGCCATCACGGCCTCCTGTCCCTCTTTCAGGATTTTCGGACGCAGCTTCACGTTCCCCGGTTTGTAGATGCCATGCACGTTGCCGAAGGTCGCGGCCAGCATGTACCGTCCGCCGATCGGGTGCAGCGCCTCGTAGACGCCCACCATATCGGCCGGAGTCGTGTACAGCTTTTCGCGGGGGTGATCGCTGTGGTCGATGCCATCCTCTTCGCCGCCGACCACGCCCGTCTCGACTTCGAGGATGATGTCGTTATCCTTGCACAGCTTCATCAGCTCCCGGGCGATTTTCATGTTCTCGTCGAGGGGCAGTTCCGACCCATCGAACATGTGCGAGTGAAAGAGATTGGGTTGACCGGCTTTCCGACGCCGCGCGGTTTCCTGGATCAGCGGCTTCAGGAAGGAGTCGACCTTTTTCGGCTGGCAGTGATCGGTGTGCAGGGCAATCCAGACGTCGTAGTGTTTCGCCATGCGGTGGACATGTTCGGCGACGGAGATCGAACCTTCGACCATGTTCTTGATGTTGAGGCCGGACGCAAATTCGCCGGCTCCGGTGGACAGCTGGATGATCCCGTCCGACTTGGCGTCGGCGAACCCTTTCAGCGCCGCATTGGCGGTTTCCGTGGACGTGACGTTGATAGCCGGAAACGCATACTTGCCGGCATGCGCCTTCTCCAGCATTTCGACATACTTGTCGGCAGTTACAACGGGCATCGTTTCCCTCTTTTATTTTCAGACTGCAAGTTATCGTTTTCAGTCGTTCAACTGGCGCAGCACCATCTGCAGGATGCCGCCGTGCCGATAGTAATCCACTTCGATGGCGGTGTCGATCCGCGCGGTGACGTCGAATCGTTTCGCCGGACCGTCGCCGGTCGCCCGTACGGTGAGGGTCTGGTGCGGCTTGATGCCGTTGGACAGCCCCTCGATCGTATACGACTCTTTGCCGGTGAGTCCGAGCGTCGCCACCGACTCGCCGGACTTGAACTGCAGCGGGAGGATTCCCATGCCGATCAGGTTTGACCGGTGGATTCTCTCGTAGCTTTCGGCGATCAAGGCTTTGACCCCCAGCAGGCGCGTTCCTTTAGCGGCCCAGTCGCGCGATGACCCCATGCCGTAGTCCTTGCCGGCGAGCACGATCAGGTCGGTGCCGGATGCCAGGTACTTCGCCGAGGCGTCGTAGATTGACATCGTCTCCCCCGTGGGATGGTAGACCGTGATCCCGCCTTCGGACCCCGGCACGAGCAGGTTTCTCAGCCGGATGTTGGCGAACGTTCCGCGTGTCATCACGCGGTCGTTGCCGCGGCGCGACCCATAGCTGTTGAAGTCCGCTACCGTGACGCCGAGGCTTTGCAGGAATTTCCCGGCGGGCGAATCCGCTTTGATGGTGCCGGCCGGGGAGATGTGGTCGGTGGTGATGGAGTCACCCAGAAGCGCCAGCACGCGTGCATCCGTGATCGGCTTTACGTCCTCCGGCTTCCGCGTCATGTTCTGGAAGAAGGGCGGCTCCTGGATGTAGGTGGAACTTTCTTTCCACTGATACAGCTCGGAGTCGGTGCCTTTAATGGCGTTCCAGGTCGGATTACCTTCGAACACCGAGGCGTATTGCCGGCGGAACAATTCCGGTGTGACGGCTTTGTGGATGGTCTGTTCGATTTCGGCCTGAGTGGGCCAGATGTCCTTCAAATAGACTTTTTCCCCCTTGTCATTGACGCCGATCGGCTCTTTGGTCAGGTCGATATCGACCGTTCCGGCCAGCGCATATGCCACCACCAGCGGCGGCGAGGCCAGATAATTGGCCCGCGTGTGCGGATTGACGCGACCCTCGAAATTGCGGTTGCCCGAAAGCACCGCCGCTGCCACCAGGTCGCCTTCCTGAATCGCGTTGACTACCGGTTCCGGCAGCGGACCGGAATTCCCGATACAGGTGGTGCAACCGAATCCAACATTGTGGAAACCGAGTTTCTCGAGCGGTTCCATCAGACCGGCTTTGTTCAAATACTCGATTACCACGCGGGAACCGGGGGCCAGCGACGTCTTGACATAGGGCTTCACTTTCAGTCCGCGGTCCACGGCCTTTTTGGCGAGCAACCCCGACGCGATCAAGACATAGGGGTCGGACGTGTTGGTACATGAGGTAATGGCGGCGATCACCACCGCGCCGTGGCCCATTTCGGCGGTGTACCCATTGCGAACGGCCACACGCCGGGCCTGCTGTTCCTTATCCAGTTCGAATCCGCGTTCCTTGATCGGCTTGCCCAGCGCGCTCTCGAATTCCTGCTTCATCGATCGCAATCCCACACGGTCCTGCGGGCGCTTCGGTCCGGACAACGACGGTTCGACCTTGGAAATATCGAGTTCGAGGATATCGGCAAACTCAGGCGCTTTCGAGCCCGGCGTCCGGAACAAGCCCTGCTCCTTGGTATACGCCTCGACGAGCGCCACCTCGTCGTCGGGCCGCCCGGTCAGGCGCAGATATCGGAGGGAGGAATCATCGACCGGGAAAAATCCCATGGTGGCGCCGTATTCGGGGGCCATGTTGCCGATCATCGCCTTCACCGGCAGCGTCATGTGGTCGAGCGCGTCTCCGAAGAACTCGACAAACTTGCCGACCACGCCTTTCTGGCGCAACCGCTGGGTAATCGTCAACACGAGATCCGTTCCGGTGACACCTTCCGAGAGCCGTCCGGTCAATTTGAACCCGACGACTTCCGGTGTCAGCATGTAAATCGGCTGGCCCAGCATCACCGCCTCGGCCTCGATTCCACCCACGCCCCAGCCAACCACGCCGAGGCCGTTGATCATTACGGTGTGGCTGTCGGTTCCGACCAGCGTGTCGGGCATCGCGACCCCGTCACGATGCAGGACCACTTTTGCCAGATACTCGAGGTTGACCTGATGGACAATACCGGTGGCCGGCGGCACGACGCGGAAGTTGTCGAACGCCTTCTGTCCCCAATGCAAAAATTCGTACCGCTCCCGGTTGCGCTCGAATTCCTTTTCCATGTTGATCCGAAGCGCGTCATTCGACGCAAACGCATCGACCTGGACGGAGTGATCGATAACGAGGTCAACCGGCACCAGGGGGTTGATCTTCTTCGGGTCTCCGCCCATGGCTTTCATGGCCGTCCTCATGGCCGCGAGATCGACGACCGCCGGGACGCCGGTGAAGTCCTGCAGGACTACGCGGGCGGGCATAAAGGGCAAATCCACTTCGCCCACCTGCTTCGGATTGTATTTGGCGAGGTTGACGACGTCCTGCTCGGTCACGACCCGACCGTCGACATTACGAAGGACCGATTCCAAGATAATGCGGATTGAATACGGCAGTCGCTCCAGTGAGCCATATGTGGAAAGGCGGTCCAGACGATAGATCTTGTACGTTGCAGAGCCGACCTTCAGGTTGGCGGCGGCGGAAAACGGATCCATAAACCGACTCCCTTCTAAGCTGTAAGACACCCATGCTATCGCGGTAGTATAGAAAACCCAACGACCGATTTCAAGTGTCGGGCGTGACTCTGTCGGTGATTATTTCCCGCTTGCCGCGCGCGCGGCGTGCGCTATCTTGCCCCGAGCGGGTCGGGCATGAATGCCCGCTGCCGATTGGATTGCTCCCCGATGTTTTGTACGAAAATCTCCGAAGACGAGCTGGTTGTCGGCGCTCCGGCCAAGATCAACCTCTTTCTGCAGGTATTGAACCGCCGTGACGACGGTTACCACAATATCAACTCGGTATTCCAGGCTGTGTCACTTTTTGACCGACTTCGCGTACGCCGTGATCGGTCCGGTCCGTTTTTTTCACTGAGGCTCGACGAGCGCTCATCGGTGGCATCCGATCTTGATTGCGGGCCGGCAAATCTTGTCGCCCGCGCATTCGAACTGATGAAAAGGCGGTTTGACTTGACTCAGGGGCTGGCGATCACGCTCGAGAAACAGATTCCTGTCGCGGCCGGGCTGGCGGGAGGGTCAACCGATGCTGCGGCTTGTATTTACGCAGTCAATCGGTTGTTCGAGCTGGGGTTGTCGCGGCGCGAGATGGCGGCGATCGGGAGCGAATTGGGATCAGACATACCTTTTTTCTTCAGTTCCGGACAAGCGCTGGTGACCGGTCGTGGTGAACAGGTGGATGAGATAGTTTTGCCGCTGGATTACTGGGTGGTGTTGGTGACGCCGCGGGTGGGGGTGTCGACGGCGGAGGCCTATCGCGCGCTGAGAATGACCTTGACAAACCCTAAGAACCCGTTTACTTTACCCCGTTGCGAAACGGTCGGTGAGCTTGTTGGTGCGCTCCGGCTTACTACGAACGATTTCGAGGAAGGTCTTCTTTTGTCTTCTGAGGGGCATCAGAGAATAAAAGAAAGCCTTCTGGAATGCGGGGCGGAGTTGGTGCGCTTGAGTGGGTCGGGGCCCACAGTGTTCGGCGTGTTCAGTTCGCCGCCGCCACCGGAGGAGTGTATAGGGAATGCAGGGGCATGGCAAGTCAGCACGGTCCGGCCAATTGCCCTGCCGAGTGCCGATTCATTTTGACGCAGGAGGCGACCGTGGAGATCACCGAGGTACGGGTTACGCTTCGCGACGAGGACAAGCTCAAGGGTTTCGCGAACGTCACCTTCGACAACGCGTTTGTGGTTCGCGGGATGAAGATCATCCAGGGCAACAAAGGGCATTTCGTTTCGATGCCCTCACGCAAGCGTCCCGACGGAACGCACCAGGATATCGCCCATCCGGTGAACAGTGAAATGCGTGACTTGATTGAGCAGCGGGTCTTGGAGGCGTACGAAGCCGAGCTGAAAACGCAGACTTCAGCCTAGGTCCCCAACTGTGTGGGGCGTAGCCAAGCGGTAAGGCACCGGCCTTTGGAGCCGGCATTCGCAGGTTCGAATCCTGCCGCCCCAGGAAATTGGCCGATGTGTACGACGACCTGGATTTCCCCGGCCGTCTGACCGGTGGAAAAACAGGTCTCATTTTGTGAGGGTCGTGAGTCTCATGATTGTGCGAGAGGACATACGCCTGGTTGCGGGCAACGCCAACATCCCCCTGGCTATCAAAATCGCCGAGTATCTTGGATGCCCCCTGACCGACTGCACGGTCAACCGGTTTTCCGACGGTGAGGTATTTGTCCAGATCAACGACAACATCCGGGGAACGGATCTGTTCATCATCCAGCCGACCAACCCTCCGGCCGAGAATCTCATGGAGCTTCTGATGTTGATCGAGGCGTCCCGTCGCGCATCCGCGATGCGCATCACGGCCGTCATCCCGTACTACGGTTACGCCCGCCAGGACCGCAAGGACAAGCCGCGCGTTTCGATCACCGCCAAGCTGGTCGCCAACCTGATCACGACCGCCGGGGCGGACCGCATCATGACCATGGACCTGCATGCTAGCCAGATCCAGGGGTTTTTCGATCTTCCTCACGACCACCTTTATTCGGCGGTAGTGTTCAACGACTTTGTCCGCAACATGCACCTGGAGAACCTGGTGGTTGTTTCGCCCGATGTCGGGTCGATCAAGCTGGCGCGGGCCACGGCAAGTTCGCTGCAGGCGGAACTGGCCATTGTCGACAAACGCCGACAGGTGGCTAACGAGTCGAAGGTGATGAACCTGATCGGCGACGTCAAGGGTCGGACCGTGCTGATTCGCGACGACATGGTTGACACGGCGGGAACCCTGTGCAACGCGGCTGCGTACCTGAAACAGCGCGGCGCGGGCGACATCTACGCCGCTTGCACGCACGGTGTGCTTTCGGGGACGGCGATCCAGAAAATCAACGACTCCCCGATCAAAAAGATGATTATTTCTGATTCAATCGACATAGCCAACAAGCAGCTGTCCGACAAGTTCGAAATTCTGACCTGCTCGGAGTTGATCGGCGAAGCGGTTCGGCGGATATTCGACGAGGATTCCGTCTCCTCGCTCTTTGACGAGAAGACGACCACGGTCGGCGGCAAAAGCGTAACGAATACAACACGTTCTTGATGGAGGATACAGCGAGACCATGAAAGACATTATGCTGAGCGTGCAGCGACGCTCGGACACCGGCAAGGGGGCGGCCCGCCAGGCCCGTCGCGAAGGGCGCATCTCCGCCGTTGTGTACGGCCCGGAGACCGATCCGATGAAAGTGTCGGTCGAGGAAGCGGTGCTGCGCGCGGCCCTGCGACAGGGCGGCCATTCCGCTCTTTACACCCTGAATGTCGACGGCGCTGAATCGAAGGTGGTGCTGCGCGAAGTGCAGCGCGACCCGGTGACCAGCCGCATAACCCATATCGATTTCCATGCCGTGCCAATGAACAAGCCGATCAACGTCTCGGTGCCGCTGCACTTCGTGGGTATCGCCCCGGGCGTCAAGACCGGGGGCGGCATCATGCAGACGACCATGCGTGAAATCGAGATCTCCTGCCTGCCGGCCAATATCCCCGAGTATATCGAGGTTAATGTCGAGCAGCTGGAGATTGGGGACGCCATCCACGTGTCGCAAATCAAGGTGGAAAACGCCGAGATTTTGACCGAGCCCGGACGGACCGCGGTGGTGATCTCCGCTCCGACCGTGATCAAGTCGGCCACCGTTGGCGAGGGCGAAGAAGCGGCTGCAGCCGTCGCCGCCGAGGGCGCCGAGGGAGCCGAGGGCGAGGAAAAGGAAGGCGACGAAAAGAAGGACGAGAAGAAGAAAGACGAGAAGTAGAATTCGTTCTCTTGTCTGTCGGTTCGACTACAAAGCCGCCCGCCCTGCGGGCGGTTTTTTTTGTGGGCGGGGGTGGTGCAGGAGGATGTACCACACGCACGAATCGATAGATACCCGCGTGCGCGGGTATGACACGGTCTACCCTTGATTAGTACCCTGAGATCTCATTGGTGTTGATCATTTTCTGATAGCAGGTTCGAAGACGGACTCGCCGTACGGTTCTACATCATGTCCACCGGGTCGACATCAACGGCGATCGATACCGAGCCGGGCAGGCTGAACCGCGCCGACGCGTCCTCCCATTCCGTCAGCAATCGCACGAATTTCTGCATTCGGTCGGGGGCTATCCTGGCGATCAGGTGCTGTCTGAACTTCCCCCTGAGTCGCCGAAACGCGCACGGTGCGGGACCGAGAAGCGAAATGTCGATCGACCGCTGCTTCGCCAGCATATCGAGCTGGTCGCGAAAGCGGAGGGCGGACTCGATGACGGCCGTCTCGGCTGGCGATGAGAAGATGAAGTTCACCATCCGCACGAAGGGTGGGAAGTGAGCGTCCATCCGATCCTTTATCTCCCGATCGTAAAAGGACTCATAGTCCTGCCGGGCGGCATCGGCCAGCAGCGGATGATCGGGGTAGTAAGTCTGGATCAGTACTTCGCCGGGATGAGTTGATCGGCCGGACCGGCCGGCCACCTGCACGAGCCGTGAGAAGGTGCGTTCGGCGGCGCGGAAATCGGGGAGGTCCATGCCCATATCGGCCGACAGGACACCGACCAGCGATACATCGGGCAGGTCCAGCCCCTTGGTGACCATCTGTGTACCCAACAGCAGGTTGTACTTGCGTGCGGCAAAGTCGCTGAGAATGCGGTGGGCTCCGGTCCGTCCGGAGGCCGTGTCCGAGTCGAGTCGCACCGCGCGCGCATCAGTGAAAAGCCGTTGCACCGACTCTTCGACCTTTTGTGTCCCGGCTCCGAAGCACAAAAGCGCGGCGCCGCCGCACTTCTCGCAAAGGGAGTAATCAGTCCGGGCGCGCCCGCAGTAATGACAGGCGAGCCGGCTTCCGGTCTTGTGGTAGGTCAAACGAACCTGGCAGTCCGGGCACTCCGGGACGTGGCCGCACTCGGCGCACTTCAAATATGGGGCGTACCCGCGACGGTTCAGAAAAAGAATGACCTGGCGCCCGGCCGAGAGATGCTGCTGCACCTCAGTCTTGAGTGTCACGGACACGAACGGCAGATCGCCGCCAAGACGCCGGGTGCGCATGTCCACGAGTCGCACGGTGGGCAGCCGGGCGCCGGCCGGGCGTTCGGTAATGGTCAGGAGGCGGTAACGGCCGGTCCGGGCGTTGTGATAAGACTCCAGCGAGGGCGAGGCCGAGCCGAGCACAACCGGGATGTTCGCTATTTTCGCGCGCATCACCGCCGCGTCGCGGCCGTGGAATCGAGGCGACGGTTCGTCCTGCTTGTACGACTCATCGTGCTCCTCATCGACAATGATGAGCCCAAGTTTCTCCAACGGAGCGAACAACGCAGAACGCGGCCCGACCACGATCGGGTACCGGCCGGCGCGAATCCCCTGCCAGCTGGCAATGCGCTCAGCGGGTGTCATAGCCGAATGGAGGATTGTTACCAAATCGCCGAACAATCCGCGAAAGTACGCCAACGTGTTGGAAGAAAGGGCAATCTCCGGTGTCAATACCAGGGCTGTTCTGCCCCGTTGTATGATATCGCGAGCCAGATGGCAGTATACAATGGTCTTCCCTGAGCCGGTGATGCCGTGCAGGAGAAACGGCGCATAGCCTGTATCAAGAGCGTCCCGGACTTGTGCGAACGCCTGCTGCTGTTGCTCGGTGAGGGTTATGCCGTCGAGTCCGTCGCGGGGCAGGACGAAGTCCAGCACCCTCGGCTCGGTGTCGTCGTACACAGCCTCAAGCACGCCGTTATCGAGCGCCTTCTTACGATAATGGTCGGTCACTCCGTCGGCGCGGAGATCGGCGGCCGAGCGTATTCCGTGGAACGGCGGAGGGATGTGGTCGACTCGGCGAAAGATCTCGTCGCGCCATCGCTCCGGATCGACAAGCCGGAATCCGATCAATCGGCGCTTCGGGGCGGGCTCGGACAGGTGAATGTCCTCGACCACCACGCCGTCGCGGCGCAAGCGGTCAAGATAGCCGGTACCGACGGATCGGATTCGATTCAGCGCGGTACCGCTGAGCGGCTGCCCCGCTTTGACGAGGCGGGCGATCGAGGGTGGCAGCATGGCAGGCTCCGCGACCCCCCAGATAAGTGCGACAGGGCGTTTGGTGCGCAACTGCGGCGGCAGGGTCAGCGCCAGGCAGTCGGCGGGATTGGCGAAATAGTAGTCGGCCATCCACTGACACAGCCTGACGAGCTCTGGCGGGATCAGAGTCTCATGGTCGACGACCGCGCGAATCCGGCGCACTTCGAAGTCGACCGGATCGGCCGGTTCGAGATAATAGCCGACGGCGGTGGACCGCCCGAACGGCACCAGAACGCGTTGACCCGGGGCCAGCGGCTCAAGCGACTCCGGGGCGGCATAAGTGAACGTGCGTCGGAGCGGACCCGAGACAGCAATCCGGGCGAATCGCGTCGTGGAAGGCATAACGGAATATAGAAAAAGGCAGGCGCTTCGCCTGCCTTTTTCCGGGTCTGAGACAATATGTGATTCTATTTCATGTTGTCGAGCATCGATTGATACCTGGCGGCTTCCTTCGGGTGCTTTTCTTCCTTGTGCAGTTCGACAAGGCGCTCGACGATTTCACGGTTGTTCGGATCCAGCTCGATCACCTTTTCGTACGCGGGAATGGCCGGACCAAACTGCCTGAGCTGCAGGTGCGCGTCGCCGAGCGTCAGCCAGGCATCCTTGTTGGACGGATCAATGGTAGTCAACTGGGAGTACGCCCGGATAGCCGTCTCGTACTTGCCCTGTACGAACGCGATCAGGCCGAAATTCTCGACCGCATCCTGATCGGTGGAATCGCAGGTGTAGGCGGTCTCGAAATAGACCAGCGAACTGTCAAGAATGGTGGTGCGGCGATTCATCCATTCGGTCGCCTTGGCCGAACTCTGAGCGTCACGATAGACGGTCGCCGAGTCGTTGGCCTCGCGTGCAAGCTGGTTGAAATAGTGACCGATCGACAGCAGCGCATCTTCATTGCACGCATCAAGGGCGAGAACCTCGCGGTAGGTCATCCGCGCCGAATCGTATTGTTCGCAGCGGTTGTAACAAATGGCGAGATTGACGAGGTTGCTCGTGTCGGTGGGGAAAAGCGCCATGTACTCCCGCAGCGAGGGAATGGCCTTGCAGTAGTCGCCGCCGTTAATGTAGTTGTAGGCCAGCGGCAGCAGGAGGTTGCCCTTGTCCTCGGTATACGGCAGACCTTTTTCGAGGTATACGTTGGCCGAATCGTACATATCCTGGCTTTCGTAGGCCTGCGAAATACCCACGTAGGGGCGGTAGTCGTTCGGATCGAAAATGGTCGCAATTTCGAGATTCCGGATCGTCGAATCGGTCAGCGCGGCGATCTGTGTGTCATAAAAGGCGATGTTGACCGAGTCGGTAGCTTCGGCCCTGGCGCGTGTGGCCTTGTTCAGTTGATCGAGCTGGCCGACGCCGACGTTGAAGAACTCGCGCCAGTAGCGGACAGCGGTGGAATCAGCCTTTTTGATGAACTCGTCGCAATCCTCGCGGAATTTCTTTTTGATGTCTTTGTTCTCGCAGCACATGTGCAGCGAGTCGCGATAGGCAACCATCGCCAGGGCATAATTCCGTTTTTCGCCGAGGTCGGCGGTCCGCTCCATGTAGTCGACCTGCATCTGGTTGAGCAGGAACAGCCCTTCGGCAATGGGACCGTAGTCTTCGAATGCTTCCTTGAGAAGGGCCTCGGCTTCCTTGTAGCGGGCCAGATCGCCGGAGACGATCTCGATTTTGGCGCTGGAGATAAGCGCACCGGCGGGCTTTTTGGCGAATGCCGGCCCGGCGACGGCGATTATCCCGCCGAGGATCAGTATTGTCGTTAGCAACCGTTTCACGTTTCTTCCTCCTGACTCAACACCGTAGTCCGCGCAATTGGTGGCGAATCTAATCGATGTAGATCGTCTTGTCAACCATCATCGCCTGCCGCGCTGCGTTGCCTCACTGGTTGGTGAAGCGAACGGTGTAGCGGGCGGAGACTTCCGCGCCCGCCGGCACCGGCAGATCAAACGTCAGTGTGTTCGCGTCTTTCTTCTTATACTCGAACGATGCGTTAGTGACTTCCCAGAAACCCCAGAGACCTTTCTCGACCGACACGGTCACCGCTTCGTCCTTGCGGTTGTGCAGGCTGATCTCAAACGTCACGTCTTCGACCGATTTCGAGATACGCTGGCGGTCGACGGTGAGCTCCTCGGCGACTATATCAAACGCGTAGCCGACCGTGAGTTTGACGTCCTCGTCTTTGGGGGTGTGTTCAATCCGGTCCTCACCGAGCAATATCATCGATCCATCGGTATCCGCCTTGAAGAGCCGAACGCGTCCGGCGGGAAGCGGCATGCCGAGTCCGGCGTTTTCGCTGTTATTGAATTTGACGGCCACCTTCACCTGTTTCTGGTTCTGGTTGGGTTGATACAAATAGAGTTTGGTCACGCCGGTGCGGGCCGGTTCGAACAGCGAAATCTGTTTGATCTCTTTGTTGGCGATCGTGGCTTTGCGGGGCAGCGTGTACATATGGTACTCGAAGAACGCCTTCTCCTCAAACCCGGCGCTCACGTCCGCCTTGTACAGGACAGCCTCGGACCGGCCACCGCGAATTTCGAGGTCCTGCGCGCGGCCAATGTCCCCGGCAATCAGCTTGAGGGTCGCATCCACATAGGTCTTTCCCGAGGTGTTGTTGATCGAGGCCCAGCCGGAGAGGTCGAGATTCTTGTCGTCTTGATCGAGCAGGCCGACATATTCGGCCCCCCATGAGATATTGCTGGTCTGGTAGCCGACGCGCGCCTGGCGGCCGCCGGCGACGGAGGAATTGTAATTCCAGAACAGAGTCGGACGGGTGATCAGACCGTTGGGCAGCGACGGGAAGTTCGTTTCCAGGATCTTGCCCATCTGGACGATCTTGATGCGGCCCGATTCATCCTGGAGCGTGACGGTTCCCCCGCCGTACGCAAGCAGCGTCCCGGTATACAGCGTGCCGTCTTCGTCGACCAATTCGATCTGCTGGTCGACGTACTTGGAGAACATCTGCTCGGAACTGACCAGGTCGAACGCGTAATTCTGCTCGAGAATGGCGACATCGTCGGACCCGTCGATCAACTCAAAGCGAACCGAGTTGGGGTCGATCGACGACGGGACATCGCGGAAGGCGAGCCGGTTGAGTCCTTTGGCAAACTCGAGCGTGCGGGTTTCGGAGACAACTCCGAGATTGCTGTTGTAGACAGTAACCGCGATGTCATCGGCGGTCGCCGCGGCGGCGGGCATGACAATCGCGCATCCCAGTATGACAAGAGACATTCTCATCCGTGTTTCTCCAGTTCTTATACACCCCACGCAGGTGTGTGCCCGTGGGGCAGCTGCGTTAATCCATCTGCTGGTAATAGTCCGAAGGGCAGGGAATCTTCCACAAGTTTTTTGTCAGGCCGGATAGCCGAATCGATCGATTGTTCGCATGAGCCGGGCCTTGACCTCATCAGGCGTGGGCTGGAGGGCGCGGGCGCTAAACGAGCCTTTCGTAACGTTAATTCGTTCAAAAACTTGCAGGTACAGTTCGTATATTATCTCGAGGCTCAAGCGGTATTTCGGGGCGAACATCGGCCGCAGTGAGTCCAGTTTGAGGCGGGCGCGACAGCGGTAAAAATCGGCGAATCGACGGTAGCGGGCAAACAGGGCGCGCAAGCGATCCGGAGCATCGCCGGAAACCGCGGCGGCGGATAGGTCATCGCGCGTAAGCCCTTGTTCGGCAATGAGATCATCGGCGAAGTATACAAGCGAACGGCGCATATCCTTTTCGAAGTCACGGATAATATGCACCACGTACGAAAACAAGGCGAGGTCAGAGGATGCGTCGTGAACATCAAACACGGGGTCGAGGTTATTTCGCCCGTCGCGTCGAAGACCGCACAGATGCATGAAGATGGAAGCCGGGGCGATCGCCGCGCCTTCGGCATACCGCCGGAAGGCGAGTATCGACGAGAAGCCGTCGTGGGTCAGATCATACACCATCGCCGCACACAGGCGGCGCCAGTGCCAGGTGGGGAGCCTGAACTGCCGCATTGTCGCGAGTAATTCCTCCTGGAACTCGTCGACCGGGCGGCCGCGTTCAAGCGCGTCAAGCCAGACATCGAGAACGTTCGTGTAGTGAGCGATCTCGTCCGGCGTCAGCGCCCGTCCCCCCTCTTTCCTGTCATCGACCAGATCGTCGATACGACGCATGGACCGGTAGCACACGCGGAACGCCACGTAGCGATCTTCGTCCCAGACGCGGGCGCCGATATCGAGGATGGGGTTGGTGAGAATCTGCTCGAAATCGAGATCACCGGCGAAATCAAGGCCCGGTTTGTCGGGGTGCTGGCTCATAGGACAGGAAATATACGCGATGATTGTCGTGTCCAAAATTTATATTTCTGGCCCAAACCCTTTTTCTTAGAATGCGCATCATGGCAAAACCGGTCAAAGTGCTTCTTCTCACGCATAATTATCCGCGTCGACGGGACGACTACGCGGGGGTCTTTCTCGGACTTCTGGCGCGTCGCCTTACGGCGCTGAACATTCAGCCGATCGTGGTCGCCCCGCACGATGCGGAAGTGCCGGAGCGCGAGGAGACCGACGGCATACGGATCTACCGGTTCCGCTATGCGGCCGATCCGGAGAAACAGACTCTGGCCTACCGGGGGAACATGCACGAGCAGGTTCTGGGATCACCGCTGGGTCCGTTTCGCCTGCAGGCGTTTCTGCGCGGGTTCGAACGGCTGACCAGGGAAGTGATCGAGCGAGAGCAGATCGACATCATCGCCGGCCACTGGTTGATTCCGACCGGGGTCGTCATGAAGCGGCTTCGCGCGGTCACGAAGATACCCATGATACTTTCGTCGCACGGGACCGATATCCGCCTGCTGGCGAAATTCGGGCGGCCTTTGTACCGGTACTTCCGGCCCCTGACCCGGAGGCTCAGCCGGTGGACGGTCGTGTCATCGTTTCTCAGGGAGGAGCTGGTAAAACTGGATCCGGCATGCGAGGGACTGATAGAAGTACTCCCGCTGCCGCACAACGAGAAGGTGTTTTTTCGCGAGGCGGACGTCAAGCGGGAGGACAACCTGGTAGTGGCGGTCACGCGATTCACCGACCAGAAACGGGTCGACATTCTGATTCGCGCTTTTCACTGGGTCACACGAGAGGAGCGCTCCGCGAGGCTGGAGATATACGGCAGCGGTCCTCTCGACGCCCGGATCCGGGCGCTGGTAGCCGAGCTGGGGCTGGAACGGCAGGTTATCATCAACGAACCGGTGTCACAGGAGCGGCTTCGCGAAATCTACAACCGTGCGGCGGTGGTCGTGCTCAATTCATTCCGTGAAGGCTTTGGTCTGGCACTGTCTGAGGCGATGTTGTGCGGCACCGCCGTGATCGGTACGGCGTCGGGCGGCATTTGCGACATTATCGAGGACAAAAAGCGCGGCCTGCTGGTGGAACTGGACAACATCAATCAACTCGCCGAAGCGATCCTGACCCTGCTTAAGAACACGGTCTACCGCGACCGGCTGGCCGAGCACGGTTACCGGTTTGCGCGGTCGACCTATGCCTCCGGGCCTTTGGCGGCCCGGTATGCCGATATCGTGCGGACGGCAATAGAAGCCGGGCGGCCCGTACCCGACTGAGCATCATCGATACCGCCATCGACTTTCCGATTGCCCGTGCAACGGTAACTAGTATATTTCCAGCAGGGGTGGTATCATTATGACGTCGATCGAAGCAATTATCAATCGGCAGTGTCTTCGCTGGGAACAGCGGCAGACCAAGGTCGCGGATGCGCAAAAGTCTGTGGATGCTCCGCCTCCGATCGTCACGGTATCGCGGCAGACCGGTTCGCGGGGCTCGTATTTCGCGTCGCGGTTGGCCCAGAAGCTCGGTTACCAACGGATTCACCGGGAGATAATCGACGCAATCTGCGAATCATCGGGCTACCGCAAACGGATTGTCGAATCGCTCGACGAGAAGTCGCGGTCGGAGCTGGAATTGATGGTCGAGGCGATGGTGACGGGGCAGGCGGTAGACCACCGCGACTATATTCGGCACTTGTACCGGGTGATCCTTTCGATGTCGCGGCTCGGAGGCGTGGTGGTGGTGGGTCGGGCGGGGAACTTCATCCTCGGTCCGAAGCGCGGATTTCACGTTCGGGTTGTCTGTCCACTGGAACGGCGGATCCGCAATCTCATGGAGTTCCGGAAGGTGGCGCGGGACGAAGCGAAACGGCAGATCGAGGAGTCTGACCGTTTGCGTCGCGAGTTCGCCCACCGGCATTTCGGCGCTGACAACAACGACCCCAGACACTACGACCTGGTGATAAACGCTGCGTACATCGATGTCGAGGAGATGGTTGCGACCGCGACGGCAGCGATTCGCGGCAAGACGGACAAGCTCACGCATCCCGACCATGATTGCCTGGGCGCGGACGCCGAATGAAGCCGGTCAGAACTGACCGGTCCGAAGCATAACCAGCGTGCAGGCCCGAACTACTTCGATCCCGGCAGCCTCGAGTTTGGCTGCCAGCGGCTCGTTTTCCGCGCCGGGATTGAAGACCACGCGACGGGGACGCAACGCGATAATTCTATCCAGTTCTCCGTCTGAAATCTTTTCTCCAACATACATCGTCAGCGTGTCCACCGGTTCGCGGATTTCCTCCAGCGACTTCAACGATTTTTCACCATCGACCACGTGCCCGGCCGGATGCACCGGTACCGGCACGAAACCGTGCTCCTTGAGCATTCGCACGGCCTTAAACGAATAACGCTCTTCTTTGGGTGACGCGCCGAGAACCGCCACACGTGATCCCGGTGATGCCTTCTTCATGGTCGAGTCCTCATATCCCTGTTCATTTGTAACGAAACGTGGCCGATGCCCGGACGGTTCCCTGTCCTTTGCGCTACACGACAGGCAGAATGCCCCCGGGATCGAATTTAGCCCGGATCTTGCGGGAGTACACGGCATCAACATCGTTATTGTTCTCATCAAGTCCGGCGAGAAAGGACTGACGATCGATTGCGTTCTGCACCATAGCGGCATACTCCGGGCGGGCGGTTTCCGGCATGACGCGAAAGGTCACCGAGACAAGCAGCCCGAGCACACCCCACGAGGGCGAGAATATCTTCACGATATCGTATCCGGCAACCGACTTGAAGCAAACCGATCCGGGGCGGATAATCTCGCCGGTGGGTGTCACGATTTCGGCCTTGATGACATACTTCTTGATGGGCAGCAGATGCCCGTGCAAAGTCGCCGTGAGTCCGACCGCGACGGCCCCGCCGACCGATCCGACATACGGCAGGTCGCTGTGCGGCAGATAGAGGTGATTGTCGGCAAGAGCGAGGTTCAGCTCACGGAGCGGATAGCCGCCGCCGGCGACAGCGTAGAAGTCCTCGGGGGCGACCTGAATCAGTTGATTCAGTCGGTCGGTGCGGACGCCGAGCATGCCGGTAAACGGCTCGCCGACCGGATCGATATTGTTGCCGAATCCGGTGATAAAGAGGCGAACGCGGTGGGCGCCGGCAAGACGAACGAGCCGGGCGGCTTCGTCGGCATTCTCCGGATGAAATGTGGGGACGGATTTCTGGTACGTGAGCCGGTCGTCGGGAAACTCCGACGCGATCGCAGACAACATCGCCTTCATGGTGGACATGCCCAAAGATACCGTCCGCACGAGAGAAGTCAATGCCCGCGCGAGCTGCTGGTTTGCCGGCAAAGCAGGGGAATTTAGTTGATACGGGCAAAACCGCGTCCTATCAATAGCACGGGTATGACGACAGAACTGCCAGAGTCCGGTCGAGGAAAGGTGCTTGTCACCGGCGCGGCCGGGTATATCGGTTCGGTGCTGGTCGGGCAACTGCTGAGCGCCGGATACGCCGTGCGCGGGTTGGACAACCTGATGTTCGGCGGCCAGGGGCTGCTTGGCTGGCTGCACCGACCGGGATTCGAATTCGTCGAGGGCGATATTCGCCACCCGGCAACGGTCAAAAGCGCCCTGTCGGGAGTCGACTCGGTCGTCCATCTGGCGGCTATTGTCGGCGACCCGGCGTGCCGGGCGGAGCCGGCACTGGCCAGTGCGGTCAATGGCGACGGCGCGCGGCTGGTCGCAGAACGTGCCATGGAGGCGGGCGTACGCCGATTCGTATTCGCCTCCACGTGCAGCAACTACGGGAAGATGCCTGACCCGACAGGGTACGTCGATGAATCCACGCCGCTCAATCCCGTTTCCCTGTATGCAGAACTAAAGGTGGCGTTTGAGGATTTCCTGTTCGGATTACGGCAGACGCACATGGGGACGGTGTGTCTTCGATTTGCGACCGTCTACGGCCTCTCCCCCCGTCCCCGCTTTGACCTGACGGTCAACGAGTTTACGCGCGAGCTGACGCTCGGCCGGAAGCTGGAGATATACGGGGAGAAGTTCTGGCGGCCATATTGCCATGTGGTGGATTTGGCGCGCGCGTGCGTGATCGCAGTCGAAGCGCCGTCGGCCACGGTATCGCACCAGGCATTTAATGTCGGTGATACACGCGAAAACTACCAGAAAAAGGGCCTCGCGGAGTTGATTACCGCCCAACTCCCGGAGGCGGCCGGACTGGTCAGCTACGTCACACGGAACGAGGACCCGAGGGATTACCGGGTGCGTTTCGGCAAAATCCGTGAGGCGCTGGGATTCGAGATCACGCGTCGCGTACCCGACGGCATACATGAGATAATCGAGGCGATCCGATCCGGGCTGATTGCGGACCCCGACGATCGCCGATACACCAACCAGCGGACGGTCGAGCGGTAGGCCGGCCGTTTACAAAGGAGTGCCTCGCATGGTGGCAGTCATCCTGGCCGGCGGTCAGGGAACGCGTCTGCAGCCGTACACGGCTGTGCTGCCGAAACCCCTCGTACCGATCGGCGAACAACCGATTATCGAGATACTGCTGCGACACCTGCACAAGTGCGGCGTGCGGCGGGTGGTGATTGCGGTCAATCACCTCGCCCACCTGATCACGGCCGTCCTCGGCGACGGCAGTCGGTTTGGGCTCGACATCGAGTACTCGCTGGAAGATACACCGCTGTCGACCGTGGGACCGCTTCGCCTGATAGCCGACCTCCCCGAGAATTTCATCGTCGTCAACGGTGACGTGCTGACCGATATCGACATCAACGCGCTGTACAAGCGGCATTGCGAGCGCCGAGCAACGGTGACGGTCGCGGCGGCTCGAAGAGCGGAGAAGATCGATTTCGGCGTACTCGAACTGGACAAAGACAATCGAGTGGTCGGATTCAGTGAGAAACCGTCGTTCGAGTTCGTCGTGTCGATGGGCGTTTACGTGTTTTCCCGGAGGGTGCTCGAGCTGGTTCCGCGCGACGGGCAGTACGGATTCGACATGCTCATGCATGACCTGCTGAAGCGCGGTGAACGGGTGGAAAGCTTTGTATACGACGGCTACTGGCTGGATATCGGCCGGCTGGCTGATTTCGAACAGGCCCAGCATGATATCGACCATTTGAAACGGCTCGGTCTGTCATAGCGATAAACGGTGATTCAACGAGGAAGGCCGGCTCACCAGCCGGCCTTCTTCTATAATGATGGTGGGCGAACGTACCGGAAGTCAGGACAACTCGCTCAGCGCGTTCCGGGCCCGTGTCAGGTCTTCACCCTGCAAGCCCATCTCAATTGCTTCTTCCAGATGCTCCCGGGCGCCGTCCTCTTTGAGCAGGTACTCGGCATAGCCGAGGTAGTACAGCACGGCGGGAGAATACGGGAAGGAGTTACGGGCGCGGATCGCCTCGCCTTTGGCCAAATCCGGCCGTCCGTTCAGCATGTAGACATAACACAGGTTGAGCCATCCTTCGAGGATGTCCACACCGGCAAAGACGCCCCGTCGGGCGAGGTTCTCCCCTTCCGGTTTGTTTCGTCCGCTCTCGGACAGGGCGGGGGCGTAGAAGCGCAGCAGGGTGCGATTGTCAGGATCGGTGTTGTACACGTCCTCGAAAATGGCGAAGGCGTCTTCCGCTCTGCCGAGTTTGTACAGCGACCAGGCGCGGTTGGAACGGACAGAGCTGTTGTTCGGGTCACGTTCGAGCGCCCGGTCCGCCAGCGTCAGGGCGCCTTCGTAGTCGCCGATCCGGTTGTATGTCTCCGCCGCAAGGGCGAGCGCATCGACGTTGTCGCCGTGAATCTCCAGGAGGGCATCGGCAATTCGTTTGGCATCGGCCGTGCGGTACACCCGCAGCAGCCAACGCACCATCTCTTCGGAGAGTCGTGAATCGCCTGAGACCGGCCGGAAGGTTTCCAGGAAGAGTGCGACGCCTTCATCGGCTCGCTTGTTCTTCACGAGTGAGACGGCGCGGCGCACACCGAGATCCGGGTACAGTTCGGCGAATTGGGGGTAACGTTCGAAGACCCCCAGCGCATCCTGGAATCGGCGTTGCCGGTCATACATCCGCCAGTAACCGTCGAATGCAGGGCGGTAGTACGGATTGAGCGACAGCGCCTCGTCGTATAACTGGGCGGCACTGGTCAGATCCTGTACGGCCGAGTCCGCACACACATCGGCCAAATCGGTACGATAACGGAAGTCCCGTGGTTTGATCTGGCGCAGCGAGTCGAGCATCTGGCGGTACAGCTCCGGCTGCCGGGTGACGTTCACGAGGAAGAGTTCCGTCAACGCGTAGTTCACGTCGGAAAACCGCCTGTCGTGAAGATCGCGGAGCAGGCGGAGAGCGCCGACCGGGTCGTAGCCGGTCGATCGGAACAGCGCCAGGTAGTAGCCATAGAAGTCACGGAAGGCGGGCTCGAAATTTCCACGCCGCATGATGTTTGAGATCGCGTTGAGATCGCCGTCGACCATCGTGAAATTCGAGACCCGGCGATGGGCCCACGCATCGTACATCAGCGGTGAGAGCGCGGGGATCTGCATCCGCGCCAGCAAGCCGGATACGGTGAGCCCGCGGAAGTCCTGATCGGTGGCCCAGCTATAGTAGAGGTCCATGACGGTAGACAGTGTGGTGACGCCGCCGATCGCTTCGACGCTGTCGATGAGGCGCCGGGCTTCGCTGACATATCCGACGCGAAGCGCCCTGAAGAAGTGTTCGGCCATCTCGTCGAAACCGCTTTCGTTCGAGGTCAGGGACCGACCGGAGAACAGCATGGCGGAATCGAAAGCGGCGCGCTCTTCGAAATAATCGGCGGCCATGCGATTGAAAATCGATGAGGAGACGTTGGCCTGAAGGGCGCGGTCGGCACAGGCGAGAGCGGAATCCCGGTCACCCTGCATGTACAACGCACGGGCATCGAGGATGGATGCGACTGCTTCGGGCTGGCCGGCGGCGACCGCCGCCCGCACCATGCGCCGACCGGACTCGTATTGCTCCATTTCGAGGCACAAACGGGCCGCCTCCGCCTGGACGTCGCTGCCGGCGCTGTCGATCGAGCCGGCGATAGCGGCGCGACGGAGGGCGTGCTCGAAGAGTCCGAGGCGGCGGTAGACGCGCATGGAGCCCAGGGCCCCCGCGAGTGACATGGGGTTGCGTTCGGATATTCTGGTCCAGAAATTCAGCGCATCCCAGTGGAAGAACTGCCGCTCCTGGGTCAGCGAAATACCGATCGGTCCGAGAAAACTGGTGGTGTCAGTCCACAGTACTTCCCGGAAGGTCGTGTCGGCTTCGGTATACCGGTACGTGTCAAGCAGTGACAGTCCCTCCTGAAACAACTTATCGCGTTTCTGTTCCGGGGTTTTGGCACAGCCCAACACCACGAGCAAGGCGATGAGCGTCGTGAGGGCAGCAGTACGTACATTCATAAGAATCCTGTCTCCGTGTGAATCAGGGTGCGGCCGATTAGCTGTATAATGTATAGTTGTACATCGGATTACGCCAGAGTTTCCGCAGGCGGATGGATCGATAGCAAAAATGGTGCGTATCAAAGGAAAAAATAATTGAAGATGCCTTTGAGTGGGCGTATATTTTTTGAGGACTATGGCCGTACTTGAATCCAAAAACCTTGTGAAGTATTACCGGAAGCGACCGGTGGTCAACGACGTGTCGATCCAGGTGCACCCCGGAGAGGTCGTGGGGCTACTTGGACCCAATGGAGCCGGCAAAACGACCACGTTTTATATGATTATCGGGTTTATCCGGCCGGACAAGGGAAAGGTGTTTCTGGGCGATCGTAACATCTCGCGGTACCCGATGTATCGCAGGGCCGGGCTCGGCATCGGCTACCTCGCTCAGGAGCCGTCGGTTTTTCGGAAGCTCTCGGTGGAAGACAACATCATGGCGATACTCCAGTTTCGCGGGTTGAAACGTGCGGAGCGCAAGCGGCGTCTGGAGTCGTTACTGGCCGAACTGGACATAACGCACCTTCGGAAAAACAAGGCGTTTACGCTTTCGGGAGGCGAGCGGCGACGGGTGGAGATAACCCGTGCCCTGGTCAATGAGCCGAGTTTTATCCTGCTGGACGAGCCGTTTGCGGGGATTGACCCGATCGCCGTGGAAGATATTCAGAAGATAATCGGCCGACTGGTGGAGCGTGGGCTGGGCGTGCTGATCACGGACCACAATGTCCGTGAAACCCTGTCCATATGCAACCGGGCCTATATCATGTGCGACGGAAAGATTCTGAAGTCGGGGACGGCGGAGTTTTTGGCCAACGATCCCGAGGCCCGGAAGATATACCTGGGAGAGAAGTTCCGGTTGAACTAACAGCCGGGACGCGCGCTGTAGAATAAATGAACTTCGTGCCGTCGGATTCTAAACGGCCCGAATGTCGTCGCCGATACTGTCTCTAAGGACAGCAGACTTCACCTCGTACGCGTCACGTTCGGACAGATGAGACGACCATGAAACTCGGACTGCAACTCAGACAGAAGCTGACGCTGGCGCCGCAGCTGATTCAGTCGCTGAAAATGCTGCAAATGCCGCTTTTGAAGCTCGAGCAGACGCTCCGCCACGAACTCGCGATCAATCCCCTCCTCGAAGAAGTCGAAGAGCCCGAACTCGAACAGGAACAGGAACTCACGGACAGCGAGTTCGAACTGGCCGAAGAACCCAAGAAAGAAGAGTCGGTGGACTGGGATGATTACCTGTTCGACGACGACGAAGGGTACAAAGTGCGGGAACAGCGGGAATTCCCTGAAGACACTTTCGAGGGGGGCGCCGCCGCGCAGAATGAAAACCTCTACGATCACCTGAACGAACAGCTATCGTTTTTGAAGCTCTCCGAAGAAGAGCAGTTGATCGGCGAATACATTATCGGCAATATAGCGCCCGACGGCTATCTGACGCTGTCGGTGGCGGAGATGGCGGCCGAGCTGCAGATCGAGGAAGCGAAGATTCAGAAGGTGCTGGCCATGATCCAGCAATTCGATCCCACCGGGGTCGGCGCCCGGGATCTTCGCGAGTCGCTCCTGCTTCAGTTGAAAGAGCGCGGTCAGGAAGGTACGCTGGCGTACCGGATTGTCGACGAGCACATCAACGATTTGGAGCGCAAATCGACTCTTCAGATCGCCAAGATGATGGGGGTGCCGTTCGAGCGGGCGCAAAAGGCGATGGAGACGATCAAAACTCTGAACCCGACACCGACTCACGGACGGTTCGATTCGGCGGCGGTGCCGGTCGTCCCCGACCTCGTCGTCGAGCGTGTGGGCGACGATTTCGAGGTGTTTCATAACGACCGCAACGTCCCGCGACTTCGCATCAACTCCGGCTACAAGAACCTGATCAAGCGGGGCAGCGAGAGCTCGAAGGACACCAAGGAGTATATCCGGCAGAAGCTGGAGCAGGCGCGGTGGCTGCTGAATTCGATCAACCAGCGACGCAGCACGATGATCCGGGTGATGGAGGCGATCGTCGAGGAGCAGCGGGAGTTTTTCGAGAAAGGCGCGGCCTTCCTCAAACCGCTGATCATGGAAGATATCGCGCAGAAGGTCGAAATGAACGTGGCCACGGTCAGCCGCGTGTCCAACGGCAAGTACGTGCAGACGCCGCTGGGCGTCTACGAGATCAAGTACTTCTTCAATTCCGGAATCGCTCGGGAGGACGGCGAGGACGTTTCCAAGCGGCGGGTCAAGCAACGGATCGAGGAAATCATCCGTGCCGAGGAGCCGGAAAAGCCGCTGTCGGACCAGGAGATATTCCGTCGGCTGAACGACGAGGGAATTAAACTTGCCCGTCGCACGGTGACGAAGTATCGTGAGGAGTTGAAGATCAAGCCGGCCCGGTTCCGCAAGCGCGTGGTCGAGTGAGGCGGTCGGGCGGTGATACCCGGCACGATGTGAGCATCGACGTCCCGATACATAAACGGCGCCGTGGACAGAAATCTCGCCTTAGAACTCATACGGGCAACCGAAGCGGCGGCGCTCGCAGCCGCGTGGTGGATGGGCAAGGGTAACGCTTCGGCCGCCGACGCAGCGGCAATCGCCGCGATGCACAGGGCGCTCAATTCCATACAATTTGACGGCACGGTCGTGATCGGCGAGGGGGACCGGGGCACGGCGGCACTCTTGTTCACCGGGGAATCGGTGGGGAAAACAAAGCCGGCGTCGTCGGAGCCGGTGGATTTAGCCCTCGATGCATTGGAATCGACACAGTCGGTCGCCTTTGGCAGGACGAATTCTCTGTCTATTTCTGTCGCCGCTGAAAAAGGCGGGTTTTTTTTGCCGCCGACGTTGTATATGGATAAAATAGCGGTCGGTCGTGCGGCAGCGGATGCGATCGACCTGCATGTCCCGATAGAGGAAAACTTGCGGCGGGTGGCGCATGCCAAGGGGTATTCGGTCACGGACCTGACGGTAGTGATCCTTGACAGACAACGCCACCGGGACTTAATTGAAGTAGTGAGACGAACAGGAGCCCGGATCCATCTCATACCCGACGGCGACATCGCCGCCTCGATTGCGGCGGCGACCGAGGGTACGGGAATTGATGTGGTGGTGGGCACCGGCGGTGCGCTCGCCGGCGTGTTGACAGCCGGCGCGCTTCGGTGCATGGGTGGCCAGTTGCTGGCACGCCTGGCGCCGACCAGCGACGAGGAGACCGAGTCGATCCGGCGCGCCGGAATAACGGATGTCTCGCGGGTTTTCACCGCCAGTGACCTTGTCGGGGGCGCCAATATCATGTTCGCGGCGACCGGTGTAACCGACGGCGACCTGCTGAACGGCGTGCGTTATCGCGCCGACGGCGCCACCACGCACTCGTTGGTCATGCGCTCGCGCAGCGGCACGCGTCGGATGATTATCACCGAGCATTTCTTTGATGAACAGCCGGAGTATTAACCAGGAACACTTAACCCAGGGAGATCGTCACTATGCAGAAAAAAATCACTGCGCGCCACTTCGACTTGACTCCTGAGATTCGGGAAAAGGCGGAAGAAGAGATGGACGGTCTCAGCCGCTTTTTCGACAATATCATCTCCTCCGAACTCATCCTGGACGTTGAGCGCCACCGGCGCATTGCGGAACTTCGAGTCAAAGTCTACAACCAGACCATGTCGGCGTCATCGGAGACCGACGACATGTATGCGTCGATCGATTCGGCGGTAGAAAAAGTCAAAGGGCAGCTCAAGAAGTACAAAGGTAAACTGAAAGACAAGGATCCGGGCGCGATCGGCAAGCTGCAGGAAGAGCGCACGCGCCCCTCGACCAACCCGGACGAGGTCGACGTCTGATTTACCGGACGCATTCGAAGCAGATTTCAGAGGCCGCCCGCACGGGCGGCCTCTCTTTTATGCATACCGTTACTGCTCGCGGGAAAGCAAGGCGGAGAGAAGGAACTCGACCTTCGTGCAATGAACGGTGGGGATAATGACGACGTACCGGGGGACGCGACTATTATTGCAGGGACAGCACCTGCACGAGATTGAACTCCCCGGGGCGGACTTCGAACCCGTTGACCATCTGTCTGTTCACCAGCAGGCCGCCGCTGTCGAGGAAGTCGATCGTCAGGTCGTAGATTCCGGGGTCGACCTCCAGGTCACCGGCGTAGATGCGGCCCGGCAGCAGCCGGGCGCAGCGAAGGTCGGCATTTTCGGAGATATCGGTGGCGACATCGATCGCGGCCTTTTTCAACCAGCCCTCCAGCCCGCCCGTATCCGCTTTTTTCTTGGCTTTGTGTGCGGCCAATCCTTTCGCCACCGCACGGGCCACTGAGCGAACGTAGATCAGCGTACGCCTGGCCTCGAATGTTTCGCGTGCCACCAGCCCAACGTCTTCGAGCAATGACAACTCGGAAAGCAAAACGTCGCCGGCGAAGACGCGGATCGTGCTGACGTTGGTCGGCCGATCGTGCAAGACGGGGATCGCAAACTTGAAGTAGAAATCCTCGCTGACCGGTATCGGGAGATGCCCGTATTCCGCCTGATCATTCGGGCCGCCGTCGTAGAGTACCTGCACGAGATTGAGATCTTTGTCGGTGCGAATACGCAGGCTCAGGGCTTCTTTCACCGGGGAAAGCCCGGTAAGCGCGACCACGCTCAAAAGCGCCTTGCCTTCATTGCACCGCCACGAGACGGCCGGCATCTCGAACGGATAGATGTGCGGCTGGCTTTTGAACGCATCGACGAGGTAATCGGCGGCGATGCGGGCGTCATCGAACTTGCCGTCGGCCGCATACATGTGCATGGCGAGGTATCGCGCGAAGGCATCGTTGTAGAACCGCACCTCCCTGACATCGTACGCGATCGCGACGTCGGTGGTATCTTCGCTTTGGCCGCGATTGAACTCGCGGGCAGCGTCGGCGTACTTGTCCTCGAGCAGATTCAGTTTGTCCTGCGCCTGTCGTATTTCGACAAACGCGTCGTCGAATTTCCCCAGCAACAGGTAGTTGAGGGCGCCGATCAGGTCGGTGTAGAGAATTTCGTAGTCTTCCCCTGCGTATTCCAGAACGTTGTCGTTGAGCAGAAGCGAGACCGCCGCCCGCGAGATGCTTTTCGTGAACAGTTCATCGGAGGCCAGGTCCGCCTGGTCGAGCAAGATGTTGCTGGTGTCGAGATTTCCGGCGTAGTGATGGGCAAGCCCGGCATCGACAAAATACAGCAGCCGGTCCTTTTCCCCGTATTTGCCGTCGGCGCGGGCGGAATCCAGACGGGCGGCTGCCGTCCGGAAATTGCCCGCCTGCAGCTCGGTGACCACCGGTTCATAGAACGATTTCCGGGTGGTCACCGAACCACAGCCGCCCAGCCAGAGCAGCGCGAGACAACAGAAGAATACTGAGAGGCGGAATCTCACCGACGTGCTCTATCCTACCACTTGGTGCTGCCCTGGGAGATGCCCTTCTTGATCTTCTTCGTGCCGATCCAGACTTTCTCGATGGTCTCCAGATTCACGAGTTCGAGATCGGTCTGATAGAACACAACGCGCTTGCCGTCTTCCTCGTCGGTGATGGTTTTGATCGCGCCCTGCAGCATGAAGTCGGCGCCGGTCTCGGCGCGCATCTTCTTGGCGGTCTCCGCGGTCGCAAACTCCTGCTGATCCTGTCGCTCGGCGCGAAGTTCGTCGCGCTGGGCCGGGGCCGCTATGAACCGCACGCTGCCCGAGTTGATCAGTTCCCGCTCGAAGTCGGCGATAAACGTCTCCATCGCGATATGCTCGTTCGAGAGGTTTCGGATGGTACCGACGGTCACGACCGGCTTCTGCCCGCTGCGTTCCACGTAACTCATCAGCCAGGGCCGCGACAGAGCATCGGAGATCATCTCTTCGGCCACCAGCCGGGAGTCGGTGTCGTTCCAGCGGCCGGAAAGATCGGTGACGGTATCGGTCTCAAGGCGGGTCACCTGTTTGCCACCGCCGCAGCCGGCAATCATCAACATGCCGAGAGCCAGTACGATGAGGAGGGTCTTCATGTTTTTTCTCCACTAGTGATGTATTACAGTATCGACCGTTTCTATTCGAATCCGCGTACGCTGTTCGCGGAATATGTCGGACAATTCCGGCCGTGGGGCAATTAGTTTTTTCACCCGGTCGGCAATCGCATTTCAGTTGGCGAATGATCTTCGGCCCGTTATCGTCCGACAGGAAAGAGAACGAACGATTCGGAGGGTGGTATGAGGACATTTGACGACCGGCTGGCGGAGCTTGACGGGGGCCGGGTCCTGGATGTGGGCACGGGCCAGGGCGATTTCGCACGGAGCCTCGCCGAGGGCCTGAGAAGCTATACCGAGATCATCGGGATTGATTTCTCGGAATCCCGGATAGATGAAGCCCGCCACAAGGTGGTTCTGGACCGCGTGCGATTCGAACTGATGGATGCCACCTGTGTGCAGTTTGCCGGCGAGTCGTTTGATACCGTGGCCATTTCCGATACAATGCACCATCTTCCCGACCCACGGCCCATCCTGACCGAGATGAAGCGAGTCCTCAAGCCGGGCGGGTTGTTCTGTCTGGTCGAGGCGTACCGGGATGGTCAGGACGAGGCGCAGATGTCGCATGTGCTGATTCATCATTGGTGGGCGGCAATCGATACCCTTGTGGGCGTCTGCCACCGCGAGTCTTATCTCCGGGCCGAGGTTATCGGTTTGGTCGATCAGCTGGGATTTGCGAGACGCGAAGTGTACGATCACCGCGAGCCCGATGACGACCCTCATGATGCAGACCGTATCGCGATGATCGACGGACTGATCACCAGATACGTCGCGCGAATTCCTGATTGTCCGGAGAAAGATGAACTGCACCGGCAGGGTGAGATTTTTCGTGAGCGGCTGTTTACGGTTGGATTCTCGTGGGCGGTGCACGCCTGTGTGCTGGCTTGGAAATAACCGTCGCCGGTGATCAGAGCGGCAGTTCCTGGATTACCGTCCAGTTGATCTCCCCGGCGGTTATCTCATATTCGAGCAGCAGACGGCCGGCCGTGTGTCCATCCTCATAGTACCCGATGACCCGCTGCGGAGAAATGACTCGAGACTCGGACGGAATGAATCGCATCGTGCCCCCCAGCACCCCTTCGCGGGGTATCAATTCCGGGTGATAGGTGAGATCGGTCAGCAGATCGTTCACGGGGTCCTCCAGACCTGCCTGCCTGAGAGCCTCAATATCCGCCTCGGTCAACTGATAGGCGGGCATGCCGGGGCGAAGCGGAGGCTGGACAGGCGCCGCTTCTGTGCCGGAGGTATCGGAATCGGCAGGTTCGGTAGCCGTATCGGTTGTGCTGAGGACTATGCGCCATACGGCGAACGCGCCGACAACGAGGACGCCGACAACAAGCACTATCACCAGCGTTTTGCCGGAGACCCGGCCCGATGTACGCGAATTTCCGATCATCGTGTTCCCTTCCCTGACGCAGGACACATCCCGGTGGTCATCCGGTCATTATCATCGAGTTCACTCGCCGGCGAATCGAGAAACCGCTGCGCATGCGCCGACGTGACCTTATCCTACAAAGTGAAGGTATTCCTCGGCAAGATAATAGCTCATGCGAGCTTCGAAATTGACGGCGGCAACCGCGGCCGCGTCGAGACGGTTGTCCGAGTTCAACGCGACGAAACGGAACCCGGCAAATTCGCGCGTCCGTTCGGGGATCGCACTCAGGCGTTCGGCGAGCAGCTGACGCGTCAGAGTGCAATGTACGAGCGCAAACAACTGGGGGTTGTCGGCCCGGAACAACTCGCGTGCGAAGGCCAGCGGTGTAATCCGAAATTCGGCACGCGTCAGGAAGAGTTCCTCTTCCACTTCCTGACCGAGTGACCGCTGGATTATGTCGGCGACCGAGGTGTAATCGGGTCGAAAGTCAACGGATCCGGCAACCGATGGACCGGGCGAACCGGCCATGGTGGCGAGATTCCCGGCCCGGACGACCTGCAGCAGAAATCGCCGCCCCGCTTCCTCGATAATCACGTATCCGCACACGCCGAGACAATTGGCGAGCGGGCGGCAGGTGATTTCATCGCGCGCGTAGGTCCGGAGGTAGTAGTCCCGAAGGGTACCGCCGTGCTCGCGAAAGAGGTGGTGCGGCATATCGAGCGCGAAGCAACTGCCGGCGAAATCGCCATACGAAGTCTCCTGCACCTGCAGGACCGGGTCGGTTCCCCGGAAATCGGCGGCAAGCAGACCGGTAACCGTGGGACCATCGTAGAGTCTTCCCTGATTGCGAAGCCGCTCGGCGACACTGTCGGCATAAGTCTTTATCAGGGGATCGCCGATTGCATACCGCCCCGGTTCGACCCGTATTCCGACCCGCGAAGGATCGACGGCGTCGCTGCCGAAAAAGCGCACGATGTCGTAATAGCCGGAATCGACGGTTCGGTCGCTGCCGACGAGGCGATCGGAACGCGGCGGAAACAGCTCCGGAGAAGATTCCAGCATCGCCTCGAGCTTAGAATATTGCAAATAGTTCATCGCCGACAAACAGCAGGGCAACGCCGATAAACGCGACAAACGCTCCGAGAATCGCCCGCGCGCTGACCTTTTCCTTGTAGTACATGATGACGACCGGGATTATCAATATCGGGGTGGTGGCGTTCAGGGTGGCGGCGATTCCGGCCTCGATATACTTGACTGCGACCAGCGACATCCAGACGCCCAGAAACGGTCCGACGACCGCTCCACTCGCAGTGAACAGCATCGCGGATCCGTGTCTTACCGCACGGATAGTTCCGCCGATCTCTCCACGAAAAGCCGCCAGCAGCCATATCATCACCATCGAGAAGAGCATGCGGATGAAGGACGCCGGCATCGGCTCGACCGTGGAACCAAGATCGAGCATGGCATGCTTGGACATCACCAGTCCGGCCGCCTGTCCAAACGCGGCGCCAAGCCCCAGCAGCACGCCTTTTGTCCGGGAACCCGAATCCGGGTGGCCGGCCGCAAGTTGCACCTGGGGACCGCTCTTGAAACGACGTTCCGATATCACCCACGCAGTACCGGCGACCGTCAGGGCGATGCCGAACACCTCGACGATATGCAGTTGCTCGCCGAGCAAGAACCAGGCGATAACGGTTGCCATGATCGGCGCGGTCGCCCACAGCAACGTGGTCACGCGGGGACCTATCATCACCAGCGCCTTGAATCCAAGACTGTCGCCGATAACCAGCCCGATGAGACCCGAACCTGCCAGCCACGCCACTTGTGCCGGGGTGATACCGTCAGGCCAGATGCGGCCGGTCGTAATCAGCAACACGATACAGTAAATCGCGACCGCGAATACCAGTCGGATGTTGTTCACCCGGAACGAGCCGATTCGAACGCCGGCCTCGGAGAAGAAAATCGCGGTGAAGGACCAGAGGAAGGCCGTCAACAACGCGGCATAGTGTCCGACATATTCGCCCATACGACTCTACTTGTTTCTTATCTCCACCTGTCCGGTGTCGCGTCCGAAGTCCACGGAGTCCGTACGGACCTGTTTTCTGTCAATCTCGCGAATATACGCAGCGTCAACGACGAGGCGCTGTTCCACGTCTAGTCGCGGTCGGCCATAGACGATCACGAGGTTTCCAATGCCCTTGCCTTCAAACCGTGCGAGCCGACGCTCGTAGGCGTCGCGCGTGAGCCGCCAGGTGGTCTCGAACGTACCCTCGCCTCTCGGAGACAGGGTGTATGGGATTGGGGAGCCTTTCCAATGTTCGACCCACAGGAAATAGCGATGCTCGAGCAGAAGAGTGGTCTCGAGGAATCCTCCGTAGTCGGCAGTCCGGATATCGGTAATGACGCCCGGCCAGGCCACAATCGTGTCGGCAGACAAGGAGTCTGCGCGGAAATCGCCGGGGTATACGCGACGGTCGGCCCGGGACAACTGCGCTTCTTCGGAGGCGGAAATTGGCCGGTAGAGGCGCGATCCGGTCGGTCCCCCGCCGCAACCGCTCGCGCAGAGCACGACGACCATAACGGCGACTACCGCAATCGGTTTATGCGGAAAGACAAGTACGTTACGAATCACAGCGACGGTCCGGCTCCTTGATTAAATCTGATCCAGCCCGACCCTTCATGGCCGAACGTGAAGATGGCAGGATGAAGGATTTCCGCGAGGATTTCAAGCGTTTCCGTCACGCGGGGTCCCGGCCGATTGAAAAACCGATTGCCGTCGGCAACAAACACGCGGCCGGACCGCACGGCTGACAGGTCGCTCCAGCCGGGCGGCCTGCTCAGTCGCTCCAGTTCGGCCAGTGACTGCTCGATCGTATAGCCGCACGGGGCCACGATGATCGCATCGGGGTCTGATGCAACCAGGTTGTCCCACGACAGCACGCCGGAGTGCTTTCCCGGCGCACCGTACAAGTCTCGGCCGCCGGCCATCTCGACAAGCGAGGGCATCCAGTTCCCGGCCGCCATCAGTGGATCGATCCATTCAATCAGGGCAACAGTGGGGTGATTCGCAAGACTGCCGGCGCGGATCGCTATCGCTTTCATCCTTCGGCGCATCTCGTCCGTAAGCGTCTCCCCGGCCTGCGGGATAGCCAGCGCACGGGCGACCTGCCGGATATCCGCAAAGATATCGGCCAGAGAATTCGGTTCAAGGGCCACGATCCTGGGCCTCGATGAAATCATCTCGCAGACAGCCTTCTCGATGTCGGACAGCGATACCGCGCAGACCGCACATTGCGTCTGCGTGATAATGACATCCGGATGAAGGTGATCGAGACGGTCCGCCAGCACCCGGTAGACGGACAGACCTTCCTGGAGAATGGCCTTGATCCGCTGGTCGATCTCGTAACTGGAGCCGTCGAGGCGGAATTTCGGTTCGGTTACCACCGGAAGGTTGAGTACCGATGACGGGTAATCGCATTCGTGGGAGCGACCCACCTGACAGTCACCCATTCCCAGGGCATGGACTATTTCTGTGGCGCTGGCAATCAGAGACACTATCCGCATACGGGTTTATCCTCGTGCCGGGTTACCAGAGCATAACAACAGAATATGTGCAGTGTTTCTTCGCAGACCGGCCCAATCGTCGATCAACCCACAACTTCGAATGCCCGGCGGGACTGTGCTGTCGGTTGCATTATTGAGGTTGGGTCAATTCATCTATGGGCTCCTCCCAATAGGACGTAAGTCATTGGTAAAGAGTTGGATACGTAGAAGTCTTCTGATCCGCCGCCTTGGCATGCGCTTTGAGCAGTACGGTACCAGGATGAAGACCTCGACGTTCAAGCTGATACTTGCGGCGGCCATTATCGCCGGAGCCATGACGACCGGCGCCGCGGGCCTTGACGACTCGTCGGTTATCGTTGTTGGAACGGTTATTGACCAGCAGGACAGCCCGGTTGTCGGGGCGACGGTGACGGTTTCAGCTGACGGCGGCGTGTTGGGCGCGCAGGCAACGGATTCACTGGGGCGGTTCCTGCTGCAATTCCACGCCGATAGGCGCCGCGACCTGTCAGTCGACGTGTCCTCGGTCGGCTTTGCCCGGACGCGCACGATGCTCGTGGTTTCCGGCGATACCGCACGAGTCCGGATTCAGCTCCAAACTGAGTCGGTGCCGCTCGGCTCCATGACGATCGTCCCCACCCGGGAATTTGCCGTTCCCGGTACCAGAATAGCCGCTGAAGAACTTCGTCGAGTCTCACGTCAGGCACTCGTGCCTACCAATCCGGTCGGGGCCATTCGCAATCCCGAGGTCGTTCGGGTCGGCTCCGCTCATTCGTCGCGGATTAGAGTTTTCGGAAGCAGCCCGGCGTACCACCTCAACGGACTGCCGATCGGCGCGGATCCCGACCACTACGGCATGTTCCACGTGCTGCCGTCATCAACGATCGACCGCCTGGAGTTGAACCTTTATGGTACCGATGTTTCGCGCGCAACGCCGTCCTCGACTGAACTCGTCACGCCGGTTCGTTTCGGTACGCATAGAACGGGAGAGTTGAGTGTATCGACAATCGAGGCGACCGGCACCGCTTCGATAGGTACCGACCGCTGGTTCGCCCTGGGAGCCGTACGCAAGTCTGTCCTCGACAAGCTGGTAACCCGCCTCGACATACATTCCAACCGACAGACTCTGCCGCCGACCAATTTTCAGGACATCTCGCTGTATGCCGGTCTGAGACTCTCGCCCACCCTTCGCCTGTTTGTCGACCAGTACCACGTGCAGGACTTCCTGTCCTACCAGGTGGACTCATACGTCGCCGACGGATTCGTGGATACGTACCAGCACTCGGCGCGCCATTACGGCGCGATCCGTCTGCAGGCGGACCGGGGAAGTCTCCAGCTTGTCGGCGGGATAGCGGTACACGACTCGTTCGAGGAATACTCCGCCTCTCCCGACAGTGAGTCGGACAGGTCTCGCCTGGCAATCGATCTTGATTATAAGCGCACGAGCGCGATAGCGACCATCCGGGGCGATTACCTGTGGCGATCCTGGCGCTTGACCGCGGGCCTCGATGACGAGACGGTCTACCGCCGTAGCATCAACCTGAGACAGCGCAACTGGAATTTCCTTTCGCCGTTTGCATCGAGCAACAATCCCTACATTTACCAGCAGGGACTGAACGAACTTTACGGATCGTTCAGCCGGGATGATAACGAGCGCAACAGCGCAGCATACGCGGCGGTGGAGTGGCAGCGCGACGGCTGGCGAGTCGAAGCCGGCCTTCGGGGTCAGTCGTTCGATCACCTCGGCGACAAAACCTCTCTGCTGCACCGCGTGAGTTTGTCGGGCGCCATTGCGGGCGACCTCAGGGCACGGCTGTTCGAAGGGACGTTTGCGGAAAATCCCGCGGGCAACGTGCTGGAGCCGTACCAGGTTATCGTCTACGACTGGCTGAGCGACCTTGCGCCGATTCGCTCGCGCCTCGTGTCGGTGAGCCTCCAGTATTCCTTCCTCACCGGGACCGCATTTCTGCGTTCGGTAAAGAGTCTTCCCGTGCTGACGCCGGATTTCTCGCGGATCGACGAGAAGACCGGTCAACCGATCGACGGATTTCTTTCGGCCCGGTCGGACGGTGCGGCGCTGTATCGGGGAGTGACCGTGTCGATCGAAAAACGTGACCTGCTCGGTGACCGATTCGGCCTGCAGGCGTCCTACGCGTATACCCATTCGGAACGATCGCAGGAGGCGCTGCGATACCCCGACGACCTCGACTCTCCGCACCGGCTTCGCGTGCAGGCGGATTACCGTATGGACCGCGATATCAGCTTCGGTGTTGAGTTCGCCGCACGCAGCGGGTATCCGTACACGCCGTTCGGCACCGCGAGTCCCGCCACGAAATCCAGTCTGTATTCCCCGGACTACTATGAATCGCAGGCAGCGCAGATCAACAGCGAACGGTTCCCATCGAGTATTTCACTGAACGTATTCGGGGAAGTGCGGATCAAGCGGGGGGCGCTGTTTTTCTCCGTCGCAAATGTCACCAACCGGGCAAATCCGATCATCAGCACGGCGTCGGGCTATATTCACGACGCCGGGATCATGCCGACAATCGGGTACCGCCTGACTTTCTGAGATCATCTACCGGCAGCCGACAATTTCCAGCAGTTCCAGCAGGCGGACGGAACTCGTTACGCCGCCAAGGTTGAGATACTCGCGGGTATCACCTTCTGCCGATGATGAGTCATCGGTACGCCGGGCGATCGAGGTCGTGAGTACGCCGACAATCATCGCGGCCGGCTTCTCGAGGCGATTCTGCCGATTGAATCCGAGCGGCGGGTCGACATACACCAGCCCGCCCGAGTTCCCCTCGTACACGACACCATCGATCAGAAACAGCCTCTTTGGATCGATCGGATACGACGCCGCGGCGCCGGTGCGGAGAATCGGGAAGTCTCCCTCGCCGGAGCTGTAGCCGCGCGGATAACCGAGATAGTGCACCGGGCCGCCCGGAGCGATCTCATAGCGGTTGAACGCCGACAGATCGGCGAGAAGCGCCTTGTTGGCCACGCGAACCGTAAATCCGGGGGGGAGCGGAACGGCGACAACGGCCAGATCGACCGTGCTGTCGGGATGGCTGATGTACAACGATGTGTCCCCGGAGCGAATGGGCACCGGGTATGCGAACACCTCGTAGACGTTTCGTTCGTTCTGTTTACGCAGATAGACATTGATGGTATCGCCGTCGACATTGTCGAACACATGGCGGGCGGTGACGAGCAAGCTCGAAGCGTCGCCCGACGAATCAGCGCAGGAGACGAAAAAGCCGGTGGCGATATCGCCGTCGGCGCCGACCACCCGGTAGACGCATTCGAAGACCTGCTCGGCGAAGGGCCGGGAGAGGGATTTGGCCCACACACCTGACTCGAAAACAAGCAGGGCCATACAAACGCCGATGATAAAAGCCGAGATGCGTTGTGTGCTCATGGCAAGAAAAACTCCGGCCGTCGATATCGCCGGCCGGAGTTCCGTATTTACGTGAGTGTACTAGTCCTCCAGTATCAGCCGCGCGACATCGGTTACCTTGTCGCCGCCCTTGAGGGAGATCAGGCGCACGCCCTGCGTGTTGCGGCCGATCACCTTGATATCCTTGACGGCCTGTCGGTTGGCGATCCCTTTGTGCGTGATCAGGATCAGTTCGTCCTGTTCCAGTACGTCGCGGATCGCCACCACCTCGCCGTTGCGTTCGGAGGCCTTGATATTGATCACGCCCTTGCCGCCGCGGTTGGTGATGCGATAGTCCGACAGCTCGGTGCGTTTGCCGTAGCCGTTTTCGGTCACGACCAGCAGGCTCGACTCGCCCTTTGAGGCCACCATGTCCACGACATAGTCGCCGGGCGCGAGGTTGATGCCTTTCACACCGTAGGCGCTGCGGCCCATCGGACGGACGTTGTCTTCCTTGAAGTGGATGGCCATGCCTTTGCGCGTGCCGAGGACGACATCGTACGTACCGTCGGTGATGCGCGCATCGATCAGCTCGTCCTCGACCGGCAGGTTCATGGCGTTGACGCCGGCCTTGCGCGGGTTGGAGAAAGCATCCAGCGACGTCTTTTTCACCACGCCTTTGCGCGTCGCAAACATGACAAACTTGTCTTGGGCGAACTCCCGCACGTTGCAGAAGGCGTTGATCCGCTCGTCGCTGGAAATCTGGCACAGATTGACGATCGGTTTGCCTTTGGCGAGTTTGCCGCCGGTGGGAATCTCGTGCACTTTCACCCAGTAGCACTGGCCCCGGTTGGAGAAGAACAGGATGTAGTCGTGGGTCGAGGCGACAAACAGGTGCTCGGCGAAATCGTCTTCCTTGGTCTCGACCCCGATCACGCCCTTGCCGCCGCGCTGCTGCTTGCGGTAGGCCGACACCGACAGGCGCTTGACATATCCCTGGTGCGAGATCGTGATCACCATGTCTTCCTCGGCGATCAGGTCTTCCATCGTCAGCTCGTCGGCGGCATCCTGTATTTCGGTACGACGGTCATCGCCGTACTTCGTTTTCATCTCGGTCAATTCATCCTTGATGATCTGCATGCGCAGGGCGCGCGAATCGAGAATGCTTTTGAGTTTTGCGATCAGCTTGATCAGCTCGGCGTACTCGTCTTCGATCTTCTGCCGTTCCAGCCCGGTCAGGCGCTGGAGACGCATCTCGAGGATCGCGACTGCCTGGCGCTCCGACAGCTTGAACTTTTTCATGAGCCCGTCGCGCGCGGTCGGCGTGTCTTTGGACTTTTTGATCAGCTCGATGACGGCGTCGATGTTGTCCAGCGCGATCCGGTAGCCTTCGAGAATGTGCGCGCGCTCCTCGGCCTTGCGCAGATCGAACTCCGTCCGCCGGACGACCACTTCATGGCGATGGTCGACAAACGACTGCATGAGCTGCTTGAGCGACATGGTGACCGGTACCCCGTGGTCCAGTCCCAGCATCTGCACGGAGAAGGTCTGCTGCATGGTCGTGTGCGCGTACAACTGATTGAGGACCACTTCGGGCGGCATGTCGCGTTTCAGTTCGACCACGATCCTGAGGCCGTCGCGATCGGACTCGTCGCGCAAATCCGAAATACCGTCGATCTTTTTGTCCCGCACCAGTTCGGCGATCCGCAGGATGAGATTGGCCTTGTTGACCTGATAGGGGATTTCGGTGATGACGATGGCATCTTTGCCGTTTTTGCCGTGTTCGGTCACGGCCTTGGCGCGAACCGGAATATGTCCCTTCCCCGTTTCATACGCCTGACGAATCCCGTCGCGGCCGTTTATGATGCCGCCGGTCGGGAAATCCGGACCCGGGACGATTCGCATGAGATCACGGTTGGTGCACTCGGCGTTGTCGATGACATGAATGATGGCGTCGACGATTTCCCGCAGATTGTGCGGCGGGACATTGGTGGCCATGCCGACGGCGATCCCCGATGTCCCGTTGCACAACAGGTTGGGGAATTTGCCGGGCAGCACCCGCGGCTCTTTAAGGGTGCCATCGTAGTTATCCATGAACGGGACGGTTTCTTTTTCGAGGTCGGCGAGCATCTCGACCGCGATCGGGGTCAGGCGCGCCTCGGTATAGCGCATGGCCGCGGCCTCATCGCCGTCGATCGAGCCGAAGTTGCCCTGTCCGTCGACCAGCGGATACCGCATGTTAAATTCCTGCGCCATGCGCACGAGGGTCGGGTAGACGACCTGCTCACCGTGCGGGTGGTAATTACCGGATGTATCGCCGCAGATTTTGGCGCATTTGCGATGCGCGCGGCCCGGCGCCAGGTTAAGGTCGTTCATCGCCACCAGAATACGCCGGTTCGACGGCTTCAACCCGTCCCGGACATCGGGAAGGGCCCGGTTGGTGATGACCGACATGGAGTAGTCGAGATACGAGGAGCGCATCTCCTCTTCGAGGAAAATCTTTTCAATGCGCTGGCGTTCGAGTGCGGACATAATGTGAGATATCCTTATCAGTTACAGACGAAAGTATTTTCCAGACAGCCAGTAGTATAGCAGAAAAAAATACCCTGCGCAAACAAAAAGACCTGCGAATGAGCGGGATAACTCTTTGAGGGTCAGCGGATTGCAAAGAAGGGACGGGCCCCGTGGCAGCCGAAAACCTCACCTGTCATAGGCGGTGCGCACAACCCGGCTTCGGTGGCCTTCCCGGCAGTTCAGCTCGATATGATTGTGGATGACAATATCCCAGTCCACGAAGTGGATGATGTTCGGAATCTCCCGAGCGACAACGGCAGCCTTGCGCAGGGCCGAAATCTCCTCCCTGATCGGTTCGAGTTCCGCCATCCATGCCGGGCGGCCGGTCTCGCGGAAGATCGTGGCGACCACATATCGGTCGACAAAACGCCGACGGCGATAGGATTCGATATCGACCATCAGGCGCACGGATTTTTCGACTTCGCGAAGAAGCGGCTGCCGATAGTCCAGCGATACTTTGAACGTTACCAGGTATTGCTGGTCGTTGACCGCTTCGGCTTTTTCGTCTCGGGTTTGCTCGAATACATCGCGGAGCCGTTCGATTGCCTGCCGGGAATCGGAAGCCTCAACCAGGGCGCGCCCCTGATTTTTGACGAACTCCACCACCCCTTCGGCATAATTGAACTTGTAGATCATACCGATAGGATCGGCAATCGCGGGTATCGAATTGAGAGGGGGACTCGATTCAGGGTCAATCGTCGCCGACGAACATCCAGTGCCAGCTTTCCCAGTGGAGCCCGCCGGCAAAATCCCGGGGATAGGACTCGCGGAATCCGAACGAAGCGGCGTGCTCGCTGAGCCAGGCATAGGTCTTGCTATTGGCGAAAGACGGATCCGACGGGATCAGGTCTACGGCCCGGCCGGTGTGGTGCTGGCTGTAACCGGGTGGCGCCACGAATTTCGTTATGGCGGCGAACGACTTGCCATCGGCGAGCCGCCGCGCAATCAAACGCCGCTGGTAAGCCACAGATCGATATCCTGAATCCGCGATCAGCCGGATTCCGTCCTGTCGAGCGGCGGCCGCCATGGCCAGAAACGCGCGGCGGGTGGCGGGGCTGACGTAGATGCGGTAATCTTCGAACGACAGAGAATCCGGAAGGCGCACCAGTTCGGATGGTCGGGCGATCGCAGCGCTGTCCAGCCGGCGCCCGCACCACGGTTCGCCTACGGCGTAGCTGACCGAGTCAAACCGAACGGAATCGGTGCAGCCGCTCGCGGCGCCGGCAGCCGGCGCAAGGCAAAGCGTCGCCAACGCGAAAAGAACAACTGTACGACCCACGGGTTAACCGGCGTAATGCAGTTTGCCGTTGGTGGTCGACAGGATCGGGCCGTCCGTTTGCAGGGCGCCGTCCACCACTTCAGCGACAAAAAGCGTGTGGTTTCCGGTTTTCACACGGTCGACAATCTTGCAGTCGAGATAGCCGATTGCGCCGTTGAGACGAACCGTACCGGAGACGGGGGCCGCCGAGATGTCTTTGGCTTTCAGTTTGTCATAGCCGGACTCGGCCGGGCCATAGTAGGCCCTGGCGGTCGGCAAACCGCTTTCGGGCAGAATGTTAATGACGTACGACTGGAGATCGTTGAGGTGCCAGGCTGACTTGTGCTTGTTGTGAACGGCCGCCGCGACCATAGGCGGTTCCGAGGACACCTGTGTCACCCAGCTGGCAGTGAATGCGTTTCCCTCGGCCCCCTTCCCCAGTGTGATCACATAGATGCCGTACTCGAGTTTGCGAAGCGCCTTTTTGATGTCCTTTTCATCGGCCATGCAGGAAGCCCTTTCGTGCGAGTTCAGTTAGAGTCAGCGGCGGAAGCGCGTTACGGGTGTATCGCGCCCGCGTCACTCAGGCAATTTCTACGACAGTAATATCGAACGTCAGATCTTTGCCACACAGCGGGTGATTGGCGTCAAGCGTGATTTCCGACTCATTGATATCGGACACCTCGACGGTCAACTGATGTCCGTCAGACCGCTGCAAGGTAAGGTGTTCGCCTTTTTTGGGGTTAAAATCCAGATTGAGGTCCTTCAGCGCGACCGTCATGACGTTTTCGTTGCGGTGCGGGCCGTAGGCTTTGTCGCACGGGATGGTGAAGGTCTTGGTCTGCCCGGTTTCCATCCCCACGACTGCTTCCTCAAAACCGGCGATCACCTGACTTTTCCCCAGCGTGAACTGGATCGGATCGCGTCCGTCGGAGCTATCAAAGACCGTCCCGTCATCCAACCGACCGGTGTAATCGACTTTTGCGGTGTCGCCGTTTCTTGCGCCTGCCATCGAAGCTGCTCCTCTCTTGTGCGGCGCGAGTCGGATCGGTGCGGCGGAGAGCCTGCCGTGACACGATCGCGCTGCCGATGCCGTTAAGTTTCCAGCCACCGCTCGAGTGTCAGCCCGACAGCAACCGTAATACACAACGTTCTATGATTGTCGTTAGCGGACGTTCCGGTCCGCATTACCGTCATAAATGTTCGTATGTGACAATCGGTTCCAGGGTTTGTAGTTCGACCCGCACCTGTATCCACGATTCCGGCGGATTGTCCATGGTCGGCAGCGCGTTGTACCAGTATTCCATGGCAGACCGTGCGTCGCCGGCGGTCGTGATTCCGCCCAAGAGGATATAGTTCACCAGGATAGCGGGCGACTGGTCCTCGAGGATGCCGATAAACTGCCGGAAATAGCGGTCTCGATGCTGTTCGAAGCCCGGATGCTTGCGCACAATTTCTTCGACAGCAACGGAATCAGCCAGCATCACCTGGTCCCGACGGGGATGGAACAACTCCACATTCTCACTTTCCAGACCGAGGGCGGCTGGATCGATATCGCTGATCACCACCCACTCGAACGGCTCGCCGGTATTGCCCGGCGTATTGACGGTGGCGTCCTTGTCGGAACAGGCCGCCGCCACGAGCGCGATCACCGCGATCACCAAAAACAGCAGAAAAGTTCTAAATCTCATCGCAACCACTCCTTGCCTATACCTACGGCACACATACTAGACGCCGTTCGTTTTGCAAAGCTAAAAAGTTCGAAACCACCGGCCTCGCTGCAGGTCGGGGCCCGGAATGCGCTGTGCGATGGTGGCATACGAAAGTCGAAAAGGCGGATTGATATAGTCTAAGTTATGATATACATGGACGCAGATTCTGCGGACCCTCGGACAGGGCACGGGCGAGGACTATAACCGGCGGCGGAAAAATGTCAACATTCTGCTTGAAATATCGTCCTTATATTATAATATTACAGCGGTAGGATTCGGGAAAAACCCGGGAGGACGATCACCTGGAGTAACACTGAAGAGCCGTGGTACCTGCGTATATTCCTTTCACATAACGGTCCATCAATTTGAGAGCAAGGCTCCCCGCCGCCCGATTGTTGTATTGCCTCACCGTCGATCGGACAGTGCTTTCGTAACAGCGGAGCCTCGATGTCGTTATCCGTATCTTTGGATAACCGGGCACCCGGAACGGTCTGCAGGGCCGTCCGGAAGAAGTAGACAGGCTATTTACATCAGATGTCATTGTCCTTTACGAAACGCGAATCGTTCTTTCACTACCTCACGAGCGGGTTGTGTGTGACCAGCCACGACCCAAAGCGAGCGGCGCGGATTGAATCGGCGCCAGGAAAGGAGGGTGCGACGGCATCAACGGGAGCGTTAGACGTCAGTGGGGATGGCAATGCAACCATCCCGGCATCATCAATGATTTACCATGTCAAGACTCAGATAGGCAATGCACACACTGTGTGCACAAACATGTAACAGCGTAAGGGCGCTCGAAAGGAGCAAGGAATGACGAAAAGGGTATGTGCCGTGGCGGTAGTCGCGCTGCTCGTCATAGCTATCGGAGCTATGCCGGCCTTTGCGGCGAAGTATCGCCCGGAGACGAAACTTGACCCGCGGATCAAAACCTCGATGGACTTTGCGTTCCGTTATGGGACGCCGGTCGAACACACCGGTGTGACCGGGACCATCGATCGTCCGGCCCAGCAGTCCTCGCTGGGTGACCCCAACCTGTCCGATTCCCCGGGCTCGGTGATGGGTTTCACCTATTACGAACTGCAGAAGAACGGCTCGATTGGCCGTCGCGTTGAAAACCGTGGTGGTGCGCAGATCCATGTCACCTTCACGGCGGGTCTGGACGCCGGTTCGCCTACCCCGGCGGCCCGCAACCAGTGGTACAACTACTATGACCCGGTGAGCGGTACGGCCATCACGGCCGGCGGCGGCACGGGTCCCGGCTCGACCTATTCCGGTTTTGGCGGCATCGATGCGGTGCCGATCACCGGCGGGACATTTGACACCCGCGCTCTGGTGGCCGGACACTATACGCGCGGCGGGGTAAACCGCGCGGAAGTCAACTTCCAGGAAGACGGTGCCCCGTTTACGTTTGATTTCAAGGTGGTACCGGAATCGGCCGAGCCGGTTTCGAGCGGAAACCCGCTTTGGCCGATGATCGAGTATCACAAGAACGGTTCCAACGAGTACATATATTTGATCGCGCAGGGCGATAGCAGCTCGGCGACCAATCCACTGTACTTCTTCCGCAAGGCCGGCACCGATACGCTCGGCACGTGGGAAGGCACCGTGATTGACACCATCCGCTTCCAGGGTATCGCGCTGATGAGTTCGCGCACGACCCAGAAGGTGGCGGTGGGGTGGATCGGCGCTGCGGCGGTATCGGCAAACGATCCGGGCTGGCGCGCCGACGTCTACTACAAAGAGTCGACCGATATGGGCGCCACCTGGCCCGCGGCTCCGACCAATATTACCAACTTCCCGGAACCGGGTCCGGCTCCGGACACCGCGTTTGGATACCCGAACATCGAGCTCGCCGGTATCTATGACGCCAATGATAACCTGCACTTCGTGTGGAACTCCGGTATTTTCACCGATGGTTCCTACTTCTTCTCGTCGCATATTTATCACTGGGCGTCGCATGTCGGCAATATGGACCTGGTCACGAAGCACATCTGGAACGACCTTGGCCCGAACTGCGGTAACGGCGTCAACAACCTGTCGACCGGTAACAAGATTTCCATCTCGGAATGCGACGGGAATCTGTACACTATCTGGTCGCAGGCGAACGACGTCGAAGGCGGCGTCTATGACGACTGCGCCAACACCACCGCTGCCGGCGGCGGCCTGGCGATCAACTGGACGGGTAACCACGAGCTGTGGATGTCGGTGTCGACCGACCTCGACGGCGACGCCTGGGATGCCCGCCGCAACCTGACCAACAGCTACGACCCGGCCTGCTCGCTGAATGTGGCTGCCGGCCGTGGCGACTGCAACGACGACATCATGGGCTCGGTCTCTCGTTACGGACAGGATATCAGCGTGCTGAGCCTGGACGAGAGCGACTATCCGGCCGGTTCCATTGTGGACGTCGATCCGAGCTATGCCGGTTCGTATTATCTCGACGTGACCTACATCAACGACGAGATGCCGTCGGTCTCCGTCTACACCTGGCCGAACGCCACCGGGCTGCAGGGTCCCAAGACCCGCAACAACGCCAAGTGGTTCCGCATTCCGTGTGTTGACCCGGTTGTCGAGGCCCGTCTGGCTCTCAACCAGAGCAGCATCGGCTTCCCGGAATACACCGAACACGGCCAGCTTTACCAGTTCTACCTGAAACTCGAGAACATCGGTAACCTCCAGCTGGGCGTGACGGGCATCACCGAGAACGAGACGACCGGTCCGAGCGGCTGGCTTGACGTCTTCCCGACCACCGTGAACGTCGACCCGTCCGGCGGTGTCGACTCGGTGCAGGTGACCCTGAACGCCGGCGGCGTGGTGAACAGCCCCGGTACGGTGGTCAGCCTGAACGGCTCGCTCGACTTCATTTCGAACGCTGCCGAAGGTGTGGTTTCCTTTACGATCGACAACTTCATCGTTGCTGACACGGTCGTGGGCGTCAACTACGACACCATTTCGACCGGCTGTATCCGTCTTGCCGTTGGCCGCAACGGCAACATGGGCGGTCAGGCCGGCGAAAACGGTCGCGCCAACATGGATTACTTCCTGTCCGGTTTCGAGTGCGATGCTCCGCCGGATACTGTGACCGACACCATTCTGGGTGACGCCAGCGTCTACATGTACGACGCGTCGCCGATCATCATGTCCGGTACGCTGGGCAACCTGACGGCTTCCTGGTCGATCTTCCAGGATGGCTTCGAAACCGAGTACGGCTTCAAGCCGGTCGCCGATCTGGAAACCTACGGCCCGGTCACCGGCGCCAACTACGACGGATGGACGTCCGGTACGTTCGTGACCGTCGACTCCGCGATCGCGGTTGAGAAGACCTGGTATGCTCCGACCGACGGGTCGACTCCCAACTGCGGGTCCTCGTTTATCGTGCAGGTCATGAAGATCTACTCGTACGACGGCGCGGCCCACAATGACCTCGTCATCGGCGAGGCCATGGACTGGGATATTCCGTCCGATACCGGTTCGAACAACGGCGCCGGTCTGGACTTCCCGAACAACTACATCTACCTCCGTGGCGCTGAGTACGACGCCGACCCGGTGGAGTGCCAGCAGAACAACGCCCGTTTCGGCGGCGCCGCGTTCATCGGCTGGGAGACCCAGCTCGGCGGTACGTTCAACGACGGTAACGATGCGTTGAATTACTACGGTATGTACACCGCCCTGAACGAAGACTTCGTCTATCCGCGCCCGTCGCGGCTGGAAGGCGGCTTCGATCCGGATGAGCTGTACACCAACATGACCGACAACAGCGGTCTCACTGCGAATCCGACGCAGACCGACCAGCACATGGTGATGACGCTGTCGACCGATTTCGATCTGGCCGGCAACGACACGCTGTGGGTCTACACGGTCTTCGCGACCGTCCGTAACGGCGCTCCCGCCGACTTCGGCACCGCGATCGCTGCGGGTCGTCAGTGGTACCAGGACAACCTCGCCGGCGGCGGTGGTTGCTGTGTCGGCAACACCGGTAACGTGAACAACGACGTCGGTGGCGCGGTCGACCTGTCCGACCTGATCTACTTCGTGAACTTCCTGTTCCTTGGTGGTCCGGCTCCGGCCTGTCCGGCTGCTGCCAACATCAACGGCGACACCGGCTGCGCGCTTGACCTGTCGGATCTGATCTACCTCGTGAACTTCCTGTTCCTTGGTGGTCCGGCTCCGGCTGCCTGTCTGCCGCAGTGCGAATAGCGCTGATGAATCGATAGCCCGCTGAGGTTAGACTCGGCAGGCCCAAAGAGCAAGGCCGCCCTCTCCGATGAGGGCGGCCTTCTTGTTGTGATGCTGTCCGTTTAGTCAGCGTTTTGTAAGAGAGTCCTCGTGGTCAGGATATAGGATTCTTCCGTCTGATTCGGCGTTTTGTATCCCAGCGCCGAATGCGGGTAATGCTCGTTGTACTCCTCCTTGATCGTCCGCATCAGCCGCTCGGTGTCGGCGTTCCTCTTCGGATTGTTGTAGCTGGTGAAGGCGTGGTGAACATCCAGCAACGAACAGGTCTGCATGAACCTTTTAGTGGTCGCCCGCGGACCGCAGTGATACCCCGCGATCCGCTTGGTGTACCAGTCCAGGACCAGCATCCGGTAGGCCCAACCCGAACCGGTCATCACCTTGGTCATGTCGATCCCCACCTTTGCCGGCGGCAGATCGCGCTTGCCGTCGTCGTATCCAAGCCAGTCCTTGCTTCCCTCGTTCGAAAAGAGGATCGACTTTCCCGTGGTCTGTGAGTTATGTCCGGCCGAGGTTGAGAATGTAAAGGTCCGAACATCGGGAAAATCTTTGGTCGTCAGATCCACCGAGCCGCCGGTGAAATTGCCTGGCTTGTCCGGTGTGAATGTCTTCTGAACGGGGCATAACCGATCGCGCGAACCAGCAGTGTGACGATGCCGGTCGGTACCAGACGAATCCGGTAACTGCCGTCGAGATCGGACTGGGAGCCCAGCTGCGTTCCCTCGATCATCACAGTCGCGCCGATAAGCGGCTCGCCGGTCCTGGAATCGAGCAGTCTGCCGCCGAGCGTCCCGGTCTCCACTTTGTTTGTTTGGCTGTACCCGTCCACGCCGGGTGCCATCATGGCACACAGCACCGGAAGGGTCACCACGACCCGGCTGGTGATTACGCGGTTAACCGTCCTGCGCAAAGACATTCGGCTGTTCATTGCGTTTCTCCCTGGTATCCCTGACAGATGTTCAAGACATTTCCTCGCTGCCTGCGGGAGGTAGGGTAGCCGCGGCGTATTAGGAGAAGATGAGCGCCAAACTAGATCTCTGCGAGATTCACGCTGTGTTTCAGGCTTTGCAGGGTACTGAGGGGTAATGGGATGGATTTCACGAAGGACGGTTCAAGGGGCGATTGCCGGATTTTGCGCTGAACAAAAGGACCCCCTGCCGGGAGGGGGTCCGATGTCGGGTGATCGCGATCGAGAACCGTAAGAGGGCTAGACGGAGTGTCTGGCCAGATAGGATGCAACGCCGTCGGCATCGGGCCGTATGGCTTCATCACCGGCATGCCAGTTGGCCGGGCACACCTCGCCGTGGGTCTCGACATACCGAAGCGCGTCCAGCATCCGCAGGGCTTCGTCGACACTGCGCCCCAGCGGCAGATCGTTTATGACCGCGTGGCGGACTATACCCTTCTTGTCGATCAGGAAGAGCCCGCGCAGCGCAACCTCGTCGCCGATCAGCACGCCGTAGTCGCGCGAGATGCTTTTCGACAAGTCGGCTACCAGCGGATACTGGATGTTGCCGATCCCGCCCTGCTCGCGGGGGGTATTCTTCCAAGCCAGGTGCGTGAAGTGTGAATCAACCGAGACGCCGATCACCTCGCAGTTTCTCTGGCGGAACTCATTCAGCTTTTTATCGAAGGCAATGATCTCCGACGGGCACACGAACGTGAAGTCCAGCGGATAGAAGAACAGAATCACGTACGTGTCGCGGTATTCGGACAACGTCAGTTGTTTGAAGGAGTTGTCCGGCATGACCGCCTGGGCGGTGAAATCCGGAGCCGATCTCGTGACCAATACAGACATAGGGTGTCTCCCGTGGCAGTGATGTGCGCAGTTAAGTCGCCGTATTCATCCCGCGAAACGAGGCTTTCACCAGGTGACACCGGCACATCGGCGGCGATCAGGTATCATCCTCATCGCCGATGGGTGCCGCCCTGCGTGCGCGCTCGATTGTGCGGCAAACGGGAATACGGCGGCAACTAATTCTCGGTAAGGATGACCTCGTCGTACTCGACCTCGAAACGAAGCTTGTGTTTGGCCTCCTCGTGAGCCAGCGACAACAGCAGTTCGCGAAGGTCGGCGTTGTCGGTTGCGGCAGCAAGATCGCTGTACAGCTTGAAGGCCGCTTTCTCGGCCTTCATCGCGAGTATCAGGGCCTCCTGGTAGCCGACATTGGCGGTGAGTTCGATATCTGCGAGATGATCGCCGATCTTGAGATCCGCGACTTTCTTCTCGGCGGAGAGCATCAAACGACCGTCCTTTACGGCCAGCAGTTTCGCCTTGTGCCCCATTTCTTCACGGGCGAAGCCTGCGAAAACGTCCTTCATGCCCTTGCGGTTCATTTTGGCGGCGAGGCTGTTGTAGAAGTCGGCTGCGTCCTGCTCTTTTTCTATGGCAAAGTCCAGGATTTCTTCAACCGATTTGAGCTTCATCTTGTATCCTCCTGACCCGATAGGAACGGTGCGCCGTTCCACACACCGGTGGCCTGCGGGCCGTTGTTTGTATTCAAGCTTCGGGATATATACGGAAAAGGAGAGCCTTTGTCTACTGTTTTGTCCCTGATTGCCGGGCCGGTCCACGCGAGCGTAATCAGCCGCGCCCGCGCACGAGGGATACAGCGAGGAAGGTGACGCCGGCGACCAGTATGATGGTCGGTCCGGCCGGCCAGTTGGGCGTGAAGCTGACCGCCAGGCCCAGTGTCGTGAAGACCGAACTGACGCCGACCGCAAGCAGCATAGTCTGCCACAGAGTGCGAGTGAACCGGCCCGCAACGGCTACTGGAATCGTCAGCAGTGCGATCACCAGAATTATACCGACCACGGACACCAGCAGGACCACTGTCAGCGCCGTCAAACACAATAGCAGTATGTAATACGCGCCGACTGCCAGCCCGCGCACGCGTGCGAATTCCTCGTCGAAACACACGGCTGAAAGCTGACGGTAGAAGAGGAAACAGACGATCACGACTACCACATCGAGCAACGCCAGCAACCGTATGTCCGAACCGGAGACCATAAGGATGTTGCCGATCAGATAACTCATCAGGTTTTCCTGATAACCCGGGGTGGCGGCGATAAAGAGGATGCCCGCAGCCATTCCGACCGCCCAGATGGCCCCGATCACGGTATCCTCGCGCTGGCGTGCCTTGAGACTGACGAACCCGATAGTGACGGCCGAAGCGAGCGCAGCCACAACCGCGCCGTGCAACGGGTGCAGCCATGTCAGACCGTGGACAACGGCCAGATAGTGAGCGAGGCCCATCCCACCGAGAACCGAGTGCGCGATGCCGGCTGCGATGTATGAAATGCGCCGCGCCACGACATAGGTCCCGACCACCCCGCAGGCAACTGACGCCAACAGGCCGGAGAGCAGGGCGTATTGGAGGAATGTGTGGCGGACAAGCGCGTCAAAGAAGCCCAGATTCACTGAGATCCCCCGTGAAACTGCTGGTCGTGGCGGACCATTCGGATCGGCCTGCCGTACAGCTCGCTCATGATCTCGCTGTCGATGGCTGCGGTCGGATGCACATGGACATGCCCCTTGACGCACACTACCGACTTCACGAACGGTGACACAAAGGCCGGGTCGTGCGATACCATGACAATCGTCAGCTTCTCGTTCAACCGCTGCAGCAGCTCGAACACCTCCTGTTCGATCCGCAGATCGAGATTGGCGGTCGGTTCGTCCAGCAGGAGCAGCCGCGGGCGGGCTGCCAGCGCCCGCGCGATCAGGATGCGACGCTGCTGGCCGCCGGAGAGGTGAGCGAACTGCCGCTCGGCGCTGTCAGCAAGCCCAACCTCACTCAGAGCCTCCAGAGCATGGGTCCGATCTGCCCGCGAAACACGACCGACTGGATGAAAATTGCCCAACAGCCCCATCAGCACCACATCCAGCACCGTGACCGGAAACTGCGGGTCAAGACTGACATGCTGCGGCATGTAACCGATTGTCTGCCGTACGGCGTGCGGCGGCTTGCCAAGCACTGTCACCGAACCCTCGGACGGCTGCAGCAAACCGATCATGAGCTTCAGCAACGTGGTCTTCCCGCCGCCGTTCGGACCAACTATCCAGGCGAAGTCTCGGTCCACGACTCGGAGGTTCACCCGGTGGAGTACCGGGATGCCGTTGTAGGCGAAGGTGACATTGTCGATGTTGATAACTGCTGAGTCGGTCATGCCAGTTCCGTTCGCCCCCTTATATATCGAAAAGTACGCAATACTACTATAAGAACTCTATTAATCATTAATATGCTCATCTGGTGGCTTGAGAAACTCCGAGGGCTTCGATCACCTCGCGGGCAACGGACCGTAGGTTTTCCACATAGTCGTAGGCAAGCGGATCGACCAGAACGATCCGAGCCCCGATGGCGTCGGCAATAACATGGGGACTTTGTGACGCATATTGCATTTGCACAAAAATCGCCCGCACGCTGTCAGCGGCAGCATGTTCGGTCAGCTCGGCCAGTTGACGGCTTCCCGGTTCTTTCCCTTCGCTCTGAATCGGGACCTGTATCAACCCGTACTCGTCGGTGAAATACCCCCAGGCCGGGTGAAACACGTACATCTTCCTGCCTGCGGTTCCGTGCAGCATCTGTCTGATCTCGGCGTCGAGCGCCTCAATATCGCGTACCAGGCTGTCGAGATTCCGGCGGTATGTTTCCGCATGACCGGAATCCAACGACTCGAGTTCTCGCGCGATCGCCCTGGCATGTACGATGGCGTTCCGTGGGCTCAGCCAGGTGTGAGGGTCGTTATCGGTATGGTGATCGTGATCACCATCATGACCGTCGATTCCGGACTCCTCGGACCGCCGCACCGGTATACCATCGCCGCTGGGGATAACCCGCATATGGGGATTCACACTGTGCAGCCTTGGCAGCAACGCCTCCTCAAACGGCACGCCGGCCACAAAAAGGACATCCGTTGTCGCCAGCTCGGTCATCTGGCGCGGCGAGGGATCATAGGTGTGCGGTGACGAGCCCGGAGGTATCAGCACCGTGACTGCCGCATTGCCGCCTGAAATCCGATCGACAAAATACGCCTGGGGCAGGATACTCACCGCCACGTGGAGTTTTTCGTCACTGTCTTCCTGTTCGGACGTCCGGCTTCCACAACCGCTGAAAAGGGCTACGATCGCCAGCGCGGCGACAACCCACATGCGCTCACTCTTCATGGGTGCAAACCAGATGAATCTCGTGGCAGTCGGAACACTCGGCAACCGCGTGATCGCGACAAAATTCCTCCCAGTGCCTTTTCTGCGACGGCGTCAGCGCGCCGCGCCCCTGACAGAGCGGACACAGGTTATCCAGAGCGGTCAGCAGTGCCGCCCGGATGAACTCCGACCGGTTAGGGATTCGGCTGAGCGCTTCCACGAGGGAATCATCCGCCTTAAACGTGATAATCTCGGACTTCTGCTTCACAGATCCGCCTTTTCTTATTACCCGTTTGAACTGGTGGGGTAGTATTACTTTTTATTACGGCATTGTCAACAGGGAATTGTGGAGACAGCGGAAAAATCGGTTGGTCACTCTTTGAATCGATAGCCGATACCTCGGACGGTCTCTATCATCTTCCCGGCCGCGCCTAGCTTCTTGCGAAGACCCACCACCTGAACGTCAACGGAGCGGTCGGTCACGAGATAGTTCTCGCCGTGAACGGCTTCGATAATCTGGTATCGGGTGAACACCCATCCCGGCCGGGAGGCCAGCAGGTGAAGCATGCGGAATTCGGTCAGGGTCAGGTCGAGCTTATCGCCGGCGATCGTAACTTCGTGGCGCCCCGGATGGATAACCATATCGTGGATGTGCAGCGTTTCCTGCTCGTCGGCGGGGGCAATCTCAAGGCGTCGAAGCACGGCACGAACGCGGGCAAGCAGAACACGCGGGCTGAACGGCTTGATGATATAGTCATCGGCGCCCAGTTCCAGTCCGGTCACGACATCGGCCTCTTCCCCCTTCGCGGTGACGATCACGACCGGGACCGACGACGTGCTGGCGGTGTTTTTCACCCGGCGACACACTTCAAGACCGTCCACGCCGGGCAGCATAAGATCGAGCAGCACGAGATCGGGAGCGGATTTTCGGACCGCCTCGATAGCGGCCTCGCCGGAGGCAACCGACACCACCTGAAATCCCTCACGGACGAGATTGTATGTGATCAGTTCCCTGATGTCGTCTTCGTCTTCGACCACCAGTATCGACTGACGTTGCATCCCAGACCACCTCCGGTTCGCCCTCGCGCGGCAAACCGTCCTGCGAATATGTCGCGAATCGACCGAACCGGCCAAATCGGGCGGCCGGTCAATTGCACCTGTGATTGCGGAGAAAGTGACCAACGTCGGCAGGAAAAGCAAAAAATATGTAGCGTCAGAATGACTAGAATTGTGTTAGGGGTCGGCCGTCAGATCAGACAAACGTCTTGACTATCTCTTTGTGCAGTCCCTCGAGTTCACCGTAGGCGCGATTGATTTCCTCGATCTTTTCCTGCAGCCGCTTCATCAGATGCTGCTTCTCCATCCCGTTGCGGAGAATGATCAGTAAATCGTCGTTGTCCCACGGTTTTTCGAGATACTGGAACAGCCCCACGTCGTTGATCGCTTTAATCGCGTTTTCCTTGTCGGCATATCCGGTGAGGATTATCCGCGGCACTTCCGGCCGGAGCTTTTTCACTTCCGCCAGAAACGAGATACCGTCCATTTCCGGCATCAGGTAGTCCGACATGACGATGTCGACTTCGGTGCTCCGGATGAAGTCAAGCGCTTGCCGGGCGGAGAGAAAGGGCCTGACGTCGTAATCGGTCTCGAGCGTAAGAAACGACTTCAGGCTGGTGAGTACCATTTCTTCATCGTCGACGATAACGATTACTCCGGCGTTATCGGCGTCTTTATCAGCTGATGCGGTCATTCCGCGCTCCTGTCTTCAATCATTTCAATCACCAGCGCCGTCAGGTCGTCTTCGGCCATGCGCCCGTTGCGAAAGGTACGTACCGATGCAACGATTTCGTCGAGCAGTTCGTTTCCCCGGCGAGGGATATTTTTCGCCAGGGCGGCTCCGAACGCCCGCTGTTCAAACATCTCTCCGTCGCCGTTTTCGCATTCGGTAAGACCGTCGGTGTACAACAGCAGACCGTCGCCGGGCTGCAGGTCAATACCGTGTTCCTGGCCCGGTCGAAAAGCCTTCGGATCGGCGACACCGAGCAAAAGCCCCTCGGCCGGCAGCCTCTCACATTTCGCGAAATGCCGCCGAAGCACCATGGGGTGCGGCGTTCCGGCGTTGGCAATATGGCACCGTCCGGACACTCTGTCAATCGCAACCACCACGGCCGCCGCAAAGATGCCGTCGGGCAGGGCCGTGTACAAAACGTCGTTGATCCCACTGAGTATTTCGCAGGGCCGGACGTCGCGACCGGCAAACTGGGCGAACGCGAACTTCAAAAGTGCCGTCGAGAGCGCCGCCTGGATGCCGTGCCCGGTGACGTCACCCACGAGCACCCCCATGCGATTTCCGGCCAGCTCGATGATGTCGTAGAAATCTCCGCCGATCTCCATGGCCGGCTCGTAGTGCACCGCCACGGACACCGAACCGTCGGCGGGCAGTCGATCCGGCATCAGGCGCCGCTGGAGTCGCCGGGCCAGCTCGAGTTCATCCCGCAGTCGATCTGCGGTTTCGCTCAGTTCGTCGGCCCTGCGCTGTGCCCGTTCGAGTCGGCGAATATGATCCCGCAGGGTTTCGTGGAGGTTTTTCTGATGCACCCCGTTTCGCACCAGCACGGTCAAGTGGTCGTTGTCCCACGGTTTTTCGAGGTAATGGTAAAGCCCCACCTCGTTTATGGCCCGGATGGCGTTTTCCTTGTCGGCGTATCCGGTCAGTATCACGCGGGGAACGTCGGGATAGAGCTTGCGGGCATGGTCCAGAAACTCGAGCCCGTTCATCTCGGGCATCAGAAAGTCGGAGATGATCATGTCGACCGGCTGGCGATGCAAATGGTCCAGCGCCAGGCGCGGCGACTGAAAGGCCACCGTACGGTACTCGAGCTCCATTGAGATGAGCGCGCTGATGCTGGCGGTGACCATTTCCTCGTCGTCGACAATCATCACGGTCGGCACCGCCGCAATCGTCTGTCCATGTGATTCCGTCATATTCCGTCGCAGATGTCGCCCCAATGCGTCGATGATTGGCGGGGGCTGCAAGGTTCTCCAGTCAGGGTCCGCTACTTTCAGTCTCAGTGACGTGGGGCGCCTTCAACCGCGACACGGTCTACCAGTCCGCGAAGGCGGCCGGCCAGCGCCTTGAGCACGCCTTGGGTGATCTGGACGTGGTCGGCCAGCAAATCCACGAAGTCGTCGCGATTGATCCTTAGCAGATGACAATTGTCCACTGCCACGGCCCCCGCCACACGCGGTTGCTCGTCGAACAGCGCCCACACACCGAATGCCTGCCTCGGACCGGCCACCGTAATCTCCCGCCCGTCGCGTTCCAGACGCACCGATCCGTCCAGAACCAGGTACAGCGCGTCCGACGGTCCGTGCTCCTTGTAGACTGTCTCCCCCGCATGATATTCGACTTCGTCGGCAATCGCGGCCAGATAGGCGAGATGCTCGGTCGGCACATCGGCGAACACGTCGACATTTTGCAGGAAAATCACCTTCTCGATCACGGTCAGCATCGTATGATCTCTTTCCGTTTACACGTTACGGTTTCAACGCACGAAGTGCTCTGCAGGTTCACTGCCTGCTCACCAGGAGGGCGGTCTGCTTTACGACCGGGTCGGTGTCGTCGCAGGCGGCGTTGATCTTGTCTTGAACCGGCTGAGCGACGTTCGGCCCCGCCGCATATATCGCGCAGGCGCGAAGCCACGTGTCCTGTCCTTCAATCAGATATTCCATAGCCTCATCGCGTGTCGTAATCACTGTGCCCGTGACCTCGCGCCCGCGTCGAATAATCGAATCGACCGAATCCTCGTCGACAATCGGCAACAGCATGCGCTTGAGGTCTGTCCGCAGAAGATTGTCAAGAAATTCGACGGCACTGGCTCGAAGAGCTTTCTTCCGGCTGACGATGCCGAGGTACGCGCTGTAGATATCATTCGGCGGGTACTCCAGCCCGAGCAGGCGAAAGATCCGTTCGAGATTGGCGTCCTGCTTCTCGACGAGTGCGCGCTTCAACAGGGCACTGGCGGGCGTGTCCGGCTCACCGTCGTTGCATCGCAGCACCTGCAGTATCTCATAGTACGACCTTGTCTCGTCGAGCAGGGCGTCATCAACCGCCCTCGTGTCGAACGCCAGGTGGGGACTTTTGACGCGCAAATGGTTCAGGCCCTTGACGACATAGTACTTCATCCGTGGGCCGACTTTTCTCATCGCCGCGGTAAGCCCGTCGACCGACTCCTGTTCCGAAATACCCGCGATCACCCGGGGTATGTGTCGCCTGACCGCAAAATCCACGGTGGGGTCTACAAGGTAATCGTACAATGTGCCGAGGATTGCGGAACCGTAGTTGACCAGCGCCGCGCGGGCAGTCGCGCGCATCGGCTGCACGGCCAGTTGGCCGATCAAATGAGACACCAGTTCGCGGTCGCGCATTCGACCGACCGCGGCGAGGGCCTCGCACCGGACCGCGGGGGATTCATCGCCAAGCAGCTGCTGCACGTACCCGCGAAAGCGCATGTGGCCGAGCGCTCCGAGCGACCGGGCCACCTGCAGCCTGATCTCCACCGGTTCACGCTCCCGGGCAAGCAGACTGCCGATCAGCCCGGGGGTGATCAGTTCCTTTTCCCCGGCCGTCCCGTATTCCGCGACACAGGTGAGGGCCGTACACTGCAGGTGCGGGTCCTCGTGCCCGAGGTAGTCGCGCACGAGTCCCTGCCGATCCCGGTCAAACAGGTAAAGGATATGAAACGCCTCACGTCGAACCAGCGGATCGCTGTCGACAATCGCCGGCTTGATCGGTACGATCAGCGACGCATCGCCGTTCAGCTGCAGCACCTTCAGGGCGCGGAAGCGGACTTCGGCGTCACGATGCTGGACAAGCGGCAGGACGTGTTGCACCAGCGATTTGTCTCGAACCGACGCCAGCATGTCCAGCGCGTACGAAATCTCTCTGTCGTTGTGCGACGACAGCGACGACAACAGCGCCCGCATGGTCGAGGCTTCGGCGATGTTGATACGAATCTCTCCAGGGTCGATCGCCCTGCGCTGCAGCGCCGAACGGAAGGTGTTGACGTACTCCCGACGCATCAGCAGCGACATGCCGATCCACACGACAAGCAGCCCCGCCACCACCAGGCTGAACTTCCACATTTCAGTCGCGGGGTCCGCCCCCTTGAACCCGAACAGCCAGATGAGAAACAGCAGCAGTGCACCCGCGACGCCCCGGAACCACCGGTCGACCAACACGTCGATGAACACCTTGGTCTTTTTCTTGACGTCGAGCGGGATCGGCAAAAAGAGCAGTTCCCGTCCGGTCTTGTCGAGCGAATAGCGCAGCGAGCCGTCGGCGCCCCGGAGCATGACGGCCGCCGTCAGTCCCGCCGACAAAAGCATGGCCGTCGACCCAATCAGTAAGCCCACCGGCAGAAAGAGTATGATTCCGCCGACGCCCAGCCGCCGGAGTATCCCGTAGCTGAAAAACAATTGCAGCAACAGCGACACCAGCGACAACCGGCCGTAGAAGGTCCCGAAAAACGCCCCCAGTTCCTGCGGGGAGTCGAACGACATTTTCGCGATAGCCTTGAATTGCCAGTCCACGATTGATGCGACGATCATGGCAATCGATATAATGCCGACCATCAGGAGCAGATGCCGCGAGCGCGCAATCTCTCGATAGAGATCGAGCATGCTTTCCCGGCGTTCGCTGTCGCGCGACGGCCGAGATTGCTCTTCGAGCTCGGCGCGACGACGACCATGAACTATGTTCGTGAGCAGGATACTGACCAGCAGAAAACCGGCACAGAACAGTAACAGGTTCTCCAGTCCCAGATCGAGCTGCTTGAACTGGTGCAGCAGCAGGCTGGTCAGTTCACCGCCCAGCCATGCGCCGACTATGGCGCCCAGGCCGAGCACGGGGAATATTCGCTTGGCCTGCGATGCGGTAAACACACCGTTGGCAAGAAGCCAGACTTGCGATGTAGTCAGGGCGCCGTATATCGATACCCAGACATAAAACGCGTACGGAACCCACGGATACGGCAGCTTGATGAAAAAGTAGAAAAAGACCAAAAAGCCGATAATCAGCAGCAGCGTTGCGTTGATGAGCTGATGCAGCTTCAGCCGCCGTCCGGCGCGCGAGTACATCGACACAACCGGCGCCGACACCAGCGCCGTCAGGATAAACACCCAGGGAAGTCGTTCGACGTCCACCTTGGTCAGAAACAGCGAGTCACGCGCCGGCTTCAAAAAGTAGTATGTGACCATGATGGCGATGATATTCGCCAGCATAAGCATGCTGATCCCGATCTCACCGCGACGTATATCGGCGAATGACCGAAGGAACCGTTTCATAACAGACCTGCCGCTGGGCGCGTCTCTCCGTTTAAGGTCAGCCTATCCTCGTATCGAGATCGGTCGGCAGGGTGATCGTGAAAGTCGTGCCCCGACCGATTTCGCTGTGGACTTCCATCGTCCCGTGGTGCTTTTCAATGATGGAGCGGCAGATGGACAGGCCGAGTCCCGTACCGATGCCGACTCCTTTGGTCGTAAACCCCGGCTCGAAAATCCGCGACAAATGTTCCGGCTTGATACCGGTCCCCGTGTCTGCAATGGCGATTCGAATCTTGTCCCCGAGGGACTCCGTCCTGATCGTGATTGTTCCGTCACCGACAATCGCCTGCCGTGCGTTGTTCAGCAGATTCAGAAAGACCTGGTTCAGTTGCGCCGGATAGCAGGCGATGTGGGGAAGATCGCCGAATTGCCGCACGATCGTGACATGGTGTTTAATCTCATGGTGTATCAGGGTAAGGGTGTCTTCGAGCCCTTCGTGTATGTCGACGGTCTTCAGATCGGCGTCGTCGAGCCGGGCGAAATTGCGCAGCCGCCGCACGATATCGGTGACCCGCTCGGTGCCGCTGCCGATCACGCGGATGGCGTTGTCGATAGCTTCAAAGTTGCGCTGTAAAACGGTTTCGCTTTCCGGCTTTTTTCGGTTCACGGGCGCGAGCGCCTCGCGGATATTGGCGAACGCCCGCATGAGCGTGTGGTGCATGCTGTTGACGGCACCGATCGGGGTATTGAGTTCGTGCGCGATCCCCGCGACCAGCGACCCGAGCGACGCCAGCTTCTCCGACTGCACCAGCTGCGCCTGCGTGTCGCGAAGCGTCTTCTCGATTCGGGCCAGCTCTTCATGCGCGTTCTCTAAAGCGCGCTGCCGGTCCAGCTCGCGTTGCCGGTGCTTCTGTTCCGTCTCGGCAAGTTTCTCTTCCAGTTCCACTTTCTGCGCCCGGCATCGCTGTTCTATGGCCGCGGCCGACTTCTCCTCCAACTCCTGAAGCTTACAAGAGAGATTATCGCGTTCGACAACGGCGGCCCGAACGAGGTAAGTGGACATCGAAACCAGCAGAGCAAGTATACCCCACATGTAGAAGGGATAATCAGACGACCGGATGTACGGCATAAACACGGGTAATTCCGGCAGCATCTGGTACGCGGCGGCCGCGACAAACAGTATATAGCCGACACCTATCAGCCAGGCGAACGGTCTTCGGCGAAGGATGGCCAGTACCACCACCCGAAGCGACTCGCCGAGTCCCGCAAACGTAAGCGCGTACACCCACTCCAGCGGCAGCCACCATGCGACGGCCATCAAGGCCACACCCACTACGGCCACGGCCGTCGCGAATCGAGGCATCTGCAGGTAGAAGACCGCGTAGAGCAGCAGCGGACCAGCAACCGCACTCATCAGCAGGGATATTTTGAATGCAAGCATATGCACGGCGAACGGCATATATCCGGACAGCAGCGTCAACTGCGACGGGAAGTAACATATTCCCGCAAGGCTGACAGCCAACAGCGCATAAAAGAGGTTTTGCCTCGACGGACGGTGAGCCAGATACAGCAGGAGGTGTACCAGCGCCAGGGCCAGCGCGAACGCCACGAAAAACGCCTGGTGTCGCCCGCCCGACAACAAACGGGACGCGTAACCGCCGATCATGCCGTCGGCCTCCCCTATCTGAACGAGGAACCCGGCCGCGCCCCCCCAGATGACCATCTGGTACCAGCGATGATTCGAGTAGCGTACCGCAAGGACGTTGTCGCCCGGCCGGTCGAACGAAAACGTGTGCGGCTGAGACCACGTGCGAATGTCGTTAACTTCGGTGAACTGCGTTGCGCCCACGGTCCCGAATCGAAACAGCAGCTTGCCGTTCAGGTAGATATCGGCCGCACCCGCCTGCTGCAGCATCAGGCCCAGCGGCACGCCGACCAGCGCAGAATCCACTTCCAGATGGAGACGAAACCAGCCGATACCCGGCCAGAGCGAATCGCTGACAATTTCGCGGGCGAGCGCAGTGCTTACGCGGGCCCACGAACGGTCGTCATGATCCGGGCTCGCCCATACGGCATTGTCACCCGCATGGTATCGCCACGCCCCGGATAGATCGCAAATGCGATCCGGACCGACAAAACCGGCCTGTTCAATTCGTGTCGATCCGTCGAGAACCTCTGCACCGGCGCCGCCCGCCGACAATAACCATACGGCTGCCAGCATCAGCGCCATGCGTATTCCGCCGTTGCGGGGCGGCTTGTTGCCGTGGGCGGCATCCATCATCCACGCTCACTTTTCGACATAATATGATCATCAAGCGTCATGGGCAACCTGATCGTAAAGGTCGTCCCCTTTCGCGGCTCGCTTGCGGCGGTGATCGTCCCTCGATGGTCCCTGATTATCTGATAACAGATCGACAGTCCCAGCCCGGTCCCCACGCCCACCCCTTTGGTGGTGAACCCCGGGTCGAAAATCCGGCGGAGGTGTTCGGGCTGGATACCGGCGCCGGTGTCCGCTATCTCGATAACCGCAGTATCGCCTTCGGCATGCGTCGAGATCGTTATTGTACCGTCCCCGATAATGGCCTGACGAGCGTTGTTCAACAGGTTCAGGAACACCTGATTCATTCGCCCGGGATAGTGGTTGAAAGGCGGCAGAGGACCGTAGTTGCGCACAATCGCAATATGGTGCTTGATCTCGTGATGAATCAGCGTCAGCGTATCCTCGATACCCTCGTGGATATCCGCGCGCTTGAGTTCAGCTTCGTCCAACCGGGCGAAACTACGCAGCCGTTTGACGATCGTCGTCACCCGCTCGGCCCCGTTGGCTATCACACGATTGGCGTCGTCTATCGCAGCCAGCGCGGAGACAATCGTCCGGCTGCCGGCATGATCGGCGCTTGACACGTCCAGGCTCTTCTTGAGCTTGTCCACCGCGCGGACCAGCGTGTCATGCATGCTGGACATGGCCCCGATCGGCGTGTTGATTTCGTGGGCAATCCCGGCGACAAGCATACCCAGCGACGCCATCTTCTCCGACTGCACGAGTTGCGTCTGCGTGTCGCGAATCTCGCGGTTGGCCCGTTCGAGATCCTGCAGCAGGCGGCGCAATTCCGTAACATCATGCGCCACCCCGATCACGTCGATTACATTACCCTGCCCGTCCCGGAGCGGATTGCCGTGCGCGGACAACCAGCGCGTCGATCCGTCCTTGTGCCGCACCCGCACTTCGACTTCCGAGGGCGTTCGGCCGGAGAGGTACGGCTCCCGAAATTCCTCGCTGAAGCGCGGGAAATCGCGTTCGTGAAGCACCGTCTGCAGACTCGTGCCGAGAAATTCCTCGACCGCATACCCGGTGGCCGTGGTGAAATTCGGCGACAAATACGTGATCCGGCCCTCGGCATCCACCGAGAAGATGATGTCCGCGGCGTTTTCGACCAGGCGACGAAACCGTTCTTCGCTTCTCCGAAGCGCCTCAGCGACCCGACGACGCTCCAGGTAGATGCCGATCATTTCCGCGCCGGTGGTGAGCGACCGAACATCCTCCTGGCTCCACTCGCGTTCCTGCACCAGATCGTCGAACCCGATATAACCGTACCACGATCCGTCGACCATGATCGGCACCAGCAGAATCGATTTGATTCCCTCCCGACGCAGCAGGCCGGCTTCGGACTCGGGTAACGAGGCGACCGGACCGGCTACCGGTCTTCCGCTGCCGAGTTCATCGGCCCAGCGGAACAACCCCGATTCATAGGGATAGCGCCACGCCTCGTGCTGCGCTCCCCACGGCTGCAGGCCGCTCGCGCACGCGTCGTGCTCCAGCCGCATGAACAAGCGGCCCTGCTCGTCGCGTTCATTCTCGAACACGTGAGCGCGGCCCACCACGGCCGCCTCCATGAGATAGCGAATCGCCTCATCGAGAGAGTCGCCTCGACCTCGCTCGGAAAGCAGCGCCCGCGAACACGCCGCCAGGCCTTCCTCGTAGCGAAGCCGGGCGCCGAGTTCTTCCTGCGCCTGCCGGCGGTCTCGCACTTCGTCGGAAAGCGCCTGGTTCAGTCGCGCCAGTTGAGCCGTGCGCTGCTGCACGCGCTCCTCGAGTTCGTCATGCGCCCGCTGCAGGGCCTCCTCGGCCCGCCGCTGTTCGGTGATATCGCGCACGATTGCGAGCACCGCATCGTCGCCCGACACGACAAGGCGCGCCTCAAAGTGGTGCTGCCTGCCTTCGTGCGGCAGTTCGTATTCCAGCCGCTGCATCTGTCCGGTCGACAAGGCACGGTCGATCGCTTCCATGGTCCGCTCGGCGAGCCCGGCTGGAAGAAAGTCACGCACGTGGCCGCCGACGATCTGTTCGCGCGGCACCTGCAGCGGGCTCCCCTTGGGAGCTTTGTAATCCAGGTAGATGCCATCGCGCCGCAGCCGGAACATCAAATCCGGAATCGTCTCCAGCAGGGCCCGATTCTGCGACTCGCTCTCCGCCAGATCACGATTGACACGGGCCAGTTCGGCCGTGCGCTGCTCCACCCGAAGCTCCAGCTCGTCGTGGGCTCGTTGCAGCGCTTCCTCGGCGCGCTTTCTTGCGGTAATGTCTCTGCCGATGCCCACATAATACAGCGTCTCCCCGGCCTCCCCTTCGATCGTGAACACCGACAAATCGAGCGGAAACGGCTCGCGGGGGGGCAGATCGATCATTATCTCTCCGCGAAACGCACCGTCTTGTTCGATCGCCGCGCCGATGCGATCGACGTTTTCCAGCCCAATCACCTCGACCAGATGCATCCCCACCGCCTGCCGGTCCGGGATGCCCGAGGCGATGTGGTGTGCGGGGTTGCGCTCAACCAGCTTCAAATCCCGGTCGAAAATGGTAATCGAGTCGTTGGCACGATCGAAAATCTCCCGGTATAACTGCAGCTTGCGCTGGGCCTCTTTTTGCTCCGTGATGTCGATTCCGGTGGCTACGACATACTCGACTTCACCGCCGGGAGTGCGCAGTGCCGTATTGAGCCACGTGATCCGGCGGCGGTCCCCGTCGCGGGTGAGCCAGTCGTTCTCGCCGTGAACCGTCCCGGTCGACGACATGATCGCCTGATAGAGGTCGTCGATATACGCTTTGTCTTCGTCGGCAATGGCAACCTCGATAAGACTCTTGCCTTCGACTTCATGAAACCGGTAACCGCTCGTCTCTTCGGCGGCCCGGTTGAAGCGGACAATTCGTCCCTGCGGATCGAGCACGACAACCAACGCACCCACGGTGTCGAGCACGGCGGTGACGAAATTGCGCTCGGCCTGCAGCGCCTGCTCCGCGTGTTTCCGCTGGGATATGTCGTACACGCCGCCGATGATGACCGGCTCGCCTCCGAGCACAGTCGAGTTAAGTGAAAACATCGACCAGAACACGGTCCCGTCGACACGCTTCAGCTGGACTTCCAAATTCTCCACCCGGCCGTCACGAGTGAGCATGTCGATTACCTGACTGCGGTCTTCAGGCCGGGCGTAGAAGTCCGGTGAGCGCTGTCCGATCAATTCTCGCGCCGACAAACCGACCAGGGCGCCCAGATGATCGTTGGCGTATATGATCCGGCCCGTTTCGATACTGCTTACGATGGTCGGTACCGGCGACGCGTCGATGATGATTCGCAACTGCTCGTCGGCCTGCTTGGCACGTGTGATGTCCGTGTACACCCACACGCGGCCGTGGTCGGTCGCATCCTGTCCGGTGACCGAAAAGCTGTAGACGGAAACGACGCGGCGCACCGGTTCCAGCAGGGTGAATGCGCGCTGGTACAGCGTGTCCGGCTCGAACACCTCCTGCGAGAGATCGTCGGGCGTATCGGCAAGCCGCATGATAAGCTCGCGATAGTGCTCGCGATGCTCGAACCGCGACTCGGCCCGGCAGTGAAACGTGCGCACCGGCTGCCCGATCAATTCGGCGGCGTCGATGCCGAAGAACTCGGTCACCCCGAGATTGGTGGTGATGACCGTCCCCTGATGATCGACCATGACGATTGCGCTGAACGACGTGTCGATCAGCGCCTGCAGCCGGGCGTTGGTCTGCGCCAGCTGCGCGCGGTGCTGCTCCAGGTGCGCGGCGCGGTCTTCCAGCTCGCGGTTGAGACGCTGCAGATCCGACGTACGCTCCGCCACCGCCTGTTCGAGCGTCTGATAGGCGCGGATATTTTCCAGCGCGGATCCGGCCAGCGTGGCGTACATCTCGACCCGTGCTATATCCTGGTCGTCCATGGCCCGGTCGTGATATTGCATGTTGCCGATGATGACGCCGATCGGCGTACCGTGCACCCGAACCGGCGTTATGACCAGCGCCTTGGTGCGGATGACGCGATTCGGCTCGCGCGGCCAGCGGGGATCCGCGTTCAGGTCCTCGATGAACACCGTCCGGTTCTCCGCATAACTCTCCATCACATGCGGCGGGCGAGGCATGTGTTCGTCGAGAACGTTGCGTTTGAAGTGCTCGATACGATCCGGCGGGTCGAACGGCCAGCAGAGTGACCGAAGTCGCAGCGCCCCGTCATCCACGAGAAACAGCATCGACCGATCGAAATCGAGACTGGACGTCATCAGCTCCGGTATCAGATCGAGCAGCTCGTCCTCACGATACACCTGCGAGAATCGGTTCGAAACGTTGTTTAGCGCCGCCAGCTGCCGATTGGCGAACTCCAGCCGTTCCGTCCGTTCCGAAATCCGGCGCTCCAGATCACGCGAATAATCAGTCAGTTCGCGATGCAGCCGGGCGTCTTCGATCGCCTGATAGATCGTAATTTCAAGGTCGTTGATTTCGAGAGGCTTGAGGATGAAATGGTATGCGCCTCGTCGGATTGCGTCGCGCGCGTGCGACACCGATCCGTGAGCCGTCAGGACGATCACCGGAACCTCCGGTCCCCGCTCCTTCATCCTGGCGAGCACATCCAGGCCGTTGCGGTCAGGGAGGTTCAAGTCGCACAGGACCGCTGCGATTGCGTCCGGGTCGAACTTCGCCAGCCCCCTGGCCCCCGACGGCGCCGTGATAACCCGAAAGCCGCGTGCCCGAAGGCGGCGCGACGTTACGCCCCGCTCCACGGCATCGGCTTCGATGTATAGAATGGTGATCCTGGTCATGGTTGTCGAGGCGCCTCGTCTGCGCCGCGCCCCGGCTCGCACGGGGCCGGGGTGCATATACCTGCGCCGAGGTCGCTAGCTTGTCAGTTGGGCAAGGCGGGCCCGCGCATCGGCGATTTCCTTCAGCTCTGTGTCGGGATTGCTCCAGAATCGAAGCATCTCGCGAAAATGCTCCACTGCGGTCGTCCGATCGCCCAACTCCTGTGACGCAACGCCGAGATAATAGTGCGTCATGGGATACGTGAACCCGGAGTTCGTGCGTTCCGTCCCCTCGACGAGAGGCGTGAGCACGTCAATGGCCTCCTTGTAGCGCCCTGTCTTCACCATTATCTGCCCGATGGCATAGTCATTTCCCGTCTGGTTCGGCTGCGACGACTTGATAAGGTAGTACGCGCGGATCACGGCGGCGGTATCGGCGGCGGCGTGCGCCTCGAACAGCGAATCCAGACCATCGGCCAGCGAATGCATTTGCTGCGGGAGTCGGTTGCGAAAGTCCGTGATTTCGCGAGTGAACAGGGCGCGCATTTCCTCCGCCTGACTGTGATCCATCGCCACGACCTCGATCGGGTAACTCATGCGCTGAAACGTGCCCGCGACCTTGTACGCCTGCCGCAGATAGTAGTGTGCGCTGTCGCGCTGCCCCATGAGATCGAAAAACCCCTTGAGGACGCCGTAACTCGACGATATCAGGTTTTCGTCACCCGTCTTCTGCGCGTGCTCCAGGGCACGGTGCCGCCAGGCCAGATTTTCCTTGAAACGCCCCCGCCACAAAGACAGGTTGCCCATCGAGTTGTCGTACTGACGCATCTCGTACGGGTCGTCGCCGAACTCCTTCGGAATGCGGGCCAGAAGCTGCTCCGCCTTGTCCAACTCCCGCTTCTGCACGTACGCATTCGCGAGCGACGAGATCGGGTCGGGATCGTCGGGGAACCGCTCCATTGCTTCCCGGTACAGCTCGATAGCATCGTCGAACCTGTTCAGCCGAAAGTACAGTGTGCCGAGGGATTGATAGTAGTCGGCGGTCTGCGGCGAGGTCTCCAGCAGCCGTTCGTACGACGGAATGGCCCCCTCGAAATTGTTGTACTGCGATCGGAGGTCGGCGTACTGCTGCAGCGCGAACGGATATTCGGGGTCAATCATGAGCACGGTGTCCAGTTGAATGAATGCCTGGACCGTGTCCCGCTCAAACGCACTGATCGCGACCGCGTAAAACGTCCGACCCTCTTTGTCCTCCGGATAGGTCTCCACAAACCGCTTGATCTTGTCGTACGCCGGTTCGTACTGCTGGCGCTGCCACAAGTCCACATAGATATCGAGCAGCGAGCGCTCCCGCCGGGGCAGCTTGTCCTGGTACACGAGCGCCTTGCTCAGGTAACCGACCCCCTTCTGCTGCCGTCCCTGGAACACGTGGACCATTCCGATACGCATGTATGGAAGCGCAAAGGTGGAATCGATCTCGATCGCCTTCTCGAACTGCTTGATCGCCTCTTCCCATTGCGACAAACCGAACAACTCGACACCCTTGTGATATTCTTTATAGGCTTCGGGTGACGAGGCAAAACTGGAGGCGCTGATATCGCGCGCGTCCGCCTGCGCCACGTTCAGCGAGGTCGCGATTTTCGTGGTGAGAGAATCCACCAGAACGAACGGATCCGACCCTACGACTTTTTCGCCCAGCAGAATCGTGCCGGAGGTAATATCCTCGAGCCGGGCATCGATCCGAATCTGATCGCCCACTTTGAAGAATGACCCCGACAGCAGCTTGGCGGCGCCGAGCGCCTTGGCCGCATCGACATAATCCTCCCGGGAGTACTGCTCGTCGCTTCGAACGCCAAGGTGATCGAAAACACGCTCCCGGCTGATGATGTTGATGGAGCCGCTTTGCGACAGATCGGTGAGCATGATTTCCGGCAGCCCCGTCTGCAGCCAGTCCAGTTCCGGGTCGCCGGTCTTGTTGCTGAAACTGAGAATCGCCAGGCTGTTGACGCCCTGCGCGAGACGGCCCGCGAGCGACAGGGCTTTGTCGATCTCGCCCCCGCCCGGAAGATCGCTCATGCGGGTTTCGACGTCTACGTCCAGGCACTGCTCGATCAGACCACTGACGATTACCATGCCGACAAGGATGACGATCACGAGCTTCCACGTCAGGTTGATCTTGAACGTCCGCCCGCCAGCAGGCATGCGGTCGGTGATCGCCGACACCGTTTCAGTCACCCCGGAGTCGTACTGGCGGCGAAGGGACCGCAGGTCGACCACGAGGTCGCGGGTGTCCTGGTAACGGTCGGCGGGATCTTTTTGCAGGCACTTGGCGATAATACGCTCGAGCTCGGCGGGGATATCCGCATTCTTCAGATGCGGCGGCTCCGGCTGCGACTCGAGAATTTTCGCCAGCGTCGATACTTGCGTCTTCCCGGCAAACGGCATTTCGCCGGTCGCCATCTGGTACAACAGGATCCCGAAAGAGAAGATGTCGGAACGGTTGTCGACTTTCTCGCCGCGCACCTGTTCCGGCGACATGTAGGTCACGGTCCCCAGAATTTTGCCGGCCCTTGTCAGCTCCTGACTGACCGTGCGCGTGCTGTCCTCCCCCTCCTTCTCGAACTGCACCGGCGTCACCGGCTTGGCCAGACCGAAATCCAGCACTTTCGGCTCCCCGCTCTCATCGACCAGGATGTTCTCGGCTTTGATATCGCGGTGGACAATTCCCTTCTGATGGGCAGCGGCGAGGCCGGAGGCTATTTTCGATGCGTACCGAAGAATCGTCGCCATGTCCGGTTTGTCTTCCCGGAGAATCGACGCCAACGACCGTCCGGCGATATACTCCATGACTATGTAGTTCATGTCGCGATTGCTGCCCGGCTCCTTCTCGACCCCGAGATCGTAGATCCCCATGACATTCGGGTGCGACACCTGTGCGGCCGTTCTTGCCTCGCGATAAAAGCGCTCCCGGCGCTCCGCATCGTCGAAATACTCCGCGAGCAGGATCTTCAGCGCCACCTGACGTCCCAGCTTCTGGTCTTCGGCAAGAAACACGGCTCCCATGCCGCCCTCGCCGATCTTGCGATCGATCCTGAAATGCGCGAATTGCTGTCCGGGTGTTAGCATCGTCATTCCTTTTTCACTACGAGCATGGTCACATCGTCAGACTGGGCCGCCCCCTGAATGAACTGCTCGATATCCCGCCGCAGCTCACCCGTGATCTCCGCCGGCGTGCCGTGCCGCGCGCCGGTCAATGTCCTTGAGGTCCGCTCTTCACCGTACTGCCCCTCCGGACCTTCGGCTTCCGTCACGCCGTCGGAGAAGACGAACAGCACGTCCCCTCTGCGGAACGTCGCCTGCGCTTCCTGCCACGTATTAAAATTGAACGCGCCGATCATGGTCCCCGACGCCTCCAGCAGTTCCAGCGTACCGTCGCTGCGAACGAGCATCGGCGGATTGTGGCCCGCGTTAATGTAGGTCATGGCGCCGGTCTCCGCATCAAGAATACCGATAAACAGGGTGGCAAAATCGCCGGGATCGCTGAATTTGTACAACTGATACGAAACCTGCTCCACCGTGCGCAGCAGGTCGAACGGCTTCTGCTCGTACAGGATGCGGAACGACGCCAGGATATTGGCCATCAGCAGCGCCGCACCCATCCCTTTGCCGGACACGTCGGCCACGAGAAACAGCAGCCGCCCGTCCGGCAGCAGGGCGAAGTCATACATGTCGCCGCCGACCGAGCGCGACGACTCCACGGTCGCGTGCAGCGAAAACCCCGGCAGTTCCGGCTTGTCAACCCGCAGCAGCCGACGCTGGATTCCGGCTGCCCGATTCAGCTCCGCGTCCATCACCTGCTTTTCTTCGCGCTCCTCCAGCAGTTCATAGTTGAGCAGCCGGGAGGCGATAATATTGCCGAACATTGCCAGCAGACGGAGATAATCGTTGTTGTATCGATGCATCGGGTTGGTGGTGTCGACGTACAACACCCCGAGGACACGCCCCTCGTCGAACAACGGCGCGGCCATGGCCGACTTCAACTCCGACAGGATGATGGACTGCTGCGCGGCGTAGCGCGGATCCACCGTCGGATCGCCCACCAGGATCGCCGACTTCTCGTCGAGAATCTGCTGGATGATGGTCCGCGACAACGTAAACGAGCCGAGGTCCTTTCCCCCCGGTAAAAGCGTGGCTGCCGTATAAACGTCGCCGGTTTCCTCGGACGTGAACAGGATAGCCAGACGGTCCGCGGGCACGACCCGGCCGACCAGCCCAAGGGCACGCTCCAGCATTACCTCTCGCGGCTCGGAAAGCACCAGCATCCGCGCCATCTCCGACAGGGTGGGAAACAACTCGGGGTTATCCGACGCTTTCTGCGGAAGCGGCTTGAGGGCCTCGTTGATGTCCAGAAAAACCGATTTCTCCGGATCGAAATCCGACAACTGCGCACGGTGTGACCGCGTATGGTCGGCCGAAGGCTGGTCGCTGTCGGACAGCCTGAACTCGGTGCTGCCAAAAGCGATCTGGTCGCCGCTTTTCAGTTCCGTGCGCGCGCTGACCCGCACCTGGTTCACCGTCGTTCCGTTGTGGCTGCCCAGATCGGTCACAAATACCTGTTTCCCTGCAGCGTCGACTTCGACTTCGGCATGGCGTCTCGACACCGTGCCGTTCGGCACGCATATGTCACAGTCGGATTTGCGCCCCACCAGGAAGCGACCCGGTGAAAGTTTGAACGTGTAATAGTGTTCCCCGTCGGTGCCAATAAGTGATAGCATGAAGTGTGTATTCCTTTTTCGCGGCAGTGGCGTCGGTGCATATCGTCTGCCCGCCTCACATGCCCTCGGTTCGGGCCGCGGGCGGCCTGGTATTGGTTGTGAAGTCCCGACGCCGTGGCCGATAATGTACGTGGCCGACCGACTTTTGACAACCCCTGTTTCAGACCACCTTTTGCCCCGCCGGGCGGCCCGTGGCCCGTCCTTGCCAGCCGGTATCCATAATCCTATATTGAACCCGAGACGGGCCGCTCCCCAACGGCGGACCCATTCTGCTGTCGCGTTGGTACGAGGGTGTCATTGCATGGTTCGATTCCGCGATCCCCGCAAGAGCACAAAGCGAAAAGACGACAACGCCCTGGAATCGGTTCGCTCCAAGTTCGCCGCCTTCCTGGCGTTACTGGAACGCCACCATCAGGCGATGTCGATTATCAGCGACATGGAAGAAAAGTCGCAGGGCGAATACCTGTTCGACCTCAACTACATACGAACCAGTGTCGCCCAGATTCGAAATTGCGTCACCCGACTCATCGAAATCATGATCGAACTCGGTGGTCCCCGCTACGAAATACTGCGCGATCGTTTTGCCGAAATCGGCGCCCGCATCGATGACTCCCTGCCCTGGTGCCGGTCGACCGGCACCGACCGGTTCGTGTTGCCGCTCGAAGAGGTCGGCCGCGACCGGGCTTGCAGCGTCGGCAGCAAATGCGCGCAGCTGGGCGAAATGAAGTCCCGGCTGCAGTTGCCCGTACCCGACGGGTTCGCAATCACGGCCTGGAGCTGCCGGCACTTCCGCCAGGTCAACAACCTCAACGACCGTATCAGCAAACGACTGGCCTCGGTGAACTTCCTCGAGTACGACGATCTCGTCCGCGTGTCCGGTGAAATCCGGTCGATGATCAGCGAATGCCCCCTGCCTGACGATCTTGCCGATGCAATCCGACACGCCTACGAGGAACTGGCTGCACGCAACCCATCGGCGAAGTTCGCCCTCCGATCAAGCGCGCTCGGCGAGGATTCCTGGTTCAGCTTCGCCGGCCAATACGCCACCTTCCTCAATATCGAACCCGATCGCCTGCTGGAATGCTACCGCGAGATCCTCGCCAGCAAGTTTACGCCCAAAGCTATCTATTACCTGCTGTCTCATTCTCTGGTTGAAGATGATCTGGCGATGGGGGTGGGGATGGTGACGATGGTGGACGCGCGGGCGGCGGGCGTGCTGTATACGCGCAACCCGGTGAATCCGGAGAGCACCCAGCTGCAGGTCCACGCCGTGTGGGGTCTCGGCAAATCGCTCGTGGACGGGCAGTGCGATCCCGACGTGTTTTATGTCAACCGCGCGACGATGGAGATCGAATCCCGCCATATTGCCGCGAAAACGACGCGGCTTGTCATGGCCCCCGGCGGCGGGACGGTGGTGGAGCCGATTCCTCCATCGGAGCAAATGCAGCCGGCCCTGACCGACAGCCTTGTCATCCAGCTGGCCCGCTATGGCGTCATCATAGAGACTCATTACAGCAAGCCGCAGGATATCGAATGGGCGATCGATCGCGATGGCAGCCTGTTCCTGCTGCAGGCACGGCCTCTGAAGATCGTCAGCGCGGAATCGCGGTCGGGGCCGGTCGACGTGTCCGGTTATACGGTGCTGCGCTCCGGCGGCGTGACTGTGTGCCCGGGCGCCGCGATCGGCTGCGTCTTTCCGGTGTCATCGGTCGATGACCTGCCCCGAGTCCCAAACCGCGCCATTCTTGCCACGCGCCAGCCGTTCCCCGGCCTCGTGACCGTCATGGGTCGAATCGCCGCAATTATCGCCGAGGCCGGCGGCCCCGCGACACACATGGCGACGATCGCCCGGGAATACCGTATCCCCACCATCGCCGGCATCAGCGGGCTCTCCGAACTCCCCCGCAACACTGTCGTGACGGTTGACGCGACCGAAGGCGTAGTGTACGCCGGCTCGCATCCTGAGCTGGTGGAAGCCCGTCAGCCCGATTACAACCTCTTCGCCGATATGGATATCTTCCGCCTGCTCGAAGATCTGCTGGTGCACGTCTCGCCGCTCCATCTGGTGCAGCCGGCCGACGCTGGGTTCGCCCCGGAAAACTGCCGCACCCTGCACGACATCACCCGCTACGTACACCAGAAGGCTATCGAAGAGATGTTTTACGGCGGAATCCGCGTTGGAGATTCCACGCAGGTGTTCCACCGCCTCAAAACCGACGTCCCGCTGACGGTAGACATGATCTATCTCGATCGCGAACTGCCGACATCCCCCTCACGCAAGGAAGTGCCCGATACGGAGATCGGGTGCAAACCGATGGAGCAGTTCTGGTCGGGCTTGAAAGCCGAAGGCTGGCCCCACAAAGCCCGCCCAAGGTATCAGGCATCGTTTCCGTCCGTTCTGGGCATCCGGGGGCGCGAGAGCGGTTACTCCGAGAATAGCTTCGCCGTCATCAGCCGCGAGTATATGGTATTGAGCCTCCGCATGGGATACCACTTTTCGACCGTCGAAGCGCTCTCCACCGCCGACCCGAACAAAAACTATGTCCGTTACCAGCACAAGCAGGGTGGTGCGTCATTACCTCGGCGCATTCGCCGCGTGCAGGTCATCTCCGGACTCCTCGGCAGAATCGGATTCGTCCACCAGAGCAAGGGAGACTTCCTGTCGGCCGGCATCAACCACCTCGACGGCGAGCGAATGGGCGAAATCCTGCACGCCGTGGGCCGACTGACGGTCATGACCAAGCAGCTCGATATGGCGCTGTCGACCGATGAGATCGCCAACTGGTACATGGAAGATTTCGCCAAGCGGCTCGGTATCGGTCCGGGAGAACCGACCGCATGACGACCGCGCCGGACAGCACCGCGCGATCGAGCGGCGTGTCCTCCTCCCGTCGGCATCTCTGGCTCGCCGCCGTGACCATCCTGACGGTGGTCCTGGTGTTCGCCGTCTACGTCTCGATCACCGAAGACATCCTGATGCGGGATCAGTTCAACCTGTACGCGCAGCGATACCAGCAGATGGTATCCGATCAGGTGGCTGGAGACGTCGGTGAAAGCCTGCGGGACCTCTTTAGAGAAATCCGCATGCTCGGCGAAGCCGGAGCGGAGGCGGCCGATTCGCAGCATCTGAACCGCGACTTCGAAAACGCGCTGGCACAGTGGCAGGTCAAAGGTCTGGTCGAACTGGGACTGTTGGAGTCGACCGGCCGAACGGTCGTCAGCACGAAAGCGGCGCGGATTCACGATGCGGATATGGTGCCGTTGTACCAGCTCCTCGATCACGCCGGCGCCGACTCCACGGTCACATGCTACGTTCCCGGCTCGACCGCCGCGGATACGTCGACCGACCGCCGATATCTGCTGCGGGCTCAGCGATTGGGCGCGGGCCAGACTCGACAATGGGTCTACGGCATTATCGACATTGCATGGATGGCCCGTTCGGTGCTCCGTATCGGCGGGACTGACAGCAGCGGATACGCCTATCTTGTCGATCGTGATTCGACCGTGTTGTTTCGACCTGAAGACGCCCCCGCTTCTGTGTTCACCCCGATCTCCTCCGCGTGGGGCGGCGCGCGAACCCCGATCTCCTGTTATGGCTGCGGTCCGGCGGAAGCATGGAGCGTGATGGTGGTCGCAAGCGACCCGGCCACCCGGGCCATCAGCGAACACCGAACACGACGCCACCTCGCCAACGTCGCCATGGTTTCGGCGGCGGTGCTGCTTGTCCTGCTCGGATTCTGGCAGCAGCGTCGCGTGGCGACACAGCTCCGCACGCGCATCGGTACGCAGTCGGAGTTCCTCTCCGCCGTGCTGCAGTCGTCGGTCGACGCAATCATCTTCATCGACAACGACAATCGCGTGCAGGCCTGGAACAGGGGAGCGGAAATGATTTTCGGTTACTCCGCCGACGAGATGATCGGCCGGAGTTTCCACAAGCTGATTCCTCCGGAGATCGATGCCGAGGCGGAGCTGGCGATGATCCGCGACACCGTCTACCGGAATGGCTTCCTGAGAAACTTCCAGACACAGCGCGTTACCAGGGATGAGCGACGGATCACCGTCAACCTCTCGCGGACGTTGATCACGGACAGCCGTGGCCGCCCGCTCGGAAGCACGGCAATCCTCAAAGACGTCACGGAAAAAGTGGAGCTTGATAAACAGCTCTACAGCACGGAAAAACTGGCTTCGATCGGCATACTCGCGGCCGGTGTCGCACACGAACTCAACAATCCGCTTGCGGTGATACTCGGCTTCACGGACCTGCTCAAAGAACGATTTCCCGAAGGCAGCCCCGAGCGGGCCGATCTCACGATCATCGAAGAGACCGCCAACAATGCCAAGAAGATCGTCGAAAACATGCTGGGATTCGCCCGCGTGAGCGAGGGACAAAAAGACTCGGTCAATGTCAATTCGGCGATTGATGCCGTACTCCGCATCACCAGCCACGCGTTTGATTCGGGAAAGATCGAAATTGTCGCGGACGAAGTACGTCCCGCGCTCCCCGACATCGTCGGCGATCCCCGCGAATACCAACAGGTGCTTCTGAATCTCGTTAACAACGCGATGGCTGCCATGGCCGGGGACGGCGGTCGCCTGTCGATTGCGGCGTGGGCCGAAGACGGCCAGGTACACGTGCGCATCAGCGATACCGGCGCCGGCATCCCCGAGCGCATCAAGGGACGAATTTTTGACCCGTTTTTTACGACAAAAAGGGTTGGGCAGGGGACCGGACTCGGCTTATCATTGTCCTATGGGATAGTGCAGAAATACGGCGGGGACATCCGGTTCACCAGCCGATCTCCCGAAGACTTCCCGGACCAGCCCGGCCGCACGACCTTTACGGTTTCCATGCCGATCGTCGCGACGGCGGACGGATCAAAGGACGGAAGCGATGAATCAGGCGATACTCGCGGTTGACGACGAGCCGCACATGCTCATGCTGCTCGAACGAATCCTTCGCGAGCGCACGCGCTTCGAACTGGTCGCCACCACCAATTCTCTCGAAGTTCCCGGTCTGCTCGAATCCCGCACGTTTGACCTGATCATCTGCGACTTGCGGATGCCCGGCATGGACGGACTGGATATCCTCCGCTGGATCGACGAACACAATCGTCACGAAGCGGTCGTCCTGATCACCGCATTCGGCACCCTCGATGACGCGGCCGAAGCCAAACGCTACGGCCTCTACGAGTACCTGAACAAACCGTTTCGCAAGGAGCAGCTGCTCTCCGCCGTCCACGCCGTTATGCGCTGGCAGGCGGCGCGCCGCGACGGCGAGTCGAACGGCTCTTTCGAACGGGACGCCTTTGCCTCGGCGCCCCTCCACTTCCAGCAAGTATGGCTTCACCGGATGGCCCGGCGTCACGGCTCCGCGGACAATATTGCCCGGCACACCGGCATTCCCAAACGGACGGTCGAAAGTCTCCTGCACCCGAATGGCGATCATCCGGGCAGCCGTGCCTGAGGAGGCGTTCCGGATGCCTGAACGAATCAAACACATACGCGCCGGCGATGTGATGATCCCCCTGGATCAGTACCCCCACATCCCCTACTGGATTTCGCTTCGGCAAGCCATGGTGGAAATGGAGAAGTCTGAACTGGTAGTGCAGGGACGTGTCTCACTTCCCCGCGTCGTACTGGTATTCGATGAAGAGTACCAACTGATGGGTACAGTCCGGAGACGCGACATCATGCGTGGACTCGAACCACCCATACTCCGGGAACGACCGATCGACGACCGAAAGCGCATGTTTTCCGCCGAGCACGCTGACCGACTCGAAGGACTTTCGTACGAAGAGATCCTCGCCGGGGTGCTGAAACAGGCGGAAACCTCGGTCGGGGACGTCATGCAGCCGATCGAACACACCGTGGACTATCACGACCATCTGTTCAAGGTGGTCTACGAAATGAACACGCACGACCTCAGCCTGCTGCCGGTTCTGCGCGACGGCCAGGTCGCGGGTGTCATTCGCTCCGTCGACGTCTTCCGCGAAATCACCCGTATCCTCCTGTAGCGATCGCGGCCCGTCCGGCATCGCGCGTTGTACCACACAACGCCACCTGCAGCCAGAATGCCCGGCACCTTTTTGGCTTGCGGGCGGTTCAAGTAACCGACGACCGGCCGCACACGACGGTTGTTGCACCGACCATTTTCGACGCAATTCAAGGAGGATCGCATGAAGTACGTACTGGCATTCATCATGATTCTGGCCGCCGGAGGCCTTATGGCGCAAACCGATATTCACACCGAAACCATCGAGTATACCATCGATGGACAGCCGTTCGAGGGCTACCTTGCCTACGACAAGTCCGTCACATCCCACCGCCCCGGCGTCCTGATTGTACACCAGTGGATGGGCGTAACCGATAACGAGAAGATGCGCGCTCGTATGCTTGCCGAGATGGGATATGTCGCATTCGCGCTCGACATCTACGGCAAAGGCGTCCGTCCCGCCAACAGCCAGGAAGCCGGTGCGCAGGCCGGCAAATTCCGCGGCGACCGCACCCTGTTCCGCAAACATCTCAACGCCGGACTCGCGCAGCTTCGCACCTCCCTGATGGTTGACACCTCGCGCCTGGCGGCGATCGGCTACTGCTTCGGCGGTGGCGGCGTTTTGGAACTCGCTCGGTCCGGCGCAAGGGTCAACGGCGTCGTCAGCTTCCACGGATCGCTCAACACGCCGAATCCGGCCGACGCCAACAATATCAACGCCAAAGTCCTGGTTCTCCACGGCGCGGTCGATCCGCATGTCACGGACGACGAAGTCCTCGCGTTCAAAAAGGAAATGGAAGACGCCGGAGTCGATTATGTACTGACCATGTACGGTGGAGCTGTCCATGCCTTTACGCAGAAAGAAGCCGGCAACGACCCCGCCGCGGGCGCAGCCTACGACGAAGCGGCGGACCGCCGGTCGTGGCAGGCCATGAAAGACTTCTTCGCCGAAATCTTCTGATCCCCTCTCAGCGCGCTCTCCGAGTAACAAACGCTTGGCAAACGCGTTGCGTCTTCCTATACTTATGCGCACAAACCGAATCGGAGAGTTGCTGGAGATGGACAAACGAACTATCGCCGACTTCCTGAAACGTATCGAGTTGTTTCAGGACCTGTCGGACAGCGATCGGGAGCTGCTGACCGATCAACTAGAGACCTTGCGCTTCGCGCCGGGCGAACTGCTGTTCGAAGAGAACAGCCCGCGCCGAAACCTGTGGGTGATTTTTGACGGACAGGTCGAGCTGTTCAAACGCGGCCCCCTCGGACCCGAAAAACGACTGAGCCTGTTCGGTTCATACGACTTCCTGGGCGAAGGTGCGCTGATGGACGACTACCCGCACTCCGCCTCGGCGCGGGCGGTCGATCACGCCACCATCTTGGCCATCAGCCGGGACCGCTTCCTCGACTTCCTCGAGCGGCAGCCGGGACTGGCCTCGCATATCCTGTCACGCGTGGCACGGGTGATTTCGCGACGGATGCGTCAGGCCAGCACCATGGTCGTCGACGCCGCCGCACAGTATGTCTCCGGCCGCACCCGGATCGAACATGACCTCCTAGGCGAGCGAGCCGTGCCGTACGAGTACTACTACGGTATCCAGACGCTTCGGGCGATCGAAAACTTCCCTATCACCGGCATCTCGCTGGCCCACTTCCCGCGGCTGATCGAGGCGCTGGCGATGGTCAAGATGGCGGCTGCCCGCGCCAACCACGAACTCGGACTGCTCCCCGATGATATCGCGGTCGCGGTCGAGCAGGCCTGCCAGGAGCTGCTCGACGGCCGCTGGCATACGCACTTCGTGGTCGACATGATTCAGGGCGGCGCCGGTACCTCGACCAACATGAACGCCAACGAGGTGATCGCCAACCGCGCTCTCGAAATTCTCGGACGCGAGCGGGGCGAGTACGACTACTGCCACCCCAACAACCACGTCAACCTCTCGCAGTCGACCAACGACGCCTACCCGACCGCGCTGAATATCGCCCTCATCAACAGCAACAGCGAGCTTGTCGACGACCTTCGGGAGTTGATCGACGCTTTCCGGCAGAAAGCGACCGAGTTCGCCCACGTGCTCAAGATGGGCCGCACCCAGTTGCAGGACGCCGTGCCCATGACGCTCGGCCAGAATTTCGACGCCTGGGCGACAACGCTGACCGAGGAAATCGACCGCCTCAACGACAACGCCCGGCTTTTTCTCGAAGTCAACATGGGCGGAACCGCGATCGGCACCGGAATCAACGCCGAGCCCGACTACAGCGAAAAGGTCATCGAGCACCTTCGGCAGATAACCCGGCTCGACGTCAAACTGGCGCCGAACCTCGTCGAAGCCACGCAGGACACCGGCGCGCTGGTGATGTACTCCTCGGCCGTCAAACGCCTCGCCGTCAAGCTGTCCAAGATCTGTAACGATCTCCGCCTGCTGTCATCGGGGCCGCGCGCCGGGATCAACGAGATCAATCTGCCGGCCATGCAGCCCGGATCGTCGATCATGCCCGGCAAAGTCAACCCGGTCATCCCCGAAGTCGTCAACCAGATCGCTTTCAAGGTGATCGGCAACGACCTCACGGTCACACTGGCGGCCCAGGCCGGGCAGCTCGAGCTCAACGTGATGGAACCGGTTATCGCGCAGTCTTTGTTCGAGTCGATCGAGATGCTCAAAAACGGCATGGCGACCCTGCGGCACCGCTGTGTGCTCGGTATCACGGCCAACGAGGAGCGCTGCCGGGCGATGGTGGAGAACTCGATCGGGCTGGTAACCGCGCTCAATCCGGTGCTGGGATACGAAACCTCCACGAAGGTGGCGAAAGAGGCGCTCGCAACCGATCGCGGCGTGTACGACCTCGTTCTCGAAAAGGGACTTCTGTCCCGGGAGCAGCTCAATAGGCTGCTCGATCCCAAGAGGATGCTTGCCCCGCAAAGACATCGAGCAGGCGGGTAGGGTCCGGTACGATCCGGGTCATTCGGGGCGAGGGGGTGTGGGGTCGTCGGAATCTTTGTGCTCCGACTGCTGCGAGTCGTGCCGGCCGCGCTCCGGGAAATCCCCCGGCAGAGAGTTGATAAGCGCGGTTTGCGCCTGATGCGACAAAACGGAGCCGTGAATCTCCGGCCCCAGTACGTGATCCTCGGCCCGGACCGCCGCTGACATCTCCGGTTTCGGCTCGCCGGCCGGTTCTCCCGGACGCTTCATGTCCGCAGCGCGAAGCTCCCAGCGGAGGACCGCCATACCTGCCCTGGCCAGCACTTCGGCGATAGTGTTCATATCGAAACTCTCGACCCAGATCGTCTGCAACGGATCGACCGGACGTTTCGGCACCGTATCAGAGGCCGGACCGTACGTCTTCTGGATTTTGGTTCGCGCCTGGATCTCTTCGTTTGAACGCGGCACCGAGACCGAGACGATGTAGATCGGGGCCTGTTCCGTGTCGCGCGCCTCCTTGATCACGACAAGGTACTTCTCGGCGCGGGATCGGAGGGTGACGGCGAAACGGATCTTGTGTTTTCGCGCCCAGTCCGGGGCGTGGTCGATGTCGGTGAAGAAATCCTGAAGGTAGTCCCCCCACGAGAACGACGGCGGTGCATCTTTGGGCGTCAGATGAGCGAGCCACTCAAGCACGAAGTCGCGCGGCGTCCGTTTGGAATCGGTTTTCTTTGATGCCGGCGCCGGAGAAAAGGCCCGCATCAATTGTGCGAGATCTGCCTTGCTCATACTGCACTATCCTTCGAAGGCCGGATGCGTTGTGGGCAGTCGTACCGACGACCTAAAAACCGGCCTCTATCGGCATTATCGGCAGGCGCGAGGCGATTCTTGCATGATCCATACTGATATCGCAACCTGCTGGGGATAAGTAACATAACGGAGTGTCGGTCCAGCCTCGCGACCTTCTGGTCTCTGTTCGCGGATCAACTTTTTCGCCGTACAAGCGTGGTTTGCTTGGCCTTACAGTGAAATGGCTTTGTTTTGTCATATTTAAGGGTTCCCAGTACTTCTCTTCTCTTCCCGGCGCGCGAAGAGGAAGTCTCTCCGCGCGCTCTCTACATAGAGGGATGGCGAAGTTTTTACCATCGAAGGTGTAGCGAAACTGCGGGGGGAGAAAATCGGACATCGGCGCAGCCCAGCCCTGCGACGGCGGGAGGGCATGTCCGCCTGTGTCGAGGACGGTTTCAAGGGACTCTTTCCAATTCGTGGACCCCATAGCAAGCTATGGGCGACTCCCCTCGTGCGTGGCGTACGTCCTCGTGCGTGGCGTACGTCCCCGTGCGCCACGCGAACCGCTGAGCTAATCCCCCCGCACTTTCACTACATCCTCGATGGAGAAAACGGCGCGGCCCCTCTAGTAGACGATGGAGCCAATGAGAATGCAATCGATGCGACCGAAAATCGACCGACGATCATCCGGCTGCGACACTGGAGGAGTCTCTCAGTCAACGCAATACGACTGCATCGGAGAAGAACAGTCCAAAATGGGGGCCCCCATAAAATGACAAAACGAACCTATTTCCCCGTAACGCTCACGCAACCACGCTTGTACAATGATTTTTCTGTTCTCTCGCGTGTGCGGAGTGGATCACATGTCGCAGCGGTGCGTCATGTGGTGACGGTTTGAATGGCTGGGTTCCGTGGCGCACGGGACATACGTCACGCACAAATCAAAGATAGACTCCCGCCTGCGCGGGAGTGACACGCCTGCGCCGTGTCGTCAGTGGCGAGGTCAAGACGCGAGGACGTGGCCCGCGCACGGATCAGAGATAGATTCCCGCCTGCGCGCAGGGTACCAGAAACCACTTGACACTTTCCCCTCCGCTTGGGTCTATTAGGTATAGATCCGTGGGGGAATAGACCGACTCCAATCGACTCTGCAGCATAACCAGAAAGTCCCCTTCAGTCGTGAGCGCGCACTGAGCGGACGTCACAAGGTGCCTTCTCGCGGGCGGGAGGAAATCTGAATGAAGAAAACAGTGTTACCGGCGCCGGCACTGGCGATGCTGGTGGTAACGATTGGTCTGAGTCTGTTGAGTTGCCGGGATGATCCGCCGGTGGGCCCGGGGACCGAGAAGGACTACCCGGTGTACTTCATCGATGGTGACGATCTCCATCGTCTGTGCCGCTATTACCCGGTCGAAAACCGTCTGGACACGGTCGTCCTGCCCTTTGAGATCACGTGGGACTACGAGTTGTCTCCCGATGGCGACATGCTGTATGTCTGTGCTCTGGACGACGTCTACATTGTTGCACTGAGCGACACTCCGCATGTCGTTGACGTCATCGAGAAACGCTGCGCAGGCGGGGTCGCGATCTCTAACGATGGCCGTCTCCTTGCTCTTTGCGGGGACAACCTTGAAATCGTTCGGACATCGGATCACAGCCTGGTGTTCAGCGATACCAGTCGGACCGCGAAGGGGGTCTTCTCGCATGACGACGAGACATTCTATGCGATAGGCAACGTAGATGTGGAGGGCTACGATCCGTATCCGGCGCTCTACCGGGTCAGCCTCACGGATACCACGGATGTCAGGAAGACGGCGTTTCTTGACAATCCGTACCCGAGGGGTCCCAGACAGATCGTACCCTTCCGAGATGATCGTATGCTGGCAATCTACTTTGCATCATGGTATGTGGGGCACTCGTTCGAGGTTTACGATCAGACCGCAGGTGAAATCGTCTTCAGCGACATATTTCTACCGGGCTACGGCGCGATAACGCTTGATCCAATCGGGCGATACGCCTACTACACCAATCCGGGGAGAATCATCGAAGGCGCAACGCCGCCGTCGGAGTTTTATCGCTTCAATGTAGAAACGATGACCCGCGACAAGACCATCAGCACATCGGGAGCTTTCGACGATCCCGCGTTTTCCTGGTGGCCGGTGGGGGACGTCGTAGCGACGCCCGACGGTCGCTGGCTGGTTCTCACTCATTGGAGCTACGACGAATTGGTGGTTTACGATCTTTGCCGATCGAGATTCAGTCACTTTTGTCGCCTCGATCGGCCGGTGATTCTGCAATGGCCGCAGTGCCAGCGGAATCCGTAGGATGCATCAGACACACGCAAGAGTCTATGCCATCCATCACGAGTTTGTTGAGTAAGAGGTCTTTTCAGGCGAGGAAAGCCGCCTGACCTGCACATGTGCGAGTTCGCGCGGCGCACGGGGACGTACGCCACGCACGGATCAAAGATAGACTCCCGCCTGCGGGGGAGTGACACGCCTGCAGCGTGTCGTCGCTGGGTTCCGTGACGCACGGGGATGCACGCCACGCACAAATCATAGATAGACTCCCGCCTGCGCGGGAGTGACACGCCTGCGGCGTGTCGTCGCCGGGTTCCGTGGCGCACGGGGACGTAGGCCGCGCACGGTCGTCGTAGTCGCTCGTGGCCGTGACTTCAGTCACGGTTGGCCGGACTCGTCGTATGTGGAGCGTGCGCACCGTGACTAAAGTCACGGCGACACGACACAGCCTTACATCGCGGACTCGTCGATTACGATCACGGCGGCGCCGGTGAAACGTCCGTGCCGAAGGTCATCGAGCGCATCGTTGGCCCGCTCCAGCGGATACGGGTGGACCTCGGTCTTCACCGGCACCCTGGGAGCGAGCGCCAGAAACTCTTCACCATCGCGGCGCGTGAGATTGGCGACCGACACGATCGAGCGTTCCTCCCAGAGAGTGGCATAGGGAAACGAGGGGATATCGCTCATGTGGATACCGGCGCACACGACCCGTCCTCCCTTGCGCACGGCTTTGAGCGCGATCGGCACGAGTTCGCCGACCGGTGCAAAGATAATGGCGGCGTCGAGCGGCTCCGCCGGCGGGTCCTCCGAGGCCCCGGCCCGGACAGCGCCCAGCGCGAGCGCAAAGGCCTGGCCCTCGGTGTCGCCCCGCCGGGTGAACGCATGCACCTGCCGCCCCTGGTAGCGCGCCACCTGAATGAGAATGTGCGCGGCGGCGCCAAAACCGTAAAAGCCGACCGTACGCGCATCGCCCGCCATCCGAAGCGACCGGTAGCCGATCAATCCGGCGCACAGAAGCGGCGCGGCCTGCAGGTCCGGGTAGTCGCGCGATATGGGAAAACAGAAGCGTTCGTCGGCGACGCAATACTCGGCGAATCCGCCGTTGATCTGGTAGCCGGTATAGCGGGCATTGTCGCAGAGGTTCTCCTGATCGTGGCGGCAGTAGTGGCATTCGCCGCAACTGTAACCGAGCCACGGGACGCCGACCCGATCGCCGGGTGCAAAGGCCGTGGCTTTGTGTCCCACAGCATCAACCGTGCCCACGATCTGGTGGCCGGGGATGATCGGCAGCGACGGTTCCGTGAGATCGCCGTCGACGACGTGCAGATCGGTCCGGCAGAGACCGCAGACGGAAACTTTGAGGCGGACCTGACCCGGTCCGGGATCGGGAACGGGGAGGTCTACCGCTTTCAACGGGGTCCGTACTTTTTCGAGGATCATGGCGCGCATACTGTCATCTCCGTCGACAGCACGCAGTATAGAGCCTTCGGCGCATTCTGTAAAGGCGGGAAAAATCGGCCGGGCGCACTGTCGGCGGGTGGATCATAGTCGTCTGTCGGACAGGCTGATACGCCGGAAGACGGGCGATCGGCGGGACGATTGTGTTCAAATTGGGTCCATTTTTGTGATTAATTCTTGCGAATGCCGCGATCGGTGCGTATAACGTATGAGAGTACAGACCGCGCTGTTCAGCATCACCGCGGGGCGACAGCCGCCCGGCTTGGAACGAGCTCCCCCGGTAGAACAGCCCGCCAAACCGCCCGAGACACCCGGATCGCGATCCGGGGCGCTGGAATCGCATCACCTGGCGACTCACCGGAGATGTCCAGTTCTCTCACGGCACGATGAAAGGAGGTTCTCATGGCAGTACCCGGTACCGCCACGGCGACCAACACGCGTCGGCGCGCCAAATACATCCTCAATATCGACCGCATCGAACAGCTGTCGGATACGGAAAAGAAGCGCCTGAAGGCGGTCGCGAAGCGATTCGCGTTTCGCGCCAACGACTACTACCTCTCGTTGATCGACTGGGACGATCCGCAGGATCCGATCCGCCGGCTGGTGATACCGCAGGAGCGCGAGCTCAACGACTGGGGACAGCTCGACACCTCGAACGAAGCCTCGATTACAGTGGCCCGCGGGGCGCAGCACAAGTACGGCACGACCGTGCTGCTGTTGGTCAACGAAGCCTGCGGAGCGTACTGCCGGTACTGCTTCCGCAAGCGGCTGTTCATGAACGACAACGACGAGGTCAATTACGATATCACGCCGGGGCTGGACTATATTCGCGCGCACCCCGAAGTCTCCAATGTCCTGTTGACGGGGGGGGATCCGATGATTCTGCAGACGCCGAAGCTGGCGGCGATATTCGAACAGCTTCGCGCGATCGAACATGTCAAAATCATTCGGATCGGCACCAAGATGCCGGCGTTTAATCCGTTCCGGTTCATCAACGATCCCGAGTTGATGGAGCTGATACGCGCGCACTCGCACAACGACCGCCGCGTGTATTTCATGTGTCATTTCGACCACCCCCGTGAGTTGACCGAGGAAAGTATCGAAGGTCTTCGGATGATCCAGGACGCCGGGGCGATTTGTGTCAACCAGAACCCGATCATCCGGGGCATCTCGGACGATCCCGACGTCATGGCGGAGTTGTGGAACAGGCTGTCGTATATCGGCGTGCCGCAGTATTACGTGTTCCAGGGGCGACCGACCGAGGGCAACGAGCCGTTCGAGGTGCCGATTGTCGAAGCGTATTTCAAGATCGAAGAGGCGAAGAAGAAGTGTTCGGGGCTGGCCAAGCGAACGAAATACTGCATGTCGCATGAGGCGGGCAAGGTGGAGATTATCGGAGTCGACCACAAACGAATCTACCTGAAGTTTCATCGGGCCAAGTACGCCCGGGACGAACAGCGCCTGATCGTCTGCGAGCGCGACGACAATGCGTACTGGCTCGATCAGCTCAAGCCCGTGAGCGGGTACAGCAACGAGTATTACCGCGAGCAGGCGGCGTCGCGGGCCGGCGCCGCCTGACGCAGCCAAGGCCGCACAGGGGCGGACCCGGTATCCGTCCTCTGTGTGCTGCACATTCCATCATCACAAAGAAACGGTCAGGCGGTTTCACACTGCCTGACCGTTTGCGGTTGGTCGAGACGATCATTCGCCGTAGGGGGAGAGACTGCTCGTATACCCCGGCCCGTAGAGCAGGGCGTTAACAAACATTTGCCGCGTTCCGTAGAAGTACGCGCGGGTGTATGGTGCGGCCGCAAACATGATTACCTGTCCCTTGCCCTTGCGTTCGCGGGTCAGGTAGGCCGTTCCGGCCCATCGCTCGCGCGCTTCGGGCCACAGCAGGCCCGACATCCGAAGCCGGTTGCCGTCGGGAGCGAAGCGCGCCACGGTGGTTACCGGGTCTTTCGAGAGGAAGGCGCGATCGGTATACACCATGACGGGGACGCGATCGCTCATGCCATAGGCGAGCCAGTGTTCGGTATCCACATCGGCGCGCATGATAACGCCGCGCGGGTGGAAACGCCGGTTCCACTCGTCGAGTTCCTCCGCGCTGTTGCCGGGTCCGCCGCCCGGAGTCTGTTCGGCAGCGGCGTTCTCGGCGGGAGCTTTTTCGGGGTACCAGAGCGCGAGGGTGTCAATCGCCGGCGACTCGGCGCTGAGCTCTCGCTTCAGCGCCTGCGCGTAGCTGTCGAGCTGGTCGAGCACCTGGCGACGAAGTCGCACCGACGACAGACCGGTGGCGGTGTCGGCCGCCCAGGCAGCCGATGAGCCCATCAGGATCAGTGTACCGCCATCGGAAACCCAGTCGGACAGCATCGACGCTCCGTATCGACCGAGCTGCTGTTCGAGGCTGCTGCCCCAGGCGTCGGGGATCACCAACACGTTGTACGGCGAGAGGTCGGTCCAGGTGAGCTGCTGCATATTGATCAGGGAGTGCGGGATTTCGAGTTCCTTGTCGATGGTGAACCAGAGCGAGCCGGCATCAGTGTAGTCGATCGGCGATCCGGCGACCAGCGCGATACGCGGTTGGGCGAGCAACTGGAAGGTCGGCGCTCCGAGATGCGAGCCCTGTGAGGCATAGCCGGTGCTGACGCCGTAGACGTTCACGCCGATTTCTTCGGCAAGGGCGCCGAGCAGGTCGGCGAGGTTGTCGGGATTGCCGCGCTGCCTCAGCAGCAGCGTGCCGGCGGCGTATTCGCGACCCTCGATCGTGAGCGGCTTTTCGGACGCGTAGACGATGAGTTCTTTCGCGAACAGCCGGTTGAGGATGCGGTAGGTCTGCTCGCCTTCCATGTCAATCAGGAAGCCGTAGGTGGCATCGGGGTTGACGAGCCGCCCGGTCGGGTCGGCGAGATCGGTCACAGGTTCCATGGACACGGACGGCGCCGACGTAGTTTCGTAGGCTTCGAGGCCGTAAGCCATCGGGACACACCACGCGGAGACTTCATACATGCGAGTGTCTCCGTGTTTTTCGAGTTCGCGTCGTTCGTCCTCGAGGAATTGCTGATTGAGCCGCAGGTCAAACTCGCAGATGGCCTTGGCCAGCGCGCCGTGCGGCTGGGCGGTGCTGACGACAAAGGTCCCGGCCGGGAGGGTTCTCGATCTGACGGTCTCACCGTAGGTGTTGCGCGCCGAGGGCAGGGTGAACGACGCAGTCGTCCGACTCACGTCGATGCCCTGCTGCATCAGCGAACGGACGAACCGGTTGAGCTTTACGTGATCGCTGCCGGGCGGAAACAGAAAGGTCAGGCCGCTCTGCCGGCCGGTCATCACGATTGCTTTTCGAGCGTTGTGATAGTCGCGAAGCAACTCGACTCGATGGTTGGCGGTCGTTCGGAGGTTGGCGATCGACGACGTGAACTGGTGATTGACGGCTTCGTGGTAGGTCAGGATGTAATCGCCGGGCTGCCTGACCATATTGCCGTCGACACCCGCCTGTTCATAGAGGATGCCGACTGAACCGAACAGAGTCGGCCACGAGGAGCCGTACCCGATGTACCATTGCTCGTTCCATTCGCCGGTGTAGTAGGGCCATCCGTGTAGGTCGAGAGCCTGTGCCTGTTCCCTGCCGTAGATTTGGTACCACTTCAACACGTTTTCGGGAGTGTTGTAGTTGATCGGCTGGCGGGGGGGCGAAAAGAGGAAATTGTCGCTGGATCCCATTTCGTGACCGTCAACCACGAGCACGGGAAAGTACTTCAGGATGGTTTCGACACGACCCTTGGTTTCGGGCTGGGTCAAGAGGATCCAGTCGCGGTTGAGGTCGAACCAGTAGTGGTTGGTCCTACCCCAGGGCCAGACGCCGGAGTGCTGCATGGCGCCGGGGTCGTAGTTGGGCGTGTGGCTTTTGTAGGTCTGGAGCATGGAGAGGTAGCGCTCCCGCCCGTCGGGGTTCTCGCTGGGATCGACGAGGACGATGACGTTTTGCAGCAGGTGCATGGTCGCCGAGTCGGTTGCGGCGGCGAGATGCCAGATCAGGCGCGTAGCAGCATCGGTTCCCGAGACCTCATCTCCGTGGATGCTGTAGGCCATCCAGGCGAACGCCGGGAGGTCGGCAATCAGCCGGTCGAGTTCGGCCGACGACGAGAGCGCAGCGGGGTCAGCCACCGTGCTCATGGCGTCACGGTATTGCTCGAGCCGGGCAAGGTTTTCGGGCGTGGAGATAATCAGGTAGATCAGCTCCCGGCCCTCGTGGGTCGAGCCGTATGAGTCGATCATGACCCGGTCTGATTTTTCGGCCAGCAGCCGAGCATACGCGACGATCTCGTGGTAGTGGTTGGGCCACTGACCGACCGGATGTTGGAGGTAGTCGTTTGGGTTCGGAATGGCCGGATCGTACGACTCGGTGTCGTAAAAGGGGACCGTATCGATGATGGCCTTCTCGGAGTACGAGGGGTGCAGTCCGGCGGTGAGTTCGGGCGCGACGAGCACACTCAGGGCAACGGCGGATGCCGTGATCAGCAATCGCGAAGAGAGATGCATGGCAGGATTCCCCTTTCACGGTGCGAGGCCGCGCGGAGGGCGCGACACGCTGTTCAGTAACCGTCTGAATGCAGGGAAGATAGGTTGAAAGGTAAGGTCGGGCAAGGTGCAGCTTCATCCCACTGGAGAAAAGTGGGCGGTGGATTGAGGGCCCGGTCATCCGAGACCAAATGTCGGTGAGCGGACAAAAACGACAGTCTGTCTCCACAATAGCGAGCCGATTCAATTCTTGACAATTCCGTCCAAATCCTTATCATGCGTTTAGTTACCAACCTATGTCGGACGTCGCTCGGTACCCACATGCCAGCGATCCACAGAAAATGTGCGTCGGTTAGTCAGGAGCAACAATGAAACATCTGCTACGTCTCTGGGCACTTTCCGTGCTGGTAGCCACGACAGCTGCAGCGCAGAAAGACGCGGACGGCTATGTCGGCCCGAACGGTCTTCGGTCCTCCAGTGCCGTCACCACGTATCGTGACAACGGGAACGGAGTACCCTCGTATGTTGAAGGAACCCTGTCTTCCCCGGTGAAAGCCGCCGATCAGGTTGCCGCGTCGATGCAGTTCTTCGAGGAGCACAGAGGGGCTTACCGGATGGCCAATCCGGCGGACGAACTCGTGCTGAAGCGGATCGACCGCGATGATCTCGGCATGAGCCACGTGCGATTCACACAACAGCATCTCGGTCTGCGCGTGATCGGCGGAGACTTGATTACACATTTTGACGCGCGCGGCACACTTCGCACGGTCAACGGGAATTACGTACCTGACATCGATCTCGACGTTACCACGAAGTACTCGGTGGCAGAGGCGACGGAAATCGCCAGGACCGATCTGAAGAGCTTTTTCGGCGAGGCTTCCCCGGACACGCCGGAGCTGGTCGTGTTCCCGTGGGAAGGTTCGACCTACCTGGCCTGGCGGATGTTTTTGATGTCGGATACGCCGATGGGTCGCTGGGAGTATTTCGTTGACGCCACGACCGGAGAGGTGGTCTACAAAGCGAACCGCATCATGGATGCGGAAGAGACGGCGGCTATCGGGACCGGGGTCGGTGTGATGGGCGACACGCTGATACATGTCGATACGGATTTCGACGGTTCGACGTACCGCATGCTTGATTACACGCGCCGGGCCAACAACGACATTCACGGTCACGGCGGGCAGATGCCGCCATCGGGCTATATCCAGACCAACGTTGCGGGCTCGTCGTTGCCGGGCACGCTGGCGACCGATGCGGACAATTTCTGGAACGATCCCAACACTCAGTCTCCGGCCGTGAGCGGACATGTGTACACGTCGCTGGTGTACGATTATCTGCTGAGCCATTTCGGACGGAACGGGTACAACGGCGCCGGAGCATCGATGCTGACGATCGTGAACTACTCGGGCGACGGCGACGACAACGCGTACTGGGACGGCAGCCGAATCGTGGTCTGGAGCTGGAGTTCGGGGTGGCGGTCGCTGGCGGGTTGTCCGGATGTGATCGCACACGAGTGGGGTCACGCGGTGACCGAGTATTGTTCGGACCTCGTGTACGAGAAGGAGGCTGGGGCGCTGAACGAGTCGTTTTCGGACATGATCGGGGCGGCGTTCGAATTTGCGCATGATTCCATGGACGTTCCCGACTGGCTGATGGGCGAGAACGGGCGGACGACCGGGGCGGGTTTCCGCGACATGGCGAATCCGCATGCGGCCGGCGACCCCGACACGTACGGCACAGGCGACCCATATTGGGTGGACGTGGTGAACTGTTCGCCCAGCTGGCTGAACGACTACTGCGGAGTGCACACGAATTCGGGCGTGGGCAACAAGTGGTATTACCTGCTATCCGACGGGGGCGTGCACAACGGCCAGTCGGTAACAGGAATCGGCCCCCAGAATGCCATCCTCGTGGCCTACCGCGCCAACGCTTTCTACTGGACGTCGACCACGACGTATCATGAGGCGGCGCTGGCGACGATAACGGCGGCCAACGATCTCGATCCCACAGGTGACTGGGCGCAGTCGGTAGCCAACGCGTGGGAAGCGGTGAATGTCGACGTTCCGGGTCCGGAGATCTATTTCCAGTATCCGGCCGGGTTGCCGTCGATCGTCCCGCCGGGCGAGCCGACGACGTTTGACGTCACGATCGGCAGCCTGCTGGGCGGGACGCCGGTTCCGGGCAGCGGGCAGCTTCACTATTCAATCGACGGCGCACCGTTCACGGCGGTGCCGATGACGGAGATTTCTTCCACGCAGTACGAGGCCACTCTCCCCTCGGCGGCGTGTAACAGCTTGATTGCGTACTATGTGAGCGCGCAGGAGACGACCTCGGGCACGTACTACGACCCGGACCCGAGTGCACCGGCACAGGCGATTGTAGCGTTGTCCGAGACGGTTACGTTCGCCGACAACTTCCAGACCGATCTCGGCTGGACAGTCGCAGGCGACGCGAGTGGCGGCCAGTGGGGACGCGCGGTCCCGAACGGCGGCGGCGATCGCGGTGATCCGCCGACTGACTACGATGGATCCGGCGCCTGCTACCTGACCGGTCCCGGCGACGGAGACACGGATGTCGACGGCGGCACGACGCGGTTGTATTCGCCGACGATTGACCTGTCGGCAGGCGACGGCCGAATCAGTTATGCGCGCTGGTACTCCAATAATTTCGGAGCCGACCCCAACAACGATTTGATGTACGTGTATATCTCCAACGACAACGGGACGAACTGGACGCTGGTAGAGTCGATCGGTCCGTCGGTGCAGGCCGGCGGCGGCTGGAATGTCCATTCGTTTTTCGCGAGCGAGTTCGTCACGCCTACGGCGACGATGAAAGTGCGATTCGATGCCGGCGATCTGAACAGCGGCTCGGTGATCGAAGCGGCGGTTGATGCGTTCAGTGTCACTATTTACGAGTGTGACCTTGCGACTCCGTCGATCGTTACGACATCGATTCCCGACTGGACCGAGGGCGGCTACATGGAAGAGCAGCTTCAGTCGACGGGCGGCACGGGGTCGCACACATGGAGCGACAAATTCGGCGACCTGTCCGGCACGGGGCTGAGTTTGTCTTCGACGGGGCTTCTCAGCGGCACACCGCTCGCGGCGGGAGAGATTTCGTTCACGGCCGAGGTGACGGATGAGTCGGCGCAGACCGATGAGCAGGCCTACTCCTTCACGATCAACCAGCCGATGACGATTACGTCGACGACGCTTCCCGAGTGGACGGCCGGACAGGCGTACAATCAGAGCCTGACGGTGTCAGGCGGCACCGGCGTGAAAACGTGGAGCGATATCAACGGCGATCTGGCCGGAACGGGATTGACGGTGAATGCAAACGGTACGGTCACCGGCACGCCGGTGTCGGCGCAGGTGATCAACTTCACCGCAGCGGTATCCGACAACGGCGGCGGCAGCGCGCAGCAGCCCGTGAGCGTCACGATCAATCCGATGGTGTCGATCGTGACGGCATCGCTGGACAACGCGCGGCAGGGCTCGGCGTATTCATCGCAGCTCGAAGGTACGGGCGGTACGGGCGTCAAGACGTGGGCCGATATCAACAGCGATCTGGTGGGGACGGGGCTCTCGTTGACGACGGACGGCCTTTTGTCGGGCACTCCGGGCGACACCGGTGTGATCGAGTTCATGGTCCGGTACCGTGACGAAGCGGGGAGCCAGGCGTTCCAGGTGTTGTTGCTTACGGTCGACCCGCCGTACATCTGCGGCGACGTCAACAACGACCAGATCGGTCCGGACCTTGCGGATTTGATTTACCTCGTAAACTACCTGTTTTCGGGAGGCGAGGCGCCGACCTATCCGGGGGCAGCCGACGCGACCGGCGAGGGTGAGGTCGATTTGTCGGATTTGATCTACCTCGTGAATTATCTGTTTGAGGGTGGACCGGTGCCGACGTGCGGAAGTTAGTGCTTTAGGATTGGAGTGATACACAGCCGCCTCGTACATACGGGGCGGCTTTCTTTTTGTCTTCTTTCCCCCGCCGATCCCCGTGCTCGTAGCTCTCACGCTGATTGTCTGCAACTACCTGTTTATCGTGTTGACCCACGAGCATTGTGCTGTCAGTGGTAGATATGAGCTGAGGGGGCGCGGGCACAGCGTCCGCTGTCTCGTGCGTGATCCCGCTTCGGTATCAGAAGACATTCAGCGCGATGCCGAGGCAGAAAGCTGATTCTGCATGCGGAGATGAAAGTCTGGTGACGGGCCGGGCCGGAGTATGCCGTGGAGCCGTCGTCGGCGGGCAGCCGCCTGGTGCAGACGGCGTGATATTATTCGAAAGTTCTGGGCGGGCTGTTCTATTGGTGGGTGACGTCTCCCTTTCATTTCTTTGTTTTTGGCGGAATGGCGCGGGGTGTGTGTAGGGCGGCGGAGGGGTGAGAAACGGTGTCTGCAACTTCATTCTGTCAAGGACACCGTATACTGACGGCGCTTATCCCGTCAACTGCCCTATCACCCGCTCCCAGCCTTCGCATTGGGCGGTGTGGGAGTATGTCAGGCGGGCGTCGGTGAGGGCTTCGCGCGCGACTGATTGGGCGAAGGCCGGGTCGGTGATATAGCGGGTCATGCAGGCGGCCAGCTCGGCATCATCGTGCGGCTCGTACAAGAGGCCGTTGCGTTCGTGTTTTATCTGCGAAATTGTCCCCCCGGCGCGCGTGCCGGTGACGGGCAGGCCGGACGCAAACGCTTCGATCACGACCATGCCGGCGGTCTCGGACTCCGACGGCAGCACAAATTGATCGAGCGCGGCGTACGCGTACTCCGGTTCCTTCTGGTGGGGACGGAAGTGAACGAAATCGTTCAGGTTGAGTTCGGAGACGAGTTTTTCGAGGTACTCGGCATAGCCGGTTTCTTCGCGGTGCGTTTTGTCGCCGATCAGCGCCAGGTGTATCCGGTGTCCATCAGCGTGCAGTCTCCGGAGCGCCTTGATGGCGGTGTCCTGGCATTTTTTGCGGTCGAGGCGGCCGACCACGCCGGCGATATAGGGATCGGGCGGCAGGTTCAACCGCAGCCGTGACTCGTGCTTGTCGGGCTTGAGTTCCTGAAAGCGGTCGAGTTCGATACCGCGCGGTATGATGTGGATTTTCTCACGGGGGACAATGGTCTTTTCGAGAACGCGGTCGGCCAGCCATTGCACGGGCGTGATCCAGGCATCAAAGTGCCCGTACTCCCACGCATGGAAGGGGTCCTTTTTGTCGGCGCCGATATGCATGTGCTGCGAGTAGATGATCTTGAAGTATTTTCGGGTGACGAGTTTGGCGAGGACGCCGAGGAACATGTCTTTGCTCTGGTGGAGCGAGAGGATGCGGACGTTGTCTTCTTTGATGAGATTTCCGAGGCGTGTGGCATTGAGGACGTCGCCGAATTTGAATTCGGATTTGACGGCGCGTTTTTTGACTTCGAATTCATCGGCGTGGGCGTACATCCGTGATTCGGGGTGGGCGTAGACCACGGTATCCCAGCCGCGGAAGCGCATCCATCGGAGGAAACGCAGAACGTTCATTTCCAATCCTCCCCAGGAGCGGGAGGAGCAGTAGGAGCCGATGGCGAAGTCGCGATGTGTCATTGCGCACGACCGAAGAGCGACGGCCGGTCAGTTTCCGGCCGGTTGCAGGGCGCTGTAATCGATCTCGAAATCGGGCGGCGGGCCGCCGGGTCCGAGCAGGTAGTGCTCGAACCACCGCATCGTGCGGAGGTGCGAGTCGTAGCGCGCAGCTGCTTTTTCCGTACCGTGCGGTTCATCCTGATACACCACGAGACGAACCGGGGCGTTGCCGTGAGTCTTGAGATACCGGTACAATTCCATCGACTGGCTCGGATGCACGCGGGTATCGTTTTCGCCGTGGAGGATAAGCAACGGGGTGCGCGAGTTGTGGGCGTGGTAGATCGGACTTCGTTCGAGATAGAACTGCCAGTTGTCCCACGGCCAGGTACGGGCATGCGAGTAGTACATCTCCATCGGGATGTCGGTGGTGCCGAACTTGGAGGTCAGGTCGGCGACGCCGGCGCCCATGACGCCGCAGGCGAATCGTTCGCTGAGGGCGGTGGCTGCCCAGGCGGTGGCATAGCCGCCGTATGACCGTCCGGTAATGCCGATCCTGGCCGAATCCGCGACACCCAGTGTAACGAGATGATCGACGGCGTCAACGAGGTCGTTGAACTCACCGCCGGCGTAGTCGGCCTGGCCCAGTTTCGAAAACTCGATTCCCCGGCCGGTTGAACCCCGATAGTTCGGATAGAAGGTCGCGAGGCCTCGTGCGGCCGCGACCTGGCCCGGGTAGGCGTAGCTGGTAATCCAGCCATTGCGAATGTGGGACTCGGGTCCGCCGTGCACGCACAGAATAAGCGGATACCGTCTCCCCTGCTCGTAGCCGAGCGGATAGACCAGGATCCCCTGCAGTGCGAGTCCGTCGCGGGATTCGTATTCGATCACTTCCTGTCGGCCAAAGTCGATGCGGTCGAGCTGCGGATTGGTGACGGTAATTCGTTTCGGCGACGGTACAGAGTCGTTTGGAGCGAACGTAAACAGCTCGCCCGGATGAGTCGGTGCATTGCCGACCAGTGCGCCGGCAGTTCCGTCGGCCGATACGGCCAGAGAAGTAAATACCGGACCGGTCTCCAACAACGTGGTTGTTTTTGAAGACCCATCGATTGAGATATGCCCGAGAGCGCTGTTTACTCCGATGTCTGAAAGGAACACAAGCGTTCCGTTATCTGTCCAGGCTACTTGGGAGACGTGGCCGGTGAAGTCTGCGATCAGCTTCGTGATGGAATCGTTATCAACCGACGCCAGCCACAACTCGCCTTCGGACGGGTCATTGATATCGGCGCCGGCGATGAATGCGAGATGCGAACCATCGGGGCTGAACGCCATCCGGCCAAGCTTGCCGGGGGTTTCGTACTGCCGGACAGTTGATCCGTCTCTGGCATCAACCAGCGTAATTTTGCGGGACATGTAACGATCATCAATCGATGGGGTGGGCGCAACGGTGGTCGCAAGCAAGCGACCATCGGGGCTCCACAGCAGCTGGTGGGCAGAGCCGTTGAGTTCGACCCTTGTTGGGGCCGTCGTACTGTCGGAGGTGTTGTAGAGCCAGAGGCGGACGGCGGTCCAATCCTCTTCAAAAACCTGCTGATCGAAGCCACGCTCACGGGAGCGCTTGACCGGGTCGGAGATGGTGTCTTTGGCAAGAAAGGCGACCACCCAATTGTCGGGAGACCATGCGTAGTCGGTAATGTCCGAAGAAAACTCGAGCAATACTCGGGACTCACCGCCGGTCGCGGGGATATACCACAGCGCCTTGTGTTTGTTTTCGTCGCGCTTCGCAAGATAGCAGATACCCGTTCCGTCGGGTGTGAACGACGGCGTAGAAACCGTTGCATCACCCGTGACAAACGGTCTGGACAGGCCGCTGCGGTCGTCAACGTAGAGATGGAAGAATGATTTGCCGTCTTCTTCGGCGAACGGATTGCGAGGGACCGCGACCGTGTAAGCGATCAGGCTGCCGTCGGGAGACACTGCCGCAGACGAGACGGCGCGAAGCTGCGCCACCAATTCAGGCGTCATCACATCGGCCCAGACAATCGGGGTCGACACCATGATTATGAGGGCCGTCAGCCAACAACGACCCAACCGAGACACATTACAGCACATCATGCGAGTACATCCTATAAAGAGCATGACACCCCGGCTTCAGGGAGGGTCTCATTTCGAGCGCGCACCCGTTCGCCGGAAGAGGAGATAACCAAGCACTGCAAACACGGCAAGTGAGGTCAGGCTGCCAAACGGTTCGGCCCAACTCACGCCGATACCTTCGGGTTTCGCGAAAAAGAACGCCCAGAGCGAGATGCCGACGCCCATGAGTCCCTCGCCGCCGATGAGACCGGAACTGAAGAGGATGCCACGTTCGCGACATTCCTCCTGCCGGCTTGCGTCATGACGGTTTCGGTAATCGACATAGCGGCGGATCAGGCCGCCGATAAAGATCGGGGTCATGGTCGATACCGGCAGGTACAGCCCAACGGCGAACGGCAGCGACGGTAAGGCGAGCAGTTCGATGATAACGCCGAGGGCGACCCCGATGAAGACAAGACCCCACGGGATGCCCGAGGAGAGCACACCCTCGATGATGGTTTTGATCAGGGTCGCCTGAGGGGCGGGCAGTTCGGTCGATCCGAAGGTGTACGTCTTCGCGAGGATGATTACCGCAGCACAGACGGCGGCGGCCGAGGTCACGGCGCCGATGATCTCGCCGAGCTGTTGACGTCGGGGGGTAGCGCCGACCAGATAGCCCGTTTTCAGGTCCTGCGAGGTATCCCCGGCGATTGACGCCGCCACGGCCACCACGGTCCCGACCGTGAGTACGGTCGCCTTGCCGATCGCATCGGTCCAGCCGAGCGCGACGAAAATCATGCTGACGACAAGCAGGGTGACGATAGTCATTCCCGACGTCGGGTTGGAGGACACGCCGACCAGTCCGACGATCCGGGATGACACGGTGACAAAGAAGAATCCGAACACCGCAATCAACGGCGCCGCCACGAGGCGCATTTTCATGGTGGCATCCATGCCCAGCACGTGCGGGATGAAGGCAAGCGCGCCGACGATGACGAGCGCCCCAATACCGACCCACTTCAGTGAGAGGTCGCGGTCGGTGCGGTCAGATTCGAGACGGGCGGTCGATGGTCCCGCACCAAGACCCGCCTGCACCTGGTTGATCCCGATTTTGAAGGAGGCGATAATGGTGGGTATTGACCGGATGATCGTGATTACGCCTCCGAATGCGACCGCCCCGGCGCCAATGTAGCGAATGTAGCTGGTCCAGATTTCCGACGGGGACATGGCGCTGATAGTCTTGACGGTTTCCGGGACGAGCGGCGCCACCAGCGGTTCGCCGGCGTACGCAAGGAGCGGGATGAGCACTATCCACGAAACGAGACTTCCGGTCACCATAATCGTGGCGATGCGCGGCCCCAGTATGTAGCCGACGGCCAGAAGAGCGGGTGTCGCTTTCAGGCCAACTTCTGCTTTTTTAATAAGAGGGAGGGTGAAATAGACCGAGTCCTTCCACAGAAACAGGAAGCCGATACAGAGCTTATAGAGGACGCCGATTCCCAAACCGAGATACACGTTGCCGGCGCGGCCACCGCCCGATTCGCTGGCGATGAGCACTTTGGCGCACGCAGTCCCCTCGGGATACGGCAGGGTGCCGTGCTCCTTCTTTATCAGGAAGCGGCGCAGCGGAATCATGCACAGGACGCCGAGCAAACCACCAAGCATCGACAGGCCGGTCAACTGAAACAGAGACGGGTTCAATCCCCACAGATAGAGGGCGGGAATCGTGAAAATCACGCCTGACGCCAGCGACGAACTGGCCGACCCGGTCGTCTGTGCCATGTTCGTTTCCAGTATCGAGACCGAGCCGAAGAGCCCACGGGTAAGGCGGAAGAAGCCGACCGTCATAACCGCAACCGGTATCGACGTGGAGACGGTCAATCCGGCAAGCAGGCCCAGATATGCGTTGGCGGCACCGAACAGGATGCCGAATATGATGCCGGCGACGATGGACCGAATCGTAAATTCCGGCGGCTCATCGTGCGGGGAGATGTATGGGACAAAGGAATCGCCCTCGGTGGGGGCGGGTTGGCGTGATTCCGGCGTTACGTGTGTCACGTACGTGCAGTTCCTCCGTCGGGGTGTCACCAGTCGACTGTCACGAAACTACGATTGATGGTGCCGCCTGACAAGCGGTTTTCGGCTCCGCAGGTTTCGCGAAGACGGTCATTGAGCATTGCGGTCGCACGTGGGGCGCACTACCTTTTTCGATCAGGTCACTCGATTCCTCGGAGAATAGCTATGCCAGTTACACCGATGAAGTTTAGCGATCGAGAGGACCTCAGTCCATTGTGTCCGTATTGTGAACGGTACCTGGACGAGGTCTATGTCAAGCGGCAGGGCATATCCGGCGGTGGCGGACCGGTGCTTTTCTGTCCCTTTTGTTTGAGGTTGTTGACCATTTGGGCACCCTCGGCCAAAGATTGAGACGGCGGACGCATTTTACAGGGGACGATCTGGCCGCGAGGGGTCACCACGAACGGCCGCAAGCTGCTGAACAGTAATAGCATACGTCACGGCTTGGGGTTCCCGGGAATCCATGGTAAGGTGCTCAAGAAATTGCTTGACGGTCCGATAGAGTAATCGTATATTGACATGCGAATAAGGCATTACAAATGATCTCGAAAACCGGCATAAGTGCAGCGAAGGCGCTGGCGGTCCTCGCGAAGATCCCTGATCGGGAGTACGCGGGCTCGGCGGCTATTGCGAAGGAGATCGGCGCACCCCAGAATTACCTGGGAAAGCTGTTGAAGGCGCTGGCAAGCGAAGGGCTGGTTGAGTCGCAGAAGGGGTTCGGCGGCGGATTCCGGCTGGCGAGGCCGGCGGCGAAGATCTCGCTGTTCGATGTCGTGGAGCCGATCGACAAGGTAAGTCGGTGGGGCAACTGTTTTCTTGGCAACGGGCGCTGCAACGAGCATGATCCATGTGCGGTACATGATCGATGGAAGCGAGTACGTGAGGAGTACCTGGGGTTTTTGCGGGAGACGACGATAGCGGATCTGGCGGGCCGGGACAGCGGTACGGACGATTGATTTTTTATTTGGTCATTAATAAGACAATAACATGCGATTCTACTGTAACTATGAAGGAGTATACAATGCAACCGACGACTATTCTCTCCGATGAGCACCGGGTGATTGAGGTTGTGCTGGAGTGCCTTGATCGGATCGCACAGCAGGCCGCTGATTCAGGTCGGCTCGATCAGGAGTCGGCTGAGCAGGCGGTGGATTTCTTTCGGACGTTCGCCGACGGGTGTCATCACGGCAAAGAAGAAAAGCACCTCTTCCCGGCGATGGTAGCCAAGGGTGTGCCCCAGAACGGCGGTCCGGTTGGGGTTATGCTTGCGGAACATGACCAGGGGCGGCGGTATATCAGCGCCATGTCCGGCAGCATCGCGGAGGCATCGAAAGGCGAGCCTGACGCAATCGACGCGTTCACGGCGGCGGCGCGGGCCTACTCGGCCATGCTCCGGAGCCACATTATGAAGGAAGACCAGATCCTGTTTCCGTTGGCCGCCCGGATTTTGACGGAGGATGATGAACGCTCGCTGATGAATGCGTACGACCATGTCGAGCATCACCACATGGGGGCGGGCACCCACGAGCGGTATTTGGAACTGGCGGTGTCGCTTGCCAGCAAGTATGATGTTTCCTCTGAGGCGCTCGATAAGGCGAAGTCGCACGGGTCGTGCGGCTGCCATCACGCAAAGAAAGGTTGACAGGACTTAAACGGGAGTCGTTTAATCTCGTATCGACTGTGTGTGTAGCACGGTGATCGAGAGGAGCATCAAATATGCGCAAACTCTGGTTGGGATTCTGGGCTGTCGTGGTACTCTCATTTGGTGTGCTTGGTTGGTCCGGGATCAAGATTTATCAGGAGAAGCCTCCCCTTCCCGAACGGGTTGTGACCACCGACGGATCGGTCGTGATCCCGGCGGGAGAGGTTGTTGCGGGTCAGCAGGTCTGGCGCGCGATGGGTGGTATGCAGCTGGGTTCGGTCTGGGGGCACGGCAGTTATGTGGCGCCGGACTGGACGGCTGACTACCTTCATCGGGAGTGCGAGTTCATACTGGACGAGTGGTCGAACGCGGAATTCGGGGGAAGGTTTGCATCACAGTCCGAAGAGCGGAAGGCCGTGCTGCAGGCCCGTCTGAAGCAGGCTATTCGCCCCAACACGTACTCATCGCAGACCGGAGATATCACGGTGCAGGCGGTACGCCAGCGGGCGTTCGAGCACAACGTCGCCTACTACACCGATCTTTTCATGAACGGTCACGAGGAATACTCGATTCCGAAAGGGACGTTGACGGACGAAGCCAGAATTCGTCAGCTGGTGTCATTCTATTTCTGGAGTTCCTGGGCGGCATCAACCGATCGACCGGGTGAAACCAACATGTCTTACACCAGCAACTGGCCGCATGAGCCGCTGGTGGACAACAGGCCGACCTCGGATGCGATTATCTGGACGGGGTTCAGCATTATCATGCTGCTGGCAGGAATCGGGCTTCTGGTCTGGTACCATGCATCGAGGGCGCACGAGCCGGTGGCGGAGACAGTGCCGGAGACGGATCCGCTGCTGAACTATGTCGTGACGCCGTCGCAGAAGGCGGTGGTCAAGTACTTCTGGATCGTGTCAGGGCTGTTTATGCTGCAGATCATCATGGGGGTGATTACGGCGCACTACGGAGTGGAGGGACACGGGTTTTACGGGATTCCGATTGCCGAGTGGCTGCCGTACTCGGTGACGCGCACGTGGCACACGCAGCTCGGCATTTTCTGGATTGCGACGGCCTGGCTGGCGGCGGGGCTGTATATCGGTCCGGCGGTGAGCGGTATTGAGCCGAAGGGCCAGAAGCTCGGCGTGAACGTGCTGTTTGGTGCGTTGCTGGTGGTGGTGCTGGGTTCGATGATCGGCGAGTGGCTGAGCGTGAAGGGTTATTTGCCCGGCGATCATTGGTTCTGGTTCGGCCACCAGGGATACGAGTATATCGATCTCGGCCGGGTCTGGCAGACGGGCTTGCTGATCGGGTTGATGCTGTGGTTGTATCTGGTTGGCCGCTGCATCGTGGCGGCGATCCGCCAGGGCGGACTCCAGAAGCCGCTCATGACGATGTTTCTGATTTCCGCGGTAGCGATCGGCGCCTTCTACATGGCGGGGTTCATGTACGGGAAGACGACGCATCTCGCGTTGGCGGAGTACTGGCGGTGGTGGGTGGTGCATCTGTGGGTCGAGGGATTTTTCGAAGTGTTCGCGACGGTCGTAATCGCGTTTCTGTTCGCGCGGCTGCAATTGATCCGGCTGAGCACCGCGAACTCATCGGTTCTGTTCTCCACGACCATCTTTCTCACCGGTGGAATTATCGGTACGCTGCATCATTTGTACTTCTCGGGAACGCCTACCGTAGTCATGGCGCTGGGCGCGGTGTTCAGTGCGCTGGAGGTCGTGCCGCTGACGATTATCGGATTCGAGGCGTGGGACAATATTCGGATCGCGCGAGCGACGCCGTGGGTCCAGCGGTACAAGTGGCCGATCTACTTTTTCGTGGCCGTGGCATTCTGGAACATGGTCGGCGCGGGGTTGTTCGGGTTCATGATCAACCCGCCAATCGCGTTGTACTACATGCAGGGGCTGAACACGACTCCGGTGCACGCACACACGGCGTTGTTCGGCGTGTACGGCATGCTGGGCCTGGGACTGATGCTGTTCTGCCTTCGCGTGCTGTACGTGCGCAGCGAATGGAAGGACTCGATTTTGAAGTTTTCTTTCTGGACGATCAATATCGGGTTGCTGGCGATGGTCGTGTTGAGTCTTCTGCCGATCGGATTCCTGCAAACGTGGGCATCGGTGGAGCACGGCTACTGGTTCGCACGCACGGCGGAGTTTTTGTATTCCGATACACTCACGGTATTCAAGTGGCTGCGCGCGCCCGGTGACACGCTGTTTGCGATCGGCGCTCTCACACTCGGACTATGGGTGTTTGGATTGGCGACGGGGCACTCGTTGTTGAGGCGGTCTCCACACACACCGCAGCCGTCGCACGAGACTCCTAAGCCTGTGGTGCCCAAGCGGGACTAATCGGTCCGTGATCGGTTGATTTCAGACTCCCGAAGTCAAAGGCTTCGGGAGTCTTCTGTTTATTGACAGATTTTGTCAATCCTCTTCGGGGTGTGTTCAATTTTCGGGCAAGACTATTCTATTGTATGTCAATTGGTTAGCGATCCTATTATTCGTGACATCGGGGGTATTTCAAAAAAAACATTGCAGAAGCTCAAGATTTGCGGAAACTTCTTGACTGATTGGTCGTTTCTGACGATATAGTCGAAAATGACTGAGGAGTCGGAAATGATTGCGACGGTAACAGGACAGCCAGCAGAACCGGGTATGGCTGATAAAGATAAAGCACGGACACGGCAGCAGCGGCGGACCGGCGTCACACGTCAGAAGTTGATAGACGCGGCCAAGGCGGTGTTTGCCGAGCGCGGTCTCGACCTGACCACGATAGACGATATCACGCAGCGTGCGGATGTCGGCAAGGGGACCTTCTACTACCATTTCAAGAGCAAGGAAGGTCTGATCCGGGTGATGATGAAGGCGATGTTGGAGGGGCTGGTCGAGGCGATGAACAAGCGGTGTGCGGGCATAGATGATTTGTCGGCGCTGCTTGACAGGATGATAGGAGTGCATATCGAGTTTTTCGCGAACCGCTGGGAGGACTATGTATTGTATTTCCAGGGTCGCGCGGACCTGACGCTTCAGGAAGGCTATCAGGGGCTCGAGACGCCGTTTATGAACTATTTGGAGTCGATAGAAGAGTTGCTGGACGGCGTGATCAAGCGTCGTCTGGCCGGCACGGAACTTCGTCGAATCGCCTGTGCGGTTGCGGGGTTTGTCAGCGGCTACTATTCGTTTGCGGTGATAGCCACCGACAGCGATACGGTCGACGACACGCTGCGGTCGCTTCGGGGAGCGCTGGTCGCGAGCCTGGCTCGATTTATCAACGAGTCGGTGGCGGCGGCGGAGAAGGACGAGCCGGGCCGGGTAACATGGTAACAAACAACACCGCCACGGCGCCGGGAAGCGCACGATCGGAAGAACAAAATAGCCTAGAGGGAACAGTGAACACACTCTCAATCAAGGAACAGGCGGTCGAACAGGCTGTCTGGGGCATCGCCTCCAGTTTCGACATTTACAACTGTGATCCTGACACCATTCGCGACGCCGGTAAGATCAAGCAGTTCGTGAAGGAGCTGTGCGATCTTATCGAGATGAAGCGTTATGGTGAGACGACAGTGGTGCATTTCGGCGAGGACGAGAAGGTGGCCGGATTCTCGATGATTCAGTTGATTGAAACATCGCTGATTTCCGCGCATTTCGCGAACCTCACGAACACCACGTATCTCGACGTGTTCAGTTGCAAGCCGTACGATCCCGCCGTGGTGGAGGAATTCGCCCGGACGTTTTTTGGCGGTTCGCGTGTTATCACGAACGTGAATTTGAGGTACTAACGACGATGCCGAAAGTTCACGTAGAAACGGAGCCTGGCGCATGTCGCCAGTTATGGAAGCAGGTCATGCCGGACGAGTTCGTATCGGACCTGTGGGAGGTGCGTGACTGCTTCCATCGCCAGTTTTCGCGTCCTCTGCACTTCGTGGTAGCGGAGGACGCGAAAGGAATCAGCGGGCTTCTGCCCCTATCATGGATCGAAGACAAGCACACGTACGGTTACTTCCCGGGCGAGACGTGGGAGGGCAAGACGTGGCTGGAGCAGAACCGCATATTCGCCCGCAACGAGCGCGTGTTGGCGCAGCTGTTGGCCCGGGTGCCGGACAGTTACCATCTCCGGTATCTGCTGCTCAGCGGCACGTCATCGGCCAACGGCAGTATCGTTGACGAGATCGGTTACCAGTTTCTGCCGCCGAAGTACGGCTACGACATGGAGCGGTACTACGCGGAGTTTTCCGGCAAGTCGATCAAGCGCATCAAGCGGGAGATCGAGTCGTTTCACGAGCGGGGCGTGGAGTTCCGTTACGACGTGCTCGACGATTTCGAAGTGATGGTGCACCAGAATCTGAGCCGGTTCGGGTCTTTGTCGTATTACTACGATCCCCGGTTCCTGCGCAGTTTCCGGAGCCTGATGCACTGGCTCCACGCGCAGGGCTGGCTTCGCATGACCACGGTGTTGATCGAGAACCGCATTGCGGCGGTCGACATGGGCTGCGTATACCGCGGGACCTACACGGTCCTCGCCGGCGGTACGTCGGCCGAGTTCCCGGGGGTGGCGAAGCTGATCAACATGCACCACATGGCGCGAGCCTGCGAGGAACGCCGGCAGCGGGTTGATTTTCTATGCGGTGATTTTTCGTGGAAGACGATGTTTCACCTGACGCCGCGCCCGCTGTATTTGATGTCGAATCTTCCGGAGACGGTGTCGTATCCGGCCGCGGCGGCGTACGCCGGCACGGCGGCATCGGCGACCGCGTAAAGGAGCCGATTGGTGTCGGACAAGCGTGTCGTCGTGGTAGGTACCACGGCGGACTATATCGATATAATTTCGACGCGTTTTCCGGGGCGGGCTCTTTTTGTGACCGATCACCGGGAACGCGCCGCGGCAGTTGAGTCACCGCCCGACAGCGCCAGCGAGGTATTGTGCGACCTGAGCGACTTCGAGGAGGTCGGCTCGGCGCTGCGGCTGCAGTTGATGCGCTGGCGCATCAAGCCGATCGGCATCGCCTGTTTTGATTGCGAATCGATGTCTCTCGCGGCGTACCTCGCCGACCTGTACGAACTTCCCTACCCCGGCGCCGGCGCGATAGCGGCGGCCCGGGACAAGTGTCGTTCCAAGCAGCTCTGGCGCGGGTGCGGACTGCCGACGCCGGCGGTGCGGACGGGCCAGGAGCTTTCCGATGCCGTATCGTTTATGGCGGAGACCGGCGGTCCGGTGGTCCTCAAGCCGACCACCGGAAGCGGCAGCGAGCTCGTGTTCGTTTGCCGCAACCGGGACGAACTCTCCCTTGCTTTTACGACCATGACGGTCCGCCTGAAGAATCACTCAAATGCCCGAATGTATCCGCGCGACGCTGTCGGACGAATCGCAATGGAGGAATACGTCGCCGGCGACGAGTACAGTTGTGATTTCGTCCTCGACGGAAACCGAGTCGATATCATTCGGATAGCCCGGAAAGTATTTGCAGCCGGACATCCGGTGGGGACGACCCTTGCGTACGTGGTGCCGTCGGACCTTCCGGAGGGGCTCGAGCGTTCGGCGCTGGCCGATCAATTCCGGCGAGCGGCCGTGGCGCTGGGAATCGACCGCGCGGTCTGCATGATTGATTTCATTGTGAGAGGCGGACGGGCGGTCATGCTGGAGCTGACGCCACGGCCGGGCGGCGACTGTTTGCCGCCGCTGATCCGTCTTTCCGGCGGACTTGACATGCTGGGGCTGACACTTGATTTTGCCGAAGGGATTTATCCGGCTCTCCCTCCCCCGTCGCGGTGGCGCCGTCTGGCGGGAGCGCGGATAATCGCCGATCAGGCCGGGATGGTACGGCAGATCGATTCGCGGCAGGCGATGGCCGATTCGCGGGTGCTCGAGGTGTATCTCAAACGCCGGCCGGGCCACGAAGTCGTTTTGCCGCCCGAGGATTATGATTCGCGCATTTTGGGACATGTTATTTTCGCGCCGTCGGCAACGACTGCGGTCGAAGCGGAAGCGAACGAGCTGATCGGGATGGTTCGGGTTGACATGGAAGCGCCGAGATGGGCAACTCCTCAGGCATTATCGTAAAAGCGCGCGAGATCGCGGAACACCGGACACCCCGGCTTGACACGCACGAGCTCGAGTCGTTCGTGCAGTCGTTCCACCGGCGAAAAGACGAGTTTCTCGGGCTGGCGGCCCGGCATGGTTCCCCCCTTTACCTGTTGGACGAAAAAGCGCTCCTGCGCCGGGCGGGCGAGTTTACGGAGGCGTTCGAGAATGTCCTTCCGGGCACCCGCGTATTCTTTGCCGTCAAGAGCAACAACCATCCGCGTGTTGCACAGGTGCTGGTCGGAGCGGGTCTTGGGCTGGACGTCTCCAGCGGTGTGGAGCTCAAGCTGGCCGTGGCTGCAGGGGCGACAGAGATCGTATTCAGCGGACCGGCCAAGAGCCAGACGGAGCTTGAGTTGGCCGTAAAGCGGGCCGATCGCGTAACCGTTCTCCTGGACAGCATTACGGAGTTGGAGCGGCTCGAAACGGTGGCGGCTGCCGCCGGCCGTGAGATTCGGGCAGGGGTACGGATTACAGTTGACGACAACGGCATCTGGCGCAAGTTCGGGATTCCCCTCGCTACGCTGCGTCTGTACATGTCGAGGGCGGCGCGTTGTTCGTTCGTGAAGCTCCGGGGTTTGCAGTTTCATGTCAGTTGGAACCTGTCACCCGACAACCAGGTCCTGTTTGTCGCCAAGCTGGGTGCCGCGCTTCGCGAACTGGACAAAAAGCAGCGGTCGATGATCGAGTTCATCGATATCGGAGGCGGGTTCTGGCCACCGCGGGGAGAATGGATGCAGGAAGCCGCGACCCCGGAGGGCAAGCTTCGTCACGCGGTGATCGAGAACGCACGGCCGGGACACGAGCATTACCGATGGCCGGCGGCTCCGATCGACGTATTCGCGCAGACGATCGCAAAGGCGCTCAAGACGCAGATACTAAAAGATATTCCGTGTACGATTTACTCCGAACCGGGTCGCTGGCTGTGTCACGACGCAATGCATATGCTGGTGACGGTGGCCGACCGCAAGCTCGATGATCTGGTGATCACCGACGGGGGCACCAACGCGATCGGCTGGGACCGGTTCGAACTGGACTATTTCCCCGTAATCAATCTCAGTCGGCCATCGCTGACCGAGCACGACTGCTATGTGATGGGGTCGCTGTGTACGCCCCATGATCTGTGGGGGTACAGCTATTTCGGCGAAGGAATACAGGCGGGCGACATCCTGCTGATCCCGACCCAGGGAGCGTATACCTACAGCCTTCGCCAGCATTTCATCAAGCCCGTTCCGCCGGTGGTCTCGATGACGGACGGAACGATCGTGGATACTCACACAAGCACAATGGATTCCGTGCGCCCCGAGCGCACGTCATGAGGATAACGTTCACATCGAATCGTGCTGGATTAGTGTCATGACTATCAAGAAGTTCTCCGGTAAGGGGGTATGCCCCTGCTGCAAGAGCACCAATGTGCGGATGGTCCGCAAAGGACCGAAAGGGCACCGAATCATGCAATGTGTGGATTGTGAGGAGATGTTCGAGTTTCTGAAACCGAAATCCAGCGGGAGGCGCGACGGCGACCATGAGCAGGATGCACTTGCGTGGCGAGATGACTACTGATCACATGGCAAGCTCGTCACACACGAGTGATTCTTCCGACGGAGCGCGGCAATCGGCGCTGAGCGCGGTCGTGCGGCACGCGAGTCGGAACGGGTATATCGCGAGGTTGAGGGCCGACGGTTCGCGAGTGAATCTGGCGGGCACGTACGATTACCTCGAATTGCCGTACTACCGGTCGCAGGATCTGGAGAACGGGGGGTTGGAGATTCGTCCGACGTGCAGGGAAATTCTGGACGCCTATGTCACGCCGATATTTCTCGAAAAGGCGCGGCTGGCCGGTCTGCCGATACCTGAATACTACATTACCAACAGCTATTTCGAGCCGCCGGTCGTGGTGGATCCGATCAATCCGTTCATGACGAAGAGTCGGATCGTCTTGAAGGCGAACCGCCGGGAGTCGGTGGCGCGTTCCATGACGCGCAACTTCACATACGCGATGTGCTGCCAGGACATTCCGCAGGGGGCACGGGTGGTATACTGCCGCGCCGTGCTGGGGTGGTGTGCCACGCGCAAGTATGAGGCGGCGGCCGAAGCCGTCTGGCGTGCGTTCAACATCCCGCTGGCCCGGGTTCGGCTGCTCGAACTTGTGGACGGCACGATGCTGTTCAGCGATGTTTCACAACTGCCGTTCGAAAAACTGCACAAGCGGGAGCTCGAACATATCGGGAAGCTGGTGACATGGGACGAATAGGCGTATTCGTGGAGCGATACACCATCTCCAGTTCGGACGAGATGGAGGCGCTGATGAAGTTCAGCCAGGTGGCGCGCCGGATGGGGCACACGGTCGATTACCTGTTTCGGCCGGACATGTACAAGATTCCGCAGTACGACGCGATTTTTATCCGGGCGCTGACGGATCCGCTCAACACCTCGTACGTGGCGGCGCGCACGGCGCAGCTTTACGGCAAGCGGGTTCTGGATGATCCGGAATCCATCTATATCTGCTGCGACAAGATCAACATGTACGCGCATCTCAAGGCTGCCGGCGTCCCGATGCCGGATACGATCTGGCTCGAGGAAAAGGAAGTGACGCATGCGCGGGCCGAGCAACTTCTGGAGACGATGGGCTGGCCGCTGGTGCTGAAAGCGCCCAACAGCAGTTTTTCGATGTATGTCGACAAGGTGGAGACGCCGGCGGAGTTCATCAAAGTCGGGCGCCGCTTTTTGAGACGGTCGGACCGGATTGTCGTGCAGCGGTTCGTGCGCTCGGAGTTTGACTGGCGGGTTGGCGTACTCAACGGCAAGCCGTTGTACGTGTGCCAGTATGTCATTCCCAGGAAGCGGTGGAAAATCCTCACGTACACGGCCGAAGGCAGGGCGATTATCGGACCGGTAATCGCGGTAGAGATTGACAAGGTTGACCCGAAGCTTTTGGAAACGGCGCGAGCGGCGGCAGCGGCCGTGGGCAAGGGGTTGTACGGCATCGATCTCAAGCAGGTGGCCGACAGCTACCTGGTGATCGAGGTCAACGACAATCCGACAATCAATGCGGGTGACGAAGATACGAAAGCGCCGCACATCTATGAAGACGTCATCCGCTATCTCATGAACGAGCAGAATTGACCATGTCCTCAGAGACGCCGATCCGGCCGGCGACTATCGACGATCTGCCGGCTCTTGTCCGGCTTGAAGAGACAAGCTTCAAAAGCGATCGTTTCACCGAGAGCCAGATTGAATACCTGCTGACCCGCGCTCATGCGACTGTCTTAGTAATAGAAAGTGACAGGTCGGTGGCGGGGGGCGCAATCATGCTCTGGCGTCGCAAATTACCGGTCGGGCGGTTGTACAATATCGCGATTGATCCGACCGTTCAGGGACGCGGGCTGGGAAAGAAACTGTTGGCGGCGTGCGAAGACGAGGCGGTGTATCGCCGTTGTGAGACCGTGTCGCTGGAAGTCAGAGCCGACAACGCGCAGGCGATCGGTTTCTACCGGACACACGGTTTCGAGACAATCGAAACGCTCGGCGATTACTACGAGGACGGCTCGCCGGGACTTCGCATGATCAAGGAACTGAAGCGGATGCCGGCGGATTCGGTGCGGATGAAAGTGCCGTACTACGGGCAGACGCTGGAGTTCACGTGCGGTTCGGCCTGCCTGATGATGGCTTTCAAGTATTACACGCCCGAGTTGAATCTCAGTCGTCGACTGGAGGTCAACCTGTGGAAAGAGGCCACGCTGGTATTCATGACGGAGGGAATCGGCGGGACGGGTCCGTTTGGGCTGGCGATTGCGGCGCAGCGACGGGGCTACCAGTCGCGGGTGATACTTTCCAGGGAACAGACGCCGTTTTTCTCGTCGGTGCGGCTTGACGAGAAGCGCCAGATTATCAAGCTGGTTCATGAGGATCTGAAGTCTCGCACGCGGGAGCTCGGGGTAGCGGTCGCGTACTACGACTTTCCGTCCGAGGAGATATTCGCGGCCATGTATCGGAACAGTGTCCCGATCGTATTGATCAGCACCTACCGGCTTCACGGCGACCGCTCGCCGCACTGGGTCGTGTTGACGGGTTTCGACCGAGAGTACGTGTACTTTCACGATTCCTACCAGAAATTTTACGGCAAGGACGTGGAGCGGGCCCGAAACGTGCGTATTCCGATCGAGGAATTCCGTCGCATGCGCCGGTACGGCAAAGATCTTTACAAAAGCGTGATTTTTGTAGGCCCCCCGACCGTGGCTCCCCGGACGACCATGCACGGTCACGACCTGCCGCGCGACCAGTTCACAGCGCGCTGAGCGCAGTCCTCAGAAAGCGAAGCGTACGCTGAGGCCCAGTCCGCCGCGGGTGTCGGCGGTCGGGGTCACCGCAAGCCGACGGGTATGATTCAACTTCAGAATTTCATCAGAGACAAACCATCCGTACACGAGCGCAAAGTAGACGTCTGACGGCCAGTGCGAGTCCGACGAGATTCGCTGCAGCGACACCGTACCGGCGAGCGTGTAGGCAGCCACCGTTACAGGCAGGCAGTCGGCATGGCGTGAGATGATATTGGCGAGTTGAATGACATTGGCGGCATGGCCGGATGGAAACGACGTTCCGTCGCCGTTGAAGCTGAACTCGTGTGAGTCCCGGGCGTCGCGGGGCCGTTCACGCGAAGCGACAAAATTCGCGAGGTTCTTGACGCCTCCCGCGATGTAATACGACTCGACAACATCGGCCGCCAGCCAGGTGAGACGGTCGTATCCGGTAACATATCCCAGCACTAACGCCCCGAGGTAGTATTTGGCGGTCTTGCCGCCGTTTCCAATCACCTCGATCTCCTCCCCTACGTCGATGATGGCCTTGAGGGGCTGATCATCGCGGCTGCGAATGACAGCAGCATGTATTTCGTCATCAAGGGTGAGCAAGATGCCTCCGACGGCGATGATTCCGCCCGCGAAGAGAGCGTTTCGCGTATTGAGACGTGCGGGCGAGGAATAGATGCGGGCGGCATCCGCGATTGTGGTCCTGCCAGCATACCACAGGTCTCCAAGGAGAAACGGGCGTCGGCTTCGGGTGTCGGTATCGCTCGAGTCCGTCACCTGCCGGAGGGAAGCCAGGGCCGGCAAAGTCAGTGGCGATGAGAGGCGGATACTCCCCGATCCGGAAGACACCTGAATGCAACGATCCTTTGCAGAGACATCGTATGCGGGACAGAGGGTCGCAGCCGATAACACCAGCAGCAGAGTTGTCAGCACGGCACGGAACATCACGGTCTCCCGTTCAACCGCACAACACGGCGCCGCCATTGACGTTGAGAATCTCCCCCGTTACAAACGACGAGAGATCCGAGGCCATGAAGACAACAGGTCCCGCCAGTTCGTCGGGGGTTCCAACCCGCCCCATCGGAATCTTGGCGACAATCGAACGATCAGAGTCTTCTTCAAGCGCGTCGCGGCTCATGTCAGTGAGGACCCAGCCGGGCGCAACGCAATTGACCCGGATGTTATGCGGGGCCAGTTCAACCGCGAGAGATTTGGTCAGGCTGATCAATGCCCCCTTGGTGGAGGCATAGGACGAGTGAAACGCTTCGCCGCGCTGACCGGCGGTTGACGCAAGATTGATTATGTTTCCGGACTTCTGTCGGATCATATGCGGGACGGAGGCTTTGATGACCCAGAAGCAACCCAGCAGGTTGACGTCGATCGTCTCTTTGAGGACGTCGTCGGCTATCTGATCGATTGGATCGTACTTCCAGATGCCGGCATTGTTAACGACGATGTCGATACGGCCGAAGTGAGCGACGACCCGGCTGACCATGGCGTCAACCTGCTCGCGGCGGGCGATATCGGCCTGCCATGCTGCGGCCGTAACCCCTTGTCTTTGCGCCTCTTCGCACACGTCCTCGGCCGCATTGCGGCAGTCCCGATAGTGAACCGCGATATCAGCTCCCGCGCGGGCGGCCAAAAGTGCGGTGGCCCGCCCGATACCGCGCGAGGCGCCGGTCACGAGCATAACCTTTCCCGACAGATCAATCATACGGCTTCCGATCTCCGACGTTCTGTTGTGCGTAGGTACGAACTTATACCGGGGCTGCTGTCGGAGCAAGCGGTCATTACGAAACGCACGACCTTGCCCCCGAAGGGACTTCTCACTACCTTACGTATGAGAAACCCTCATAGTCACCGGAAAAAGGCCGCGCGCGATTTAAGACTATGAACCTTGATGATTTCAGATCACACGCACACGAGTTAGTTGACTGGATGGCCGACTATCTCGAACATGTGCGCGACTACCCGGTCAAAGCCCAGGTACAACCGAAGGAGGTCGCCCGGCAGTTGCCCGGATCGGCTCCGGACGACGGCGAGCCGTTCGGTCGCATCTTTTCGGACTTCCAGTCCATTATCCTTCCGGGCATGACGCACTGGCAACATCCGAGTTTCCATGCCTATTTCCCGGCGAACAGCAGCCCGCCGTCGATTTTGGCGGAGATGCTTATGTCGACACTCGGCGCCCAGTGCATGAGCTGGGCGACCTCGCCGGCGGCCACCGAGCTGGAGGAGACGGTAATGCGCTGGCTGCAACAGATGATCGGGCTGCCGGATGAGTTTGTCGGCGTCATTCAGGACACGGCATCGACGGCTACCCTCTGTTCTCTGTTGACGGCGCGGGAGAAGGTGTCAGGGTTCGGGGTCAATCGTCGCGGTTTTGAGTCCGGCGACAAATATGCCATCTACTGCTCAACCGAAACGCATTCGTCGATCGAGAAGGCGGTGAAAATAGCCGGTTTCGGAGCTGAGAGTCTTCGAAAGCTCGCGGTAGACGGTCGATACGCGATGCGGCCGGACCTTCTGACTCGCGCTGTTGAGCTCGATACGGCCGAGGGGATCCGGCCACTGGCGGTGGTGGCCACGGTTGGTACGACCGGGTCGACCGCGATCGATCCGGTGCGGGCAATCGGCGAGATCTGTCGATCACACAACCTGTGGCTGCACGTCGACGCGGCATACGCCGGTACGGCCCTGTTGCTCGAGGAATGCCGCTGGATGGCGGACGGTATCGAGCTGGCCGATTCCGTTGTGTTCAACCCGCACAAGTGGATGTTCACGAATTTCGACTGCTCGGCGTACTTCGTAAAAGACCCCGCGGCACTGGTGCAGACATTTGAGATCCTGCCTGAGTATCTCAAGACCAGCGAAGGTGAGCGGGTGAACAACTACCGGGATTGGGGGATCCAGCTCGGTCGGCGTTTTCGGGCTTTGAAGTTGTGGTTTGTCATTCGCACGTACGGGCGACACGGGCTTCAGGCGATGGTACGCCGGCACATCTCGATGGCACAGTCGGTCGCTCGGTGGATAGAAGACGATCCTGAGTTTGAGCTTCTGGCGCCCGCGCCCCTGAACGTTTTATGCTTCCGCTATCATCCGGCCGGCATCGACGATCCGCGAAGACTCGATGCGTTGAACGAACACCTGCTCGAGAGTATCAATGCGAGCGGCCAAGCGTACCTGACTCACACCCGACTGTCAGGGGCGTACGCGGTTCGTCTTGTGATCGCTCAGACGAATGTGACGGAAGAGGACGTGCGTCGGACCTGGCAGGTGGTCCGGGAGGCGGCGGCCGCCGCGGGCGGAATGCAGCCGCGGTGACGAGCGCCTGGTCTCAAGGACGCTTTCCATGGACAAGTTGTACTGGCTTCACGACAGGTCGAACCCCGAACTGGTTCGGTTTCTTCAGGAGGAAAACGAGTACGCCCGGCAGGTCATGCAGCATACGACCGGCCTGCAGGAACAGCTCTATCGGGAAATGCGATCGCGCATTCCGGAAGATGATATTACGGTTCCAGTGCGTGACGGCGATCACCTGTACTATCGGCGTACGCAGAAGGGCCAGCAGTACTACGTGTATTGCCGGCGGCGCGACAATCTCGACGGACCGGAAGAAGTAGTCCTTGATCTCAATGCGATAGCGGAGGGGGGTGACTACTGCGATCTCGGCATATTCGCAGTCAGCCCCGACCACTCGCTATTGGCGTATTCGATCGATACGACGGGCAGGGAGCAATATACTCTCCGGTTCAAGGATCTGTCGAGCGGCACGCTGCTGCCTGATGTGCTGGACAACGTCCACTGGCAAGCCCGGTGGGCCAACGACAACCGCACATTGTTTTATACCCGCCTTGATGACACGCTCAGGCCGTATCAACTGTGGCGCCACACGGTCGGCTGCCGGCAATGCGACGACGAATTGTTGTATCAAGAGGACGATCTGGCGTTCAGGCTGCGGATATACCGTACGCGCAGCGGGCAGTACCTGTTTCTTCGTCTGGAAAGCCAGGTGACCACCGAGGTACACATCCTGAACGCCGATACGCCGGGCGGACGGTTTCAGCTTGTTCGGGCGCGAGAGGCCGGGCTCGAGTATTACCTGATGCATCATGGAGATCGATTTTTCATCCTGACGAACCTGGAGGCGGTCAATTTCAGAATGATGGCGGCGCCGGTACGCAATCCCGGCCCCGGCAACTGGACGGAGCAGGTACCGCATCGCGAGACGGTTCTGCTCGAGGACGCGGAGGTATTCGCCGGTCACCTCGTTTTGTTCGAGCGGGAGGCGGCGCAAATGCGGGTGCGGGTTATCGACCTGCGAACGAACGACAGTCACGTAGTGCGATTCCCCGAATCGCTGTATTCGCTGTGGAGCGGGCGCAACCCCGAGTTTGAAACGAACGTCATCCGATTGATTTATACATCACTGGTCACGCCGGAAACGGTATACGATTACGACATGGACAGCAGAGAGCTGCTGTTCCGAAAGCGCGAACTCGTACCGGGGGGGTACGACCCGGCAGATTTCCATTCCGAACGGGTGTTTGCAACAGCGAGCGACGGCGCGATCGTCCCGATTTCCCTGGTGTACCGGGCTGACATCAGTCGCGACGGCACCAATCCGCTGCTCTTGTACGGATATGGCGCGTATGGAGAGAGTCAGGATCCGGAGTTTTTCTCGCCGCGGCTCAGCCTCCTGGAGCGTGGTTTCGTTTACGCGATCGCGCATGTGCGCGGCGGTTCGGAGATGGGACGCCGATGGTACGAGGACGGCAAGCTGGACCGCAAGATCAACACGTTCACCGATTTCATTGCGTGTGCGGAGCACCTGATTGCGGAGAAGTACACGCATCCGGACCGCCTGGTGGTCGAGGGATTCAGCGCCGGCGGACTGCTGATCGGTGCGGTAGTGAACATGCGGCCGGACCTATTTGCGGCGGCCGTCGCCGACGTACCGTTCGTCGATGTGGTCAACACCATGATGGACGAGAAGATTCCGCTGACGGTCGGTGAGTACGATGAATGGGGCAATCCGGTCCGGCACGACGTACGCGAGTACCTTCGATCCTACTCGCCGGTCGACAACGTTCGCCCGCAGGAGTATCCGCACATGCTGGTCATGGCGGGATTTCACGATCCGCGCGTGCATTTTCTGGAACCCGCCAAGTGGACGGCCAGGCTCCGGCAGACGAAAACCGACGACAATCTGCTATTGCTGGTGACGCGGTTCGACGCGGGGCATTTCGGTCCGACCGGCCGGTATGCATACCTGCGCGACTATGCTTTCGAACTTGCGTTTATCCTCGAGGTGATAGAACTCTGCGAGCGGACTGATTAGCCGGCGACGCTCGATCAGGGGATCTGTTGCTGCCCGTACAGCTTCTCGCACAATTTGGAGAATTCCCGCCGTTCGGCCGCCGTCAGTCTCTGCTCGACATGTCGATGGAGCGATTGAACGGCGGGGGCCATTCGTTCGAGCAGGTCGAGACCCTTGACCGTGATCGTCGCGATGGACAGCCTGCTGTCATCTGCAGACCGTCCGCGAACCACGAGCTTCATACGGGTCAGGCGGTCCAGCAACCGGGTAACATCGGGCGATCGTTCCAGCATGCGGTCAGCAATTTCGTAGCGCGGGTACCCGTGCGGGTGGACCCCGCGGAGGATTCGCAGCACGTTGTACTGGGAATGAGAAATGCCGTGTTGTTCACACACGTCGTTGAGTTTCTGCACGAGGTAATCCGCGGTGACGAGTGCGTTAAGGATTACTTCCTGGGCGGCGCTTTCGAAGCGTTTCTGCTTGATTCTCTGTTTGAGTATCTTTCCCATGGCTGCAAGCTAACGTTCACGGCTTGCTGAGGCAACAAGGAAGTCCGCCGCAGCGACCTCTCCCCCGTCGGCGGCGCGCCGTGTCTCAGGGAGTCGAATCACAGGCAACCAGTCCGAGCAGCCACCAGAACACTCGTCCTACCGCCAAGGCGGGGTCGTGACAACACCAGGATCCTGACGGAGGACGCCGACAGCGCCCTTCAGGACGCACGATATGCGGCTCTGCCGAGGGGCAGGCCTCAGGGGTGTAGTCCGCGCCAAGACTTGATGTCCCTATTACACATACATACGTATCGACAGCGCAGGAGTTGCGTTACTTAGAGATCGTGGTCGGGAATTGAACATGTAGTCTCTCTGTTCATCTTATTGGTGAAACAATCGTGATGGGTTCGCGTATACGCCATCCGTAAGGAACATCGGGCTACGCTTCGTGCCGCTGCGAGCGAACGTTTGCAGCCGGCTCCACCCGTGAATCGCGCACATCGAGAGTAGCCGAATTTCGCGCCGCTGCAGAGACCTGTGGTGGCGTGCAGCCAGGAGTACGCCTATGAAAGCCATGGGTAACGTCCATATCTGGAGGGCGGTATCAGCCTCACTGATTTCGGGATTCACGTTGCTATTGCTGACGCCGAGTTCTCCGACGGCGAAGCCGAATTACACGCCGGAGATCACGGTTACGAGAGCGTCCAGTGCGATTGATATCGACGGAGATATTTCCGATCAAGGGTGGCAGACAGCGGCCAGCGTGACGAATTTCGTTGAGCGATTCCCCGGCGACAATACGGAGCCGGATGTATCAACGAGGACGCTTGTGGCGTACGACGACGAGAAGCTGTATGTCGCGTTTGTTTGTCTCGACGATCCGTCCACCGTGCGCGCGACTATGTGCCAGCGCGATCAATTCGACGGCAACGACGCGGTGGCGCTGATGCTCGATACCTATGGCGACGCATCCTGGGCGTACCATTTCTACGTAAACCCGTACGGGATCCAGAAGGATTTTTTGTGGACGAGTATAGTGGGTGAGGATCCGGGATTCGATCTCATCTGGGAGTCGGCGGCGAAGATCACCGATTCCGGCTACCAGGTGGAGTTGGCGGTGCCGTTTGCGAGTCTTCGATTTCCGAACCGCGACGTACAGTCGTGGCGGATCAATTTTGAACGGCTGCGGCCCCGCGAAAGCTATCACCAGTATTCATGGGTTGCCCGCGACCGTAACGAGCCGTGCTGGCCGTGCCAATGGGGCACCGGCGGGGGGATAGCGAGCGTTCAGGCCGGGAAAGGGCTCGAGTTGCTCCCTACGTATGTCGCGTTTCAGTCCGGGTCGCTGGCGAATCCCGGCGATCCGCAGTCGAGTTTCGACAATGAGGATGTGATGGGCGAGGTGTCGATCGGCGGCAAGTACGCCGTTTCGTCCGACATGACTCTGGAGGCTGCGTATAACCCGGACTTCAGCCAGATCGAGTCCGATGCAGCGCAGGTCGACGTCAACACGACCATTGCGTTGTTCTACCCCGAGCGACGTCCGTTTTTCCAGGAGGGCGCCGATGTGTTTCGCACCCTGTTTAACTCGTTTTACACGCGGACGGTTAACGACCCCGAATATGCGGCCAAATTCGTGAGCCGAAAGGCGGACTTCACCCTCGGCATGATGTCGGCACAGGACGAGAATACGGTGTATCTCGTCCCGCTGGAGGAGAGCTCACAGCTCGTGCTTGCCGATCGCAGCTGGGTGAATGTACTCCGGGGCACCAAGTCCGTCGGTACGGCGTCGCAGGTCGGCATCATCCTGACCGACCGGCGATTCGAGGGCGGGGGGTACGGGACGATCGCGGCCGTGGACGGCGATATCAGGTTGACGCAGACGCTCGCGGTCGACGGTCAGTTGCTGGCCAGCTTCACCGGAGAGCCGGACAAGCCGGGCGCCAGCGCGGGGCTCGACGGGATCATGTTCGACGAGGGGTCGCGGACGGCGGTATTTGACGGCGAGTCATTCAGCGGCAATGCGGCGATCGCCCGGCTGAAGCGATTCGCGCGTCACTGGAGTTTCATGCTCGTGTACAGCCAGGTGGACCCATCGTATCGAACCCTGACCGGTTACGATCCGTGGGTGGACTACCGGGAGGGATCGGTAGATACATGGTACACGATCTATCCGCAAAGCGGGCCGTTCCAGCAACTGCGTCCGGAGGCATCGGTGCAGGCCCGGTGGGAGTACAACGGAACGCGTCGGTGGGAGTACCAGAACGCCACGCTGAACGGCAACCTTCGCTGGGCGCAGACGTATTTTCGTCTCAACGTCTTCCGCGGTACCGAGGCCTGGACGAGTCGAGTATACGACAATATCGTGGAGTACGACAACCTGTACGGCGCCGATTTCGATATCGGCAGCCGTCTCAGCGACAAGCTGGGGTACGATCTGTCTTTGCACAGTCGCCGGGAGGTGGCGCGATTTGCGGAGGCGGTCGGCAACCAGAATACGGCGGGGTTTGCGTTGAATCTGAAGCCGATCGACCGGTTGGTGATCGAGCCGAACGTACAATGGGTCAAGGCGACTGATGTCGACGACGGACGTGAGTTGTATCGCCAGTTTATCATTCGAACGAGACTAAATCTGCAGTTAAATCGGGAGTTGTCGCTGAGGTTGATCGTCCAGCACGACGATTCCAAAGCCGCTTTTTATATGGGAGATTCGGAGGCGGGACCGCAGTATTTCCAATGGAGCGACCGGACGTGGGAAATCGACCCGTTGATCACGTACCGACTGAGTTCGTTCTCGGTTCTGCACGCGGGATCAACCCACAGTTACAACTTCTTCCCGGAAAACGAGCAAGTCAGCAAGACCTGGAAACTGAATTCCCGCCAATTTTTCGTCAAGCTGCAGTACCTGTTCCAGGTATAACAGACACGGCGCCGCCCGGAGATATGGGGCGGCGCCGTTCTCTTCTACGGGCGGCCTTATCACAGACCAGCTCGCACCAGCCGTCGCCCTGCGGTAAGTCCCTTCAGGCCGTATACGACGGACAGCACCAGTGACATGACGGACAGAATCGCACCGGGGAACGCGGGGGCCAACCGGACAGCCTCGGAGACCCCGGGGAAAAGTTCACCAATCACGAAGGCAATTGCCAGACAAATTGCGGGGATGTACGCCGTCGTGAGAAGGTACTGCACGGAAAATCTCAGAAGACTTTTTCTCGAATAGGCACGGTCGTGCACAATTTCGGGGACAAGGTAGCGAAGGAGCTCGCGGTATGGACCTGAGGCGACCTGAGGGGTCGGGTGCGAGTGGATCGGTTCGGTGCGGACGTAGTATGTCTTCGCCTGCTTCCAGTAGGTAACCAGCGCGGAGTCTTCGAAATACAGCGTGCATTCCACCGGCCTGCCGTCGATTCCCGAAGAGTCGGTCAGGAAATCGTCGACATGCATCAACCGGATATTCTCGGATATAGTGAGCCCATTGAGTTCGAACAGCCGACTATAGGCGAGATGGAGGAGCTCGGTTACGAACGAGTCGCGCAGAGAATCGTCGTCATGGTACAAGAACCATCCCTCATCGCGATTCATGAGCGCGCCTTCGGCGCCGATTTTCTGACGGGCGTAGGCGATTGCTTGTACGAAGTCACGCGACCGGAACAGATCAGCGACAACGGGAAGGTCGGCCAATGTTTGTGCGGTGAATTCCGGCAGGATGAGGAATATGTCGGTTCCAGAGGTTACTCCCTCGGAGAGTGCGCCGCGAGCCAGGAGGTCGGGCGGGTAGATGAGAAAACCGTTTTCCTGTCGGATTCCGGCGGCAAAGGCACGGATACCCATGTCATACACCTGTTCCCGCGACGGCAGCGCGATCCCGTTGAGAACGATCTGCAAAAGATGCTTATGGGCGAGCACGCGGGAGACGGTTGCCGGTACCGGACCCTGCGGCGTGTAGCCGAGATGAATGCCGGAGTCGCCGACGGTCATCCGGAAGCCGGGTTGCTCGCCATAGATGGGCACATTGACCGAGACGGCTTTCCGGCCCGTATCGCGATCGACGAAGAAGTTGAATCCGATCTGGACGTCGCGGGCCCGCCGACGTTCACGCACCCACAGCAGATATGCCACTTTCCGCACCAGGTAAATGGTAACGCCTGCCAGGACGAGCTTGTAGATCAACGACATGGGCCAATCCATCGTACATTCGTTCCGTCTATCAGGGTGGAGGACTCCCTTCTTGTCGTATCGGTTATGCAGGGAGGGCGATTAAGCACTTCTGCGAATAAAAGGCCGGCGGCCTCGCCGGGCTACGGGCGACGCCACCGGATTGGGGACGGGATGAAGAGGATTGAGTATGTTTTTCTGTCCGTGCGGCCGGCGGTGCAGCCGCTCCGACAGAAGTCGTGTTCCGTTTTCGAACTCACTGATTAGACAGATGAGTTACTCGGAAAGATTAATAGAAGGGTCAAGCGGTTGAGCGAAAGGCGGCGCGAAGGGTTGGGGGGCTATTTTGCCATAGCCCGGCGTTTCATCGCAGGCGGGAGTTTCTCGATGGCGTATCGGAGCGCCGTACGTGGCATTGATTTTCGGCGAGCCAATACCCAGTCGAATACTTCGGCGGGGAACTCTCTCGTCGCTTCTTTCAACATCCATCCATACCCCTTCTGAACGAGGTCTTCGGGGTCATTCAGGAGTTTCTCTGCGGTCTTGAAGACTTCTTCGATCATGCGGCCGTTGCGAACGGCCACAATGAGACTTACCGCGGCCGCCCGACGAAGCCACCAGCGAGTTGAATCTGCCCATCGGTATGCCCGGGGCGAGAGTTCCTCGTGCTGAAGCAGCAGAAAACCGAGGGGACCGCAGCAGAGATGATCGCAGCTGCCCCAATCTGCGACGTAGGTTTTGAGCCAGCGTTCCAGACGGGAGAAATCTGACTTGCTGAGTCGCCGTTTCGACCTGTCGGCGAAGTCAAAGGCGAAGAAAAGCATGTAACGGCGACCTGACGCAAGGAGATCATCACAGATCTTCAGCAGGTCTGCAGCGGGCAGTCGCTTAAGTTCAGAGAAAATCTCTGAAGAGACAGCACGCAGCACGGGAGTGCGAAGACCGACCGGGTGTTCAAGCGGCTGCTTGTGGAACCGCTGGTAGTCGATCCGATTACTCGGCTTATCCTGTCTTTGGATGGCCCCTTGAAGGTCGGTCAGGACTTTCGCACTGAGTGACGTCATATATCCACCATTCACAGCATATATGCGATGAACCAGTGAATGTACGTAAAGAGCGACACTGTTGGCAAGCCCGGTCAGCGGACGCTACTGAAGTCCGGAGGGGCGCAGGCTGAGGTCCGCCTCTTCCCCCAGGCGTGCGGCGATCGAGGGCAGCAGCTCGATATCAGCACGGGAGGTCCTGAAATTGACCACACAGGCGCGCAATAGAAACTTGTTTTCGAGGACGGCATTGGAGACGAAGGCTTCGCCGCCCTTCTCCATGCGAAGCAGCAGGTCCTTGTTCAATTCGTTCAGGTAGGACTCTACAGAGGGCTCGCCGAGACGAGCGCGCAGGTCGGCGGGAATATAGCGAAAGGTCGTAATACTGAGACCCTGCGTGAACACCTGGAAGCACTCGTGTCGTTCCAAGACCGAGTACAGCAGTTCGGCCAGCCTGATGTCTTCGGTCATCATGCGCACGTAACCATCACGGCCGACGTGCTGAAGCATGAGCCAGACTTTCAGGGCACGGAATCCGCGTGAGTTCTGGGGGCCGTAGTCCACGAGATTGGTGGCTTCCTCGCCGAAGTGGTAGTACGGCGGATGGTAGGCGAATGCCGCCCGCAGTTTCTCGGGATCACGCACCAGGGCACAGCCGGCTTCGAGCGGTGCGTAGAGCCATTTATGGGGGTCGACCGCTACAGAGTCGGCCTCGCGCAAGCCGAGGATGTCATCGGATAACCCCGGAATGGCGGCGGCGACACCGCCGTACGCGCCATCGACATGAAACCACATCGAATTGTCCCGGCAGTACCGGGCGATCTCACGCAACGGGTCGATGGCGCCGGTGCTGACGGTACCTGCGGCGCCGATGATCAGAAACGGCAGATGGCCGTCGCGCCGGTCCGCGGCGACCATGTGATCGAGGGCGGCCAGATCCATGCGATTGCGTGAGTCCACCGGTACCCAGCGGATGGCATCGGTTCCCAGTCCGGTCAAGTCAGCGGCTTTCTGGACCCAGGTATGCGTTTCACGGGAAGCGTAGAGCGTGAGGAGCCTGGCGCGATGCGCGCGCATCCCCTCTGTCCGGATGTCCCAGTCGGCACACGCGACCCGGGCGGCCATGAACCCGACGAAGTTTGCCATATTGCCGCCGCTGACCAGCAGACCGCCGCAGTCGGTCGGATAGCCCATAAACTCCGCGATCCAACGCACCGTCTGGAGCTCGATTTCCGTACCGACGGGTGCGAGCTTCCAGGATCCGAGGTTGGCGTTGACCGCCGAGGCAAGCAGATCGCCGAGCATACCGAGCGGTGCGGGCGACGATGTAATGTAGCCCCAGAACCGCGGGTGTCCGTTAAACAGGGAGTGAGCGAACAGGAGATCGCAGGCCCGGTCCAGCACTTGTGACGGGTCGGCGCCGGTCGGCGGAAGGGATCGCTCGGTATCGACGATGGCGCGCAGGTCGCCGGGCGTCATCGAAGGACCGACGGGACGATCACGAATGGTATCAAGCAGGTCGCTGATCCGATCGACGAGGCTGTGGCCGAGGCGGCGAAACTGATCGGCAGACAACTCCACCGGGGCTACTCGTTCGGATGGCCTGGCAGTGGCTTTCATAGGTTCCTCTTCTGAATTATCGATTCGCCGACCGGTCAGTGCAGTTATCTGAGTCCTTCGAACAAGTCGCTTTCAACTTTCCGCCCACCGTTCACGGCGCTGAACACGCGATAGAATTCCTGTTCGCCGAATATGGCATGTTTATGTTCGGGACTCAGGCGGTCAAGGTTCTCGTAGATGGACAATTGAGTTTTGTGGCAGTGGATTGCTTTCCAGACGGTTTCCACGCAATCGGTGGTATCCACGCGCGTGGTTACGGCCCAGTCCGGGAACGGCATGGCGCGACGCTCGACACCGTCGACAGTCGTTTTCAGGTCTTTGAAGGCCGACTGGTAGGCACGCCACTGAGGTTCGGTCCACGCCATATAGTAAAACTTCGATACGGCGTGAGGCTGTTGGGACACGGCAACGGTGTCCGTTCCGGAATATGCCGGATCCGCCGCGCAAACGATGGCGGCGCCGGCAAACTGACTGATGGCGATGTGGTCGGGATGACCGTAGCCGCCTTCCGGGCCGAAGGTTGCGATGACGTGGGGTCGTTCGGTTCGGATGCACGCGGCGATTTTGGCGATCGCTTCACGCGGGTCGGCTTTGTCCAGATCGCCATCGATATAGTCGAGAAAATAGAGGCGATTGACGCCGAGGACGCGGGACGCCTCGCGAAGTTCAGCCTCCCGGGTTCGGCCGACGGTGGCGTGATCGGGACGGTTGGAGTTGTCGAAGAAGCGGCCCCGTTCGCCGCGCGTGGCGGTAACGACAGAGAGTGTCACACCCTGCCGTCCGTATTTCACAAGCGATGGCCCCATGCCCAGAGATTCATCGTCGGGGTGTGCAAGGATGCACATGAGGCCGAGGTTTGAAGTCACAAGCGTTGTCTTTCTCGTACGAGTGATATTCGCCAAGCCGGAACATACACAGAAATGTGGACCAGTGCAATCTATATATTGGTGCCGGTCGGGAGTTGCCGGGTGGGATGGCGAGGGAATCAACAGGGGGAGCTGTCGGGGGCGGGGAGATTCGATCTTGACATGCTGGCGCGGTCTATTTTATCCTCAATATACGGAAGTTTTTACACAGGTGAGTTGTCATGATACGTCTCGTGCTGATGGCGTCTGTTGTCGCGATGGCCGCACATGTGGGCAGCGTGTATGCCGAGGGTGCGACGTTCAGCGATTCCGGTTGGACGATCCTGCACCGAGAGAGTTTCGACATTCCGTTTGCGGCGGAGGATGGCCAGACATTCGGCGACGGCGGCTGGCTGATCTTCCAGCTGCACAATGGGGGCGCCGCAACGATTGCCAATGGATATGCTACCCTCCAGGCGCCGGAGTTTTGGAATGCGGCGCTGATTCGAAGCACTCACGTACTTCCTGAGGAGTACAAAATCCGGACGAGAGTCGGTCATATCAACTATGATCTCGCCAACTACGAATCGGCCGATTACAGCGACCCGGCGTTCAACGATCATGGCGGCTACTACGAGAACGGCATGTATCTACTGACGATTACCGACGACACCTGTGTCGGAGACGAATGCGCCGAGCTGTGGTGGCACTACCATCGCAAGATGGTGATCGATGTGGACAACCACCTGAATTACGGCGGGGGCGAGACGTTTCATCCGATCTTCATGGTGTACATGGACCCGGCGGTGAACTCCGGCGGTAATCTCCTTCGCACGTGGGACGGGACGGTGTGGGACTCATCGACGTGGAACTGGAATGTCGCGCACACGTACGAGTACGACACCTGGTACTATGCCGAGCTGGAGAAACGGGACGGGCAGATCAGGCTCCGGCTGTACGACGGCGGCGGCACGATAATCGAAGACCCGCCGCCGATTGGTTTCGAGCATGTATTCGCGATCACCGATCCGGCCGAATTCCTGTATGTGGGGGAGCCGCATACCGACGATTACGAAGGAAACGTGCGTATCGATGAAATCACGCTACTCATCCCGGAGACCGATTGTTGCGAGGGTGACGCCGGCAATGTCAACGGGGACGTCGACGGCCTCGTTGATCTGGCGGATCTGATCTACCTTGTCAATGGGGTCATGCTCGGCGGACCGTTGGCGGGGTGCCCGGCCTCAGCCAATATCAACGGCGACAGCGGCTGTAACGTGGATCTGTCCGACCTGATACATATGGTGAATTTCCTGTATCTCGGTGGTCCCGCACCGGCGGCGTGCGTGCCGCAGTGCCGGTGAAGCGGCCTGTTCTCCCCCGCACTTAAGGCAATAGAAAGGCCCGTCGCTGACGACGGGCCTTTTGATTCAGTGGATCATTCGCGAACCTGACGCTACATATCCATGTCACCGGTGTAGGCATCGGTGTGTTTGGAATCAACACGTAGTTTGTACTGGGCGGCCCACGCCTTCATTCCGTCTTCGGCGTACGGAGCGGCTTCCTCGGCGTAGACCAGACCGACTGATTCAGTACCGTGCAGCCAATAGTACGTCCACGCGCCGTGGTTGAGACCAGGCGCGTCGTACGAGTACTTCCGATTGGACGCCGTCGCCATGAACGTGCCACCGGTGATATCGGCGTAGAAATCCCCGATGACACAGGCATCAAGCGTGGCAAGCTTCATGGTGCAATTGGCGGCATTGAAGTACGACATGACGCAGCCGTGGGTCACATGGTACAGATCGGCGGAGATGATTGCGGAACCGGCCGTCGATCGCCCGCCGTGGCAACGGCGAAACGCAACCGAGGCGAGTCCGACGCCTACCGCTTGACGGTTGGTTCCGTGTGAGCGTGCGCCTTTGCCTCGATCACCGCGGCCAGGTTCCTGATGCCGCGATCAATCTGCTCTTCGGTGGGATACGAGTAATTCAACCGTAACTCATTTCGGCCGGAACCATCGGTGTAGAAGCAGTTTCCGACCACATAGGCGACTTTGGCAGCCACCGCATCATACAGCATCTCGGTCGTATCCATATAGTCGGGCAGGCGAAGCCAGAGGAACATGCCGCCTTCCGGGCGGGACCACCAGATGTCGTCGATCTTCGGCATGTAGCGCTCCAGAGCGCTGAGCATAGCTTCCGCCTTGTGCTGGTACAATTCCTTGCTCACGGTGATCTGGCGTTCAAGCGAGCCGTCTTCCAGCAGGCAGGCGGTCATGATCGAGGTGAAGGCCGAGGTGCACAAATCCGTTCCCTGTTTGGCCATGATGAGTTTCTCGAGGATAGCCGGCGGTGCGACGATCCAGCCGATACGGAATCCGGGGCTGAAGATCTTTGAGAGGGTCTTCATCTGAACGACCCGGCCGTCGGTGTCCAGCGAACGAATAGAAGGGATGAGATCGCCGACGAAACGAAGTTCTCTGTATGGGCTGTCTTCAAGGATGACGAGGTCATAGGCCGCAGCCAGCGCGAGGATCTGTTTGCGGCGCTTGAGCGAGAGGTTGATACCCGACGGGTTCTGGAAATCAGGGATCAGATAGATGAACCGGGGCCGGCGCCCGCCGGCGATCAGCTCATCGATTTTCGCCTTGAGTTGTTCCGGGATGATGCCGTTGTCGTCCATATCGACGCCGTGGAAGTCCGCACCGAAGGCGCGGAAAGCCTGTATCGCGCCGACGTAGCAGGGACGCTCTATGATGATCGGGTCACCGGGATCGATGAAGATCTTGGCCAGCAGATCAAGACCCTGCTGAGAGGAGGCGACAGCAAGGATCTGTTCGGGAGTCACTTGTTCGCCCTGGCGGCGCATGAAGGCGGCGACTTGTTCCCGGAAGAAGGGCTCCCCTTCGGTCGGGCTGTATTGCAGCGACTGTCGGCCGAATTCGCTGATCGCGCGCATCGATGCATTTTTGACGGGCTCGTACGGGAAGATGGCCGGATCGGGGAGTCCTCCGCCGAAGGATATAGTCCCGGGGGTGCGGGTGAGCTTGAGCAGCTCGCGGATTTCAGTTCGCCGCAGGCGGCCAGCCATCGATGAGAACCTTATATCAGCCATTGTTACCTCCTTATTCTACGCTCCCAGTGGGAATCTTTTGTCTTGACGACACGTATATGATACATATCATATGACAAAGATGTTACAATTGTATTGTCACTAATACAATAAAGTTACGACGATCGACAGGCATTCGCTTATTGTGATATTAAGTCATTACGCAACAATACATTGATGGTCGTTATGACAGAATGGAAACCGGACATTCAGCGATATGGTGAGCCGCTGTATCTTGCTCTCATCAGGGCGTTGCATGACGACATCGAGCGTGGGCAATTGCCGCCCGACTACAGGCTCCCGACGCAGCGCGAATTGGCGGAGGCGCTTCATATCGCAGTGGGGACGGTGACGCGGGCGTATGCAGAGGCGGAGCGGAGAGGGCTTATCCGTTCGGAGGGCCGTCGAGGTACGTTTGTTGGCGGGGCACGCACAAGTCGTTCGATGCTGGCATCGCTGGTCAAAGATCGACCGGATGCGATTGACCTGAGCAAGAACCACCCTTCGTATGAATTGGATCCGGACCTGGGGTCCGCGCTTCGCGAACTCTCCCGATCACGTGAAGTGCGGCATCTTCTGGAGTACCCCCCGACGGCAGGACTGGCGCACCATCGGGCCGCGGGGGCACGGTGGCTGGAGTCGATGGGCGCGCCGACCGATGCGGGGTCGGTCTTTATAACGGCGGGGGCGCAGCACGCTCTGTCAGTGATTCTCGCGGCGGAGTCGAATCGGGGGGACATGATTTGCACGGATGAATTCACCTACCTCGGGGTACGGGCGATTGCACAGCAGTATGACCTGCAGGTGACGGGTTTGCCGGTCGATGAGCACGGCCTCTCCCCTGCCGCGTTTGAATCGGCCTGTCGACAGCACCGAGTCCGGATCCTGTACTGCATGCCTACGATCAGCAATCCGACCAACCGGGTCATGGACCGGGATCGGCGGCAGGAGATTGCAAGCGTGGCGAGTCGATACGACGTTACGGTCATTGAGGACGAGATCATGAGACCGCTGGTGCCCGAGCGGTTGGGTTACATTGCGGAGTACGTGCCCGATCGCACCTACCTGGTCGTGTCGACATCAAAAGCGATTGCCGCCGGGTTGCGGGTGGGTTTTGTGCAGGCGCCGGCGGGCGCGCGGCAACGGATGACCGAGAGTCTGACGGCGTCGTGCATCGGTATCCCTGCGCTTACGGTCGAGTTGTGTGTGCGCTGGCTGGAAGATGGCACAGCGCAGCGGGTGATCGATGCTCGTCGCAGCGACGTATCGGCGCGGCATGATGTCGCCGCACGGGTGTTAGAGGGGTTCACTGCGCACCGGCATCCATCGAGTTATCACTGCTGGCTGGAGTTACCCGACGGCTGGACCAGCGTGCGTCTGGCAATGGAGGCACAGTCGCGCGGCGTGATCGTAGCGCCGGGTGAGGTCTTTGCGGTGGACAGCAAACCGCCGTATGAGGCAGTTCGTGTATCGGTGATTTCTCCGACTACCGGGCAGCTGGAAGAGGGACTGGGGATCCTCACGGGGTTGCTTCGGGGAGCGATTGCGCGGCAGCTTCCGACGGTGTGATTCTCACAATCCTGTGCATGTCTCCATCAGCGAACGATTTGGCAGAAGAGGCTGGACCGATCGACTTCGACGAGACTGCCGTTTATGCCCAATTGAGCCATGAGCGACTCGAATTCGGCCGGGCCGACGGTGGAGGCGTGGAACCCGTCGGTACAGTAAATCTCCCCCGCGCCGGTGCGGGCGTAATCTATCGGGCCGAGCAGTCCGAGAGTTGACTGCAATTCGAACCACTTCAACCGCTCATCCCAGAACGACTCGGCATAACTCGAAAAGAGGACACGGCCGTCCGGTACGGTGACGCGCAGCGCTTCACGCATCAACAAGAGTCTGTCGACGTGAAAGGCAGATATCCCGTTCTGGATGCAGACAACGACGTTGAATGATTCGTTGGCGAAGGCCAGATGTCCTGCATCCATGCAAGCGAGCGCGACATTATCTCTGGACTGCAGCAAGATGGGGGCGTCACGCAGGCTGTCCATCGACGTATCGATACCGACGACAAAGGCGGCGCGATCGGCGAGGATCCTGAGGACCCGTCCGTAGCCGCAGCCGAGTTCCAGGACTTTGTCGCTTCGAGAGATATGCGAACATACGTGGTCTACTTCGGCGTCGAGATATTGTCTGATACGCGGCGGGGCAGTTTCTTACACCCGGCGCAGGTTTTCGGCGGCGAGTTTTTTGCGATAGTAGTCGTGCGGCATACGGTATGGTCGCCGCGCCCGTGCGGCGTGTCCCTTATTTATGTGTGTGAGTAAACAAGCAACAGAAGGCCACGGACTGTCAAGAAAAAGGGCGGGTTTAAGTACCCGCCCTTTTCGAAAGACCGATTGGTGAGCTACTTCAACAGGATCATCTTCTTGGTCGCCGTAAAGGCGTCGGTGGTGATCCGGTAGAAATAGACGCCGCTGGCTTTCCTAGATGCATCCCACTCGACACTGTGGTGGCCCGCCTCAAAGCGGCCGTCAGCGAGTTCCGCCACTTCCTGCCCCATGATATTGTAGACCTTCAAGGTTATATCGCTGGAGACAGGCAGGCTGAATTCGATGGTGGTGGTGGGGTTGAACGGATTCGGATAGTTCTGCGCGAGCGAGAACCGTTCCGGCAGTTCCGGCTCAACCTTGGCCATCGCGCCGGCGCTTCCCATGCCGCGCCACTCGATGTTGTCGATATACACATCGTCGGCGTCGTTGGATGCGTCGCACACGAAGCGCAGCCGGGCATTGGTCGGATAGTTGTAAGTGCTGCGCGGTATCGGCACCACGACATTGTAGAAGGTGCCGTTGTTGAAGTGGGTCCCGCGAGCAAATGTTGCCACCGTCTGCCATGCGGAGCCGTTGTAGTACTGCACCCAGAAGTCTTCTCCCACTTCCATACTCACGGCAATGAAGTAGAACTCGACTTCCATGTCGAGGTAGCCGGACACGTTACGGGTAGTCGTGTGGTAGAAGGACGAAGCAGTCCCGCTGTTGTCCTGGATGTCGGCGGCGCAACGGCCTTCCCATGCATACGTACCGCGTGTGTAGCGGGACATATCGGATCCGCCGTCGGTATAGTTACCCATGCCGCTTTCGAAGGTGTCATAGGTAATCACCGTCCAGGCGCCGGCCTCGCTCACCGTGATATAGCCCGACTTCGTTTCAACGTCGCTGCCGAACGCGTTGCTCGCGGTCAGGCTGACCGAGTATGTGCCCGGAGTCGTATACGTGTAGGAGGGATTCTGCGCACTCGACGTGCCGCCGTCTCCGAAGGTCCAGCTCCAGGATGTGGGGTTGTTGGACGACAGGTCGGTGAACTGCACGGCCAGCGGCGCCACACCGCTCGTCGGCGTACCCGAGAAGTTCGCGACCGGCGGCACATCCATCGATACGACGCTGATATCGTCGAATGCCATGCCGTCGGTGTTGATACTGTAGTTGTCGTACTGCTGGAACTTGACGACGAAGGTGCCCGTGAGCGTCAGACCCGCATTTGCGGCCAACTGATCGACATCGAGGACGATCTGCTGATAGGTGGTCGTGCCGTTGATCAGGTCACGGACTTTGGTGAAGGTCGAGCCGCCGTTATTGGAGAAGAAGACGCCGTCCTGCGTATGCGTTTCGTCTCCGAATTCCTTCCACCAGAAGGTCAATTCGACCTGGCTCTTTCCGGCCAGGTTGAGCCGCAACCACGCTTCATTCTGGGCGTACAGACCGCCGTTCAGGTTGTCATCCATCGTCATGTGGTACGAACCCGAGTGCGGTGTATTCGCGGTGGTGACGAGGATACGTCCCTCGGAGTTGTTGCTCTGCGTGAACCAGTATGAGTCGAGACCCGATTCGAAGCCGGTCGAATACGGCAGTGTGGCGTAGTCGACTGTCGGCTCGGTGACCGTGATATACGCGGTCCTGGTCTCGCCGTCGGAGCCGCAGGTATTCGAGGCGGTCAGCGACACGGTATAGGTGCCCGCCGCGGTGTACGTATGCGCCGGGTTCTGGGCCGACGACGTACCACCATCACCGAATGTCCAGCTCCATCCTGTCGGGGAGTTCGTGGACAGGTCAGTGAAGTTGACGGTCAGCGGCGCCGTGCCCGAGGTTGGTGAACCGGAGAAGTTCGCGACGGGGGCGACACACGGGTTGACCGTGATGTAATCGGTTTTGGTCTCCCCGTCGGAGCCGCCGGGACCGGTCACGGTCAGCGTGACCGAATACGTGCCTGCAGACGTGTACTGGTGCGAGGGATTCTGGGCGGAGGAGGTTCCGCCGTCACCGAAGGTCCAGCTCCACGAGGTGATGCTGCCGGTGGAGAGGTCGGTGAAATTGACGGTCAGCGGCGCGGTGCCGGTGGTCGGCGAACCCGAGAAGTTGGCCACCGGAGCCGGGGGCGGGCCGGTGTTGACGGCGGCGTATGCATTCACCCTGCCCGAACCCATTTTGCCGATGTACTGCGACGACAAGTACGCATCGATATTATCGGCTGTGGAGAACAACTGGGTCTTGACCTGCGAGGCGGTCCAGGTCGGATTCTGCGACCAGATCAGGCCGGCAACGCCGGCGGTCAGCGGAGTCGCCATGGACGTGCCGCTGAGGGCCGCCCAGTAGTTGGTGTTCGGGTCGGTGTGGTCGTGATAGGTAGCATAGATGTTATTGCCGGGCGCGCAGATATCCACCCAGGTGCCATAGGTGGTGAAGCTGGCGCCGTTGTCGTTTTCGTCGGTGGCGGCAACCGAGACGCAGTCTCCGCGGCCGTTCAGGTAGTCAGCGGTCTGAGAACCGTCGTTACCGGCGGCAACGAAGATAACACCGCCGCTGGCGATGAAATAGTCGGCGGCAGCGCCGATACCGCCGCTGTTCGACGAGCCCCAGGAGCAGGAGGCAATCCGGGCGCCGTTGTTGGCGGCATAATAAAACGCCGAGGCGGCGGCATCCATCATCACCACCCCGTATTCCTGCCCGAGGTAGTTATAGGAGTAGCCCATGCGCAGGGGCATGATCTTGATGCCGTTGCCGGTGACAGCCTGGGACCCACTGCCCCAGCCGCCCGCGATACCCGCCATGCCGTAACCGTCATTGGTGAGCATGCCAATGATGCCGGCCGTATGCGTGCCGTGACCATTGAAGTCACGCGGGTCGTTATCGGCGGTGGTGCAGTCCTCGCCGGACCAGCAGTTGGAGACGCCGTTGATGAAGTCCCAGCCGATCCAGTCATCGACATATCCGTTGCCGTCGTCGTCGACACCCGAGGTCCCGTTAAGCTCAGTAGTGTTGATCCACATATTACCACGCGAGGCCCCCGGGTTGGTCGGTGAGGCGTTGACGCCGCCGAGGTCGGGGTGGTAGTAGCGGGTTCCGGAGTCGAGGATAGCCAGGATGATCGCCGTGTTGCCGGTCTCTATATTCCACGCTTCCGGCGCGTCGACGTCGTGATCGCTGGCCTGATTGAGGTGCCACTGATAGGAGTAGTATCCGTCATTGGGAGTGGCGTACATGGCATGGATGCCGTTTTTCTCAACCGACTCGACATTTGGATCGTCGAGGTATGCCTTCATCACTTCATCGAGGTCAGCTTTCTGATCGAAGTGAACCACATAGAAGCGCGAGAGGTCAAAGTATTGGCCTTTGACGAACTGCGGCTGAGCGCCGCGGAACAACTGGCGCATCTCGGTCACGCCGTAGCGGGCAGCCACCTCGTCGAGCGACGATACGCCCAGCGAGATCTGTCCGCCACTCTGGCGTGCGGACTCGATTTGCGCGCTTGGGACTCTGAACTGTACGATGAGTTCACCCGGAGCCCAGCCGAGGAAAGAGGGGACGCCCGACGGACGGTCAATCACCTTGACGTCGCCAGGGCCGGCCAGGATGAGGCCCGGGATGAGGAGTATCACGGACAGTAATAATACCAGCCGTTTCATCGAAACCTCCATGAGAGTGTAGTTACTCGTCAGGACTGTAACAGAATGCAGATTATTTGGTCACCTGGTACGCATCCCTCCCTTCCAGTTCAAAGGGTTGGCAGTGAGGCACGCGAGAACTCGTCTGCCGGCGTTGCCGGAGAGAGCAAGACACGGTCACGAGCGCCGCGGCTGCGCCTGACCATCGGCCCGCGGGAGTCGTTTCATGGCCGCCCGGGAGCCGGCGCGATCTTCCGGTAACGTCGGGCACGACTAGTGCCACTAACTTCGATTACGTCACAGTGCTGTGATGCGGTAACGCGTGATGGATGCACATGCCTGCGTCGCGGCCACAGGTATGAGGCGGTCGACGGGTTGTTTTCCGTTCGCGTTGAGTGCAGGCTGGTTCAGGCACCGTTACACAACACCAAGGTCAATCTGTATTGGATTCTCAAGCCTCCCCCAGGTCAAGGCTTCGACTCTTGTGTGAAAATATAGAGGCGCTACAAGGCGGGCGCAAGAGAGTATTTGGGGGGTGTGTTGAAGTACCGGCGGTACCATCGCACGCGAGGTCACACGGGAGGGAAGTGCGTCGGATATGGGACGACAGCACAGGTCCCCGGGTCGGGGCAAAGCCCGAAGAGAAGCGCTATGTGCCCCAGCGAGTTCGCATTTTAGAGATTAGCGGGCGGCGCGGCGGCGCTCAAGGAAGCCGTAGATGCTCATATATGCAGTGGGTATCAGGATCAGGGTAATCAGCATCGAAACAGACAGTCCCCCGATCACCGCACGGGCCAGGGCGGCCTGGATTTCCCCACCCGCGCCGGCACCGATGGCCAGCGGCAGCATACCCAAAACGGTCGTGGAAGTCGTCATGAGAATCGGTCGAAGTCGGAGGCGACCAGCGAGGAAGACGGCGTCCCGGACGGACATATCTCGTTCCCGGCGCAGCATGTTGATGTAATCCACGAGTACAATGGCGTTGTTCACCACGATACCGACCAGCATAATCATTCCCATCAGGGATTGCATATTCAGCGACGTGCCTGTCAGAAGCAATGTTGGGACCACGCCCACGATCGACAGCGGAACGGCGAGCATGACGATGACCGGATCGAGGAATCGTTCGAACTGGGCAGCCATTACCATATAGACGAGGATGACGGCCATGAGGATGGACAGCAGGAAGTCCCGGGCCGCCTTCTGCTGTTCTTCGTATTCGCCGCCGAATACAAGCGAGAACCCTTCGGGCATCGGAAAACCGCGCAGATCGCGCTGCAAGTCGCCGACAACATCACCGAGGGCAGCTCCGCCTTCGAGGTTAGCGGTGATGTAGGTGACCCGCTGGCCGTCGACACGCTGGATTTCGGTGGGCGACCGTCGCCGCTCCGCATGGACGACTGAGGAAATCGGCAGGACATCTCCGGACGAGGTTTGAATCGAGATATTGCTGAGGTCGGTGGTGCTGAGGCGGTCATTCGGCTGAAGGCGAACGACGATCGGGAATTCCTCGCCACCTTCGCGAAACACGCCGGCACGGCTGCCGCCGACATTGGTCTGGATGATTTCTCCGATGCGGCTGACGGAAAGGCCGACCGCGGCGATTTTTTCACGATCGATAATGAGGTTCTGTTCGGGACGGCCCTCGCGGCGGCTGATACGCACGTCGGCGATCGACGGATGCACGGCGACGATTTCCTCGATTCGCGCCGTGATTTCGTCGGCCATGGCGAGATCGTAGCCGCGCAGTTCGATCTGGACCGCTTCGGCGCCAGACGAACCAAACAGCCGGCGGAGCATCCACAGTCCGGATTGGGCGCTTACCCGCACGTCGGCGCCGGGCACCCGACCCGCTACAGCGGCACGAATGTCATCGGCCAACTCAAAGCTGCTAACGGTTCGTTCGCCGGCAGTCTTCAAGGATATCTCCACTTCGGCGTCGCCGGAGCGGATTTCGGCGGTCACATGCCGCACCTGATCCATCGGCAGCACGGCAAGCACGATGTCTTCCAGTTCGTGCAGATACTCGTTTACGACGGCAATGTTGGTGCCCTGCGCCATTTCGAGTTCGACGCTGATTTCGTCGGCGTCGGTTTGTGGGGCCAGCTCAACGGGCAGAAGCGGCCACAGAAAAAGGGCCGCGATCAGGAGAGCGGCAGTCGTTCCGAATACAATCGCGCGATGGGTCGTGGCCTTCGCGAGAATGACGCCGTAGCGATCTTCGAGCCGGTGGAACCACTGACCGAATCGGAGCAGCACCTTCGGAGTCGGCTGATCGCCGTTGGCGACCCGCAGAAACCTGCTGCCGAGCATCGGCACGAGCGTCAGCGCGACAAACAGCGAACACAAAAGCGCGAAGACGACGACCATGGCGAGTTCGCGGAAGAGCAGTCCCGAAATAGTCTGCATGAAAAAGACCGGCAGGAAGATGACGATGGTGGTCAGCGTCGAGGCAATGACGGCCCCCGTTACCTGACGTGCGCCGGTCAGGGCGCTCTCGTGCGGGGAGTGACGGCCTTCCCGCAATCGCACGATATTTTCGAGCACGACAATGGCGTTGTCGACGATCATGCCGATACCGAGCGCAAGGCCGCCAAAGCTCATCTGGTTCAACGTGAGATTGCCGAAGAAGAGCAATCCGAACGTGGCAATGATCGAAATCGGAATTGAGAGAGCGATGATGAAGGTAGACGAACCGTTTCGCAGGAAAAGATACAGGATGAAAATCGCCAGGAAGCCGCCCCAGAGCGCGGAATTTTGCACGTTGTTGATGGAGTTTTGGATGAATTCGCTCTGGTCGATAACGATGAGCAGGTTGATGTCGTCACGTTCTCGGTCGATCTGCTCCATGACGTCGCGTACCTGTTCGGCGACCGCGACCGTGTTTGCGCCGGACTGCTTGCGGACGCCGAGCCGAACCATGGGCTGACCATCCACCTGCACCAGCCGGTTCAAATCCTCGTATCCATCGACCACCTCGGCAACATCGCCAACCCGTATCGGCTTGCCGTCGATCACCGTGATGATTGTCTGGGCAATCTCGGAGAGCGACTGATACTCGCCCCGGGTGCGGACGTACAGGTCGTTGAGGCCTTCGCGCATATCGCCGCCCGGGAGGGTCACGTTTTCCCGGAGGAGCGCCTGGCGGACGTCGGCGGCGGTCAGCCGGCTGGAAGCCAGCCGGTCGCGCAGCAGGCGGACCTGGATTTCCCGATAGACTCCTCCCCAGACGTCGACCGACCCCACGCCGGGGATCTGCTCAAAACGCTGCGATATCTCGCGCTCGAGAATCAGGGTCAGCTGGTCCATGGAACGGGTGGACTGCGCACCGAGGATAACGACCGGGAAGTTGTCGGGGTCGAACTTCCAAAGGCGGGGCGACTCGACCTCGGGAGGAAAGTTATCGCGGACCCGGTCGAGGGCGGCGCGTACGTCGTTGGCCGCTTCATCGATGTTTGTTCCCTGGGCGAACTCCAGGGTAACGCGGCTCTGGCCTTCTTCGGAGCGAGAACGCACGCGCTCGATATTGGGGACGCTGGCGATGGCGTTTTCGACTCGATCGGTGATTATGGTCTCAATCTCTTCGGGACCAACATTCGGGTACGACGTAGAGATGCTCAACTGGGGAAAGTCGATCGGCGGCAGCAGGTCAACGGCGAGAAAGCGGAAGCCCATGATGCCGAGCACGATGATGATGAGGAACACCATCGAGGTAGCGATTGGTCGTTTGACGGAAACGTTGGTGATACTCATGGTGACGTGTCGCTCACTCAGAACTGAATGGTGCTGCTGTCGCCGACAGCCGCCTGCTGCTCCCGGATGATCTCGTTCAACAAGTCTTCACGCTGCAGATTCTGCAGTCGTTCCACCCATCTCCAGTCGACCGGGCGGACGCGGGCGGTTGAGGACTCACCGGTCAGCAGGTCCTGCCCGAGGGTAACCACCCAGCGGTCGGGCTTGACTCCGCGGATGCCCGCGACCATTCGACCGCGGGCGATGACCTCGACCGGGACAAACGTAAACGAGACGGGGTTGGAGAGCGCGACCTCATTGTCGGTTCCAGTGACCGCCGCGAGTTCACCGGTCAGCGAATCGGTCGCGATGAAGACGCCGGTCGCGCCCGTGCGCGGATTTTCATACAGGGCGCTCAGCGGAACCAGGGTCGCCTGTTCGCTCTCGCCGTAGAAGATGTCGACGGCCACAAACTGGCCGGGGAGCAGGGAGCGGTCAGGATTCGGGATATCAATCTCGGCATCGGTGCTGTGAGTCACCGGATGCAGGAACGGAGAAATGCGCGACAGGCGGGCGGATATCGGTCCCTCGGAGGCAAAAATCTCGGCCCGCTGGCCGCTTTTAATGTATTCGAGCATACGGTCGGTGAGGACCACTCCGGCGCGGACGGTATCGAGTTGCCCGACCGTAAACAGGCGTGTGCCGGGACTGACAAACATGCCGATTTCCGCGTTGCGGTTGCCGACGGTACCGTTCACGGGCGATTGGATGACGGTCTGGGACAGAGCTTCCTGCCGTTCGTCGACAGTCGCATTTGACTGCGCCACGCGCGCGCTGGCCAGCTCGAAGTCAGCCTCGGCAGAGATGGCTTCTGTCCGGGCACTTTCCAGCTCGGTGGGGGTGATCAGGTTTTTCGCAGCGAGCGATTCGGCTCGATTCAGCTCAGCCTGCATCTCCTTCATACGGGCTTCCGCCTGCTTTGCCTGAGCCTCGGCGATACGCAAGCCGGCCTCAGCCTGTTTGAGACGCTCGCGGAATTCGTTGTCGCGCAGCCGGAGCAGGGTCTGTCCCCGCCTGATCTGGTGGCCGTTTTCCACGGGGACCTCGACGACAACGGCCGAGATTTGCGGGTAGATCTCGACCTGGTTACGGGCTCTGATAACGCCGCTCAATCGCTCCGTCAGAGGAAGCGAGCCGTATTGTGCCTGCACGGCTTCGACGGCCGGCATGAGGCGATTGCCGCCCGGATTGCCGCCCTCACTGTCGCCGGAACAGCCGAACAAAGCCATCGTGGCGAGTGTCGGTGATACGAGAAGCAGGAAAGTGCGTAGGTTCAACGAAGTGTCTCCAGGTGGTCGGTCTGCTCAGCCCGGAGACCGAGGTGCACATACGCGCCACCGTAGTTCTTCAATGGTATCTTCTTGCTCACTGTGCAGCCGGCCGAGACGAATTTCGGAGGCGCAGTACAACCGTTAAACACCGGAATGTCGGAATAGTTTTCGGGTAACGCCAAAAAAACCGCCTCGTCGTCGGCTATGTCGCGCCACGGCCGTTGCCGGTCCCAAATTAGACGCCGGACGAACGGTGCACAAGAGCGAATTCACGTACTACTCCGACGGGCACGCTTTCGCGCGGAGCCGGTCGATGAAGGCCGCTGATACCCAGTAGATTCCCCACGGCCGCCGGCGCCCCGCACTCAGGAAGAACAGGTATCGACTGTCGGGGGTTATCCTCGGACTCCCGTTTACACGCGTTCCGTTGATGGTGTCACCGAGGTCGATGCAGTCGGTCCACGATCCGTCCAGACGCCGAAAAGACATGTTCAGCCTCTCCTCTGCCGAGAAGATCAGGAAGTCTGCGTTGGGGGAGATAAACGGGCTGTGGCCGACGAGGGTCTCGTTTCCGAGATACGTGGTGAGCAACACCGGTTCCTGATACGCTCCGTCACGCAGTTCGGAGGAGTACATGTTCTCGGAGAATTCCGAAAAATACAAATTCCCGTACTTGTCCGCAGAACATGGCCAATGGACGCCGAGCCGATTGACATTCGCGCCGACCGAGCGTGGTTCTGACCACCCTGCGTCTGTCCGTTCCCGGTACCAGTACTCCTCCTTCACATCGGGATCGCCGCCGGGCACTTCTCCGGGGGCAAACGGTCTGGTACTGATGAAGAACATGCGGGCGCCATCCGGCGAAAAGGATGGATCACGCACGATACCCGAGTCGGCCCTGACAGGATACGACCACCGACCATCGATCTGTCGAGACATACGAACGGCGCCTTCCGGCGGAGACATATCGGTCCAGTACGCCTCAGCGCCATCGGGTGAGAATGCAATGGAGGAGTGGGCGCGATGGTGTCCCGACACAATCCCCGGTAGAAACAGCACCGGCGTATCGCCGGGCGGGTGCTGCCCCATGTACGGCCCCGAAAGGTGAGGAAAGATCGGCTCGGCGGTGTCTGCGCCGAGCGCGCGGAGGAGATCGGCCGTTTCGGGAAAGGTCTCCTGCCGGGCGAGATTGAAGGCCGATTCTCCGCACGCGGTACGGTGGTTAATCGAGATACCGGCCGTGACGAGGTAGTCGACGACCGCGGTATGGCCTTCCGACGCTGCGTAGTGCAGCGGAGTCCAACCATCGGGGTCAACCTGATGCAAATCAAACCCATGTTCGATCAGCGAGCGGACGATCGCAAGGGATCCGCCGCTGCAGGCCGGAAACAACAACCCCGGGTCGTTGGTTCGGATAGTCTCCAGGTCGGCGCCGAATGTCAGGGCGTACTCGTAGAGGGAGCTTTGGCCATTTACTATCGCCTGTTGCATGGCAGTATTGAGCATTGCGGAGTCTATGCTCGCGCCGCGCGCGACCAGATAGTCCACCATGTCGGAAAACCGGTTGCGCGATGCCCACAACAGCGCCGTATATCCGCGGAGTGCAGCAGCGTTGATGTTCGCTCCGCGCTCGACGAGCAGGCGGACCACGTCCATAGTGTTGCTTTCGGCCGACAAGATGAGAGGTGTTCGTTGTGCACCGTCACGGGCCTCGATGTCCGCGCCACGATCCAGCAACAAATGTGCAACCGGCACCTTGCCTGCACGGACAGCCACGTGCAAGGGAGTCCATCCGCCCGCAGAGCCTCCGCGCGTTGCCGCTGACGGCGTGTTGAGTGTGGTTGATCCGTGGTCCAGAAGGTATTGCGCCGCCGCAGTCAGACCGGCCCTGGCGGCAAAGTGCAAAGGGGACTCTCCGGATGAATCAAGCGCATTGACGTCGGCGCCGCACTCAACCAGTAACATGGTGATAGAGTCCTGATTATGCATCAAGGCAAGGTGCAAGGGGGTTCGGCCGTGTTCATCTGTAGAGTACAGTTCGTCAGGGGACTCCGACAGGAGCGACGAGACGCGAGGCCGGTCACCGCCTGCAATTGCCATCGACAACTCGGATCCACTCGCCGGTGCGCTCAAGCCGCACGCCAGTGTAGCGGCACACGCAATCACGTATACTCTGATACCGATCATACGAATTCCTTCCGTGAGACAGTCGCCGAGTCGGTGAGATCGAGCAGCGGCGCACCCACACCCGCCGTGCGAGGGGGGTGAGCAGACGCCAAGTCGTGGATGCTGTTATCCATTCCAAAGTACCGCGCCTCTGCGGCAAGGTCAACGACATTGAGGTACCTGAAGAAGGCTTCAATCGAGGGGCCGTTCCAGTGGGTAAGTGATATTCACATGAGGCTGTGCTACCTAGCCGAGACGCTAGCCCGTCTGTTCCACGATACGTGTAACCGCCTATGTCATATCACGATACGAACGATGATCAGGACGCACCGGGGTTGGCACTGTTCATGCCACACAGGTGGCCTAAGGCCAATGCACCTGATATCGAAAGGAGTGCATGATGAAAGCGGTCGCCCTGACCGTGGTGGCTCTGATTCTGGGCGTCTCGGTTTCGGCGGATTCTCTGCCGCGCCCAACCGGGAGTTGCTATGAGTGGATCATGAAGGATGCTCCCCGAGACGCAAGACTAACGGTAACCATGCGTGACAGTAGTTCGGTTCAGGGAGTGCATCCCATGTTTGATCTTTCCTCGAAGGTCATAAGGCTTCAACCGACATCGGTGACCGGAGTTGCTCCGTCTGTTGTGCTTCCGCTCGACAGCATCAGCCGGATCACTTACCGGAAACCGAGTGAAGCTCGCAAGGAGGTCACGATTATGGGGGTGGTGATCGGCGCCGTGGGTGGAGCGATTATTGGAGCGTCAGCGGCTCCTGAGAACCGGGACCTGCTGAACATGGAGCCGGTCCAGTACGGTTTCAGCGGGGCAGTCATCGGGGGTCTATTCGGCGGTATTTTGGGGTCGGCGGTGGGACGCGGGTTGACGACGGAAGTGTCGGTGTCCTGCAGTTAGGACATCCGCGGGGCGAATGAAATACGACCGGTAGTGGGACCGGGCCACCGGAGTGGCGGCTCAACTTTCCTGCCATAAACCCGATATTATGGATAGGGTTAGGCGATGAAAACACTCCATTACCTGATGATCGGTCTTGCAATCGGGGGCGGGTTCGGCGAGTTCGCAGTCGCCCGGGCGGCCACTGTGGTCGGGCGGATAATCCGGTCGGCGGTGGTCGAGTCGGGCGACCGGCCGGTTGAACGGTATCGCGGGCGGGTATCGGGCGGCGATCCGGCGGCGATTGCCGATTGCCGATGCGACCCGGGGCATTATGCGGTGGTGTATCTCACCGGCGACAGTCTGCCGCCAGTGCGTCCGGTGGCGGGCGGCCGCATGACCCAGAAGGACATGATGTTTCAGCCGTCCGTGATGGCAGTGACGGTCGGGTCGACCGTGGAGTTTCCCAACCTGGATCCGTTTTACCACAACGTGTTTTCCTACTCGACCACGCGGAAGTTTGACCTGGGTCGGTACGCGCAGGGGAAGTCCAAGTCGGTGACGTTTGACAAACCGGGACTGGTCAAAATCTTCTGCGAGATACACTATTCGATGCGCGCCTATCTGCACGTATTGACCACGCCCTACTTCGCGGTTTCCTCCGAAAGCGGCGAGTTTCGGATTACGGGGGTGACTCCGGGAGACTATCGCCTTCACGTGTGGCAGGAGAATCAACCCGAACGCGAGCTTACTCTCAGCGTCACCACCGACACGGTAACAGTCGAGATCGATTGAGGAGTTGCGGTGCGCAATCGACTGACCCTGACGCGGCGATATCTGCTTTTGATTGCAGCCGTTATGACTGCGTTCATTACCGCGACACTGATGATCACGACTGCCGTAATGAAATCCGGCATGGTTCGATTGTTCGAACAGCAGATTGTCCGGGCGCGCACGGTCCTGGCGCAGTACGAATCTACGCATTTCCTTTCGCGCGCGCAGGAAATGGATGCTGTTTTGAGTTCGCCGAGGTTTCTGGCAGCAATAGAGACGGGCGATTCGTCGACGATCACCAATGAGGCCCCCGTGTACCAGGAGATTCTCGGGGCCGATGTACTGCTGCTTGCAGACGAGGCGGGACGAATCACTTACATGTCGGGCACGTCAGGTGCCAACGGAAGTTCGCTGCTTCGGCTGGCGTTGATAGACGCGCGCAATTCTCCGCCACTCCGGTTCGTTTCGCTGGACGACACGGTCTTTGAGTTTTCTGTTCGGCGCGTGTATGCGCAGACCGGGATTTCGATCGGCTGGATCATGGCGGGCAAGGAGTATTCATTCGCCATGTCGCGGGATCTGAAGCGACTGACCGGTCTCGACGTGGTGGTGCTGCGGGACACCGCGGTGCTCGGATATACTGACGCCGAGTTAGTTCGTGATATGCGAACGCAGCCGTCGCTGCTCCGTCGCCTTGCATCGTCGGAGCCCGGCGGCCGGGAGCGGGTTGGCGGACGTGAAATCATGTATTCATGCGTCGCTGGTTCGTGGTCGGATGCCGTGATCGCGTTTGTCGGCTCACCGGACGAGCATGTCGGCCCCATACGCTCTCGGATCATGCTCTACCTTGTGCTTTTGGCGCTTGGCGGCGGTGCAGTCTCCATGGGGATCATCTACCTGTTGACGGATCGGTACATCGGTCGGCAGGTGAACCATCTCGTCCGAGCGGCCGAACAGATAGCCTCGGGCGACCTGGAACGCACGATCGAGCCGAAGTCATCGGATGAGCTGGGGTATCTCGCCGGTGAGATGGAGAGGATGCGTTCACGAATCGTGGAAGATATGGCATCGCTGGAACGGGCGCACCAGGAGCGGGTGAAATCGGAGAAGATGGCAGCTCTCGGTCAAATGGCCGCCGGCATCATACACGATTTCAAGAACCCGATCGGGGTGATACGGGGTACGGTGGAGTTGATCCAGATACGGGGAGCAGACAGCGTCACGCGCGGCCGGTACTGTGCGACAATCAACGACCAGATAGACCGCATGCTCACTCTGGCCCAGGACGTCCTGACGTACAGCACGGGAGATACGACACTGGCGATTCGCGAAGTGAATCTCGAAGAGTATTTCGAGTCGTTGCGGCGATTCCATTTCGACGCATTCCAGGCGGCGGGAATTCGTTTGACCATCGAAGGGGACGGCGAGGCGCGGGTGGGTATCGACCCTGCCCGGTTCCGGCGCGTGCTGGACAACCTGCTCAACAACGCCCGTGACGCGTTGAAACCGGGCCAGGCGGCTGCTGTCCGCTGGAGGGTAACCGGGGACGAGTTCATAATTGTCGTCACTGACAACGGCCCCGGGATCAGCGAAGAGATTCGCGACCGCCTGTTTGAACCGTTTGTCACGAGCGGCAAACAGGGTGGGACGGGGCTGGGGCTCGCGATCGCCCGCAAAATCGTTGAAGAACATGGCGGCAGAATCGAGGTCATGAGCGCTGAATCGTCCGGGGCGCAGTTCACGATTGTGATGCCGCGTATCGATCCGACAGCACCGAGGTTGTCACTCGATGCAGCCGCCCTCGCCCCATCGCTGCGCGCAAGGAGCACGGTATGAGACTTTTCAGTCTGGTCTTCGGTTGCCTGATGATCGGTATCACCGCGATGGCGGACGTTCAGTTGTCCGGATTAATCGATGTGGTTGCCAAAAACAGCGCCGAAGACGATATTACCAACGTCACGTTCAAGGGCTTCTCGACGTTTCATTCTCTGCGCACCCGGACCTTTATCGACGCCGCCGTCAACGAAGACGTGACCGTATTCACGCAATTCATTACGGACAACAACACGTTTGCCGTCTACGCGGCCTATGCGCGTTTCAGCAGACTGGCAGGCGGCTACCTCAATGCGAATGCCGGTTTTATTCCGACGACCGTAGGCTCATTCGTATCGCGGTCCTACAGCGACAAGAACCCGCTTATCGGACGGCCTTTGATGTATAACCATCACTCGGCGTTTGTGCCGGGGCGAAATGACTCAATCAGGTCGGTTGACGATCTTCTCGACACACGCCAAAACCGGAGCCGCTACGGCTTGCCCGTCATCTACGATGCCTGCTGGAACACAGGGGTTGAGTTTTACGGCTCGGTCGGTCAGTTCGATTACTCACTGGGTTTCTTGTCCGGATCGGTCGGCTATCCAACGATCGAACAGCGCAAGAATATCCCGCAGGTGACGACGCACCTGGTCTGGTATGCCGGTCCGGCGTTCTCTGTCGGGGGTTCGGTGTTTGTCGGGCCGTATCTGTTTGAGGGCGGATTCGCGGACCAGTTGCCGGGCGTTGAATACGATGCTTCCGGTGAGGCGCCCGCCGAAGCATATGATGATTATCTCAATGTCGGTTTCGCCGGCGAGTTGCACTGGTCGGCAGGCTATGTCGATATCTACTCCGAGGTTGTCCACGCATTCTGGGAACATCCGTATCTGCCCGATCTTGGAATTACGGCGGGCTACATCGAAGGGTCATACAAGCTCGCCGCGGGCTGGTATGTGGCTGCGAGGTACGACCGATGGGAGCCCGGTAAACTCACCGACTCCAACGGCAGCCGGCAATCGTGGGACTACCCGGTGCAGCGCCTGGAGGCGGCGCTCGGGTACCATCCGTATCGCCGCGTCACAACGAAACTGGCCGTACAGATCAACAACTTCATCGGTTCGCAGGAGTTGGACAATGAGCTGGTTGCGCTGCAACTGAGTGTGGGTTTCTAAGAATCTGGAGGCAGCGACACACGGTGCGCACAGGAAGATGGAAGTGACAACGAGACAAGACGAAACGCCGGGCGTCGGCCCGGCGTTTGCGTTGACAATCATCAGTCCGAAACCGATTCAATAGCGGGCTACAACTTCGGGCACGGTCTGCACACTTCCCAGCAGACGATCGGCGGTGTCGTGGTGCACACCATCACCCAGCAGCAGCGGGCGGCTTCGACCTTCGTAGGCGCCGTGATGGTAAATGCGCCGAGGAATACCATCACCAGTGCGAGCGTCAAGACCAGCGCTCTCAACAGCTTCATGCTCATTCACCTCCTTTCGAGCATCGGTTACAGCCCCCTGCAAAGTTGATTTCACTGCACGACCGGACTACCGGTCCGGATGCGTTCGACGGCTCGTATGATCTCGTTCTGTGCGTCCGGTTCGAGCGTGCCCGGCCACGCCTGCAGCACCATTCCATCGGGCGATACCACCACTGTTTGCGGCAGGACGTGCCCGCGGTAAGCGTCGAGCAATCGGCTGTCCGTGACGGCCACAACCGGATAGGGCATCGCATGCGCGTTCGCGAATGTCCGGGCCTCATCGGCGGTGCCTGCGCACAATGCAATAAAACGCAGGTTTTCCGAGGCATACCGGTTGCAGAGACTATTCCAGAAATCAAGATTCCCTTCACATGCGTCGCACGAAGGAGAAAACCACAGGACCACGGTTGTCGGAGATTCGATACTGTAGCGGAGGCTAAACGGCATGCCGTTTACGTCTTCGCCCGACAGTGCGGGAAGTCGCTGGTCAGCGGCCAGGGGTTCAAACATGGCGGTGAGTTCATCCAGCGATGCCTTCAGATCGCGGTTTTCATTGATCAGCAGGGCGATTTCCGCAGCCATCAGGACAATGATGACGGCAAAAACGACTGTCCAAATCGTATTGCGGCTAGAGGCCATGACATGCCTTCGTATTCAGATGTTCCGAGATGATACGTGGCCGGAAACGCCGGCACACAGCGAGAAGTGATTCGAGTATATACGACTCGGCAGTCCTGTCGTCAAGCTGCATTTCGCACGCGAATCAAGTCAGGTCGAGGCGCCAGATCGTTCGGGGTGCGGCGATGAGACAGCCAAGCCGGATTGACAACGGGATGCGGGGCATGGTCATAGTGACCGCGTTGACGGCATTCCAAAGGGGCAATCAGTGCCGTTGAGAGCGGTTATCCCGCGCGACGTGAGGATTCGGCAATCCCAGAACGGCCAGCAGCGGTCCCAGGCGGGGATTCTTCTGCACGCAGTCGTAGTACGGCATGACAGCCATAAGCATCAATTCGGCGTCTCGCCGCCGAAGCGCCTCCTGGAGGCACGCCACCGCCATATCTTCGTGTCCGAGCAGAAGATACAACGCCGCGAGATACGGCTGTGACACATATTCATCGGCTTGACGGGCCAGCAGTTGGTCCAGCGCCAGTCGCGCGTGCGAGAGATCGCCAAGGCGTTCAAAGGCGAGCGCCTGCGTGGTGAGACTCATAGCGCTTGATCCTGACACGGCTCGACTGCGCTCGAACTGGGCCCGACCCTTCTCGACGTGGCCTGTGGAGAAGTAACAGAAACCGGCGAGCGCATGCGTGAAATCGCTGGCCGTTCCGAGAGCCACTGCTTTTTCCAGGAACTCGAGTGCGCGGTCGTACTGCCCGGTGTGGACATGATGCCAGCCGGACATCGTGAGTGATACGACCGACAGAGGATCGCGCTGGAGCGCGGTGTCCAGATGATGAGCGGCTTCTTCGGTGCGTCCGACGAACGACAGCAGTTCGCCGTACCATTGGTGGGCAACGGCATGTCCAGGGCTGAGCTCAAGGGCGCGGAGAAAAGTCTGTTCGGCATCGGCCCATGCCCAGTCGTAGTAGGTCAGAATTCCTCCCAGGGTTGCGTGGGCATCGGCGAGCCGATCATCTAGTTCGAGTGCGCGCTGCGCCGAGGTGCGGGCATACGAGATCGCGTCGCGCGGCGTCATGTAGTCATATGCATACAGCAGGAAGTATGCGTCGGCCAACCCGCACCGCGCGGGGGCATAGGCCGGGGCCAGACGGATACATTGCTGGAGGTAGCTCAGGGCTCTTCGGAGACTGTCAGCGGAACGCAGGTTCATTTCATGGCGCGCCCGGCTGTACAACTGGTAGGCCTCAATCGGTACGTCCTGTGGTCCGCGCTGCGACGACAGTAATCTCTCCAGTTCCAGCTTGAGTTTTTCGACGATAGCGCGAGAGATATCGTCCTGAATGGCGAAGATATCGGACAGTTCCCTGTCGTAGCGCTCCGACCAGAGCTGGTAACCCTCGGCGACTTCGATTAACTGGGCTGTTACTCGCACGCGTTGCCCGGCTTTGCGCACGGAGCCTTCAACCACGTGCGTGACGCCCAGCTTCCGCCCGACGTCCCTGATATCTCCGGTATGGCCGCGAAACGCAAACGCGGAGGTGCGGGCCACGACCCGAAGTCCCGGAACGTGATTGAGGTCGCCGATAATATCTTCGGCGACGCCATCGCAGAAGTACGCCTGATCCGGGTCCGAACTGAGATTGACAAAGGGCAATACTGCGACCGACGGTGATGACGGCTGTCGGCGGGGCGATGGTACTTCGTCGTGCGTACTAGTCAGTGCATCTCGTATCTCGACCGCCGATTGGCTACGCCGGACAGGCTCCTTCTCGAGCATATGGAGAATGAGGGAATCGAGCGACCGGGGGATTTCGACGCGAATGGTCGATGGCGCCGGCGGCGCATCGTGTGCGATCGCGTGCAGCGTGGCGGCTTCGGAATCCCGCGCGAACGGATTCATGCCGGTCAGCAATTGGTAGAAGACGATGCCGAGGGAGAACAGATCGCTGCGATGATCTGCGTCGCGGCCGTACACTTGTTCAGGGGACATGTAACCGATGGTGCCGAGGGTCGACCCGCTTTTCGTGAGCGGCTGGACACCGGCGACCGCCGCGAGTCCAAAGTCGACAATGCGCACGCGGCCGCCGTTGTCGACGAGGATGTTTGACGGTTTGATGTCTCGGTGGACCACTCCCCCGGCGTGGGCGGCCTGCACGGCGTCGCACAACTGGACGGCGAGGTCGAGGAATTCACTGACAGGGAGCTGCCGGTCGGCGGCGTACGCGCCGAGGGAACGGCCGTCGACGTGCTCCATCACGAAGAACGGTCGCCCGTCGTGTTCGGAGACTTCGTGTATAGTCACAATGTTGGGATGTGACAGACGGGCCGCCGCCTGGGCCTCGCGAAGAAAGCGGAGCCGGGACTCGGTGTGGCGGGCGAGCTCGATCGAGAGGAACTTCACCGCGACGTCGCGGTCGAGGCTCGCGTCGCGTGCAAGATAGACCTCGCCCATCCCGCCCGATCCGAGGCGGTGCGCGAGTCGGTACTGACCGATTTCGGCACCGGCCGCGAGCGCCCTAAAGGATCTGGTATCGTCATCGTTCATGGATGAGCCGCTCGTTCAGGAATTCCGGCATGCACGCTGCAAATATAGACTTTTGCAATCCACGCTGCAACGGAAATGAAGCCAGAAGGATCATCCCGATCGGCGGCTTGTCGGACCACGCGATACATCACCGCCTTGTTCAGGAGATGGGAATGCGTTCCTTGTGGTGTTGCAGCCAGGCGTCAAACGTTTGCAGGTCGGGGTTCAGTTCGCGACTGCGATTGACATCGCGCGGGGCCCTGTACTCGCGTTCAAAGTCCCGCTTGAACTGGAACATATTGCCGATGTCTTCGGCGCCGGGAAAGCCGAAGCTGCGGTACACGGCAGGTTCGACCTCGTTATAGCGCACGTCGCGACCGAGCGCGCGCGCCAGCGCGTTCGCCATCTCTTCGCCACTGAGGTGTTCGCCGGCGACGCCGACTGTCTTCCCGATAACGGGCTGTCCTGCCTTGAAAATGCCGTATGCGCACTTGCCGATATCTTCGGCCGCTATCCCCGGCAGTTTGCTGCGGCCCATCGGGAGCGTGAAGGTGAGCGTGCCGGACTGATCGGGTTTGGGCCCCATCCCGAAGTGTATCAGGTTGTCCCAGTAAAAGGAGGTCAAGAGCAGTGTGGTGGGAACGCCGGACTCAATGAAGTAGCGGTCAGCTTCGCCCTTGGCGTCAAGGTGCGGAACCTTGTACCGTTCCATGAGGGTAGGCATGCGGTTGTCATCGAGCGGCACCCAGCGCCGGGTATCCTCGAGCGTGGACCAGATCACGTGTTTGAGGCCGGCGGCGCGGGCGGCTTCGGCCATCGTTTTCGCGTGCAATTTCTCTTTCTCCGGGGAAAGGTGGTCCCAGAAAAACGTGACACAGAAGGCCCCGTAGGCGCCGGTGAAAGCTTTTTCGATTGAGGCAGGGTTGTCGATATCGGCGGCCACAACCTGAGCGCCCATTGCCGAGAGCCCGCGGGCGTTGTCCGATTCCGGATTGCGGGTGATGGCACGGGCGGTGAATTCGCCGTGGGGGTCGGCGAGGATGGCGCGCACGAGGCCGCCGCCCTGCGCCCCGGTGGCCCCGATAACGGCAATGACTTTCTTCTCAGCCACAGAAGTTCTCCTTACGTACCGATTAAACGGTTGTTTCCGGTTCTCAGGATCTGAGCGGGTGGACCGCCCGCGGGATATCTCCCAGAAACAGGACTTAGTGGATGAGAGTTCCAGAACCGGGAAAGCGGGAACGCCGGCGTCGGCGGGTGCACCTTTTTGACCTGGCTCCGAAAATTCATGTGGCGCAGGGCCCGCCGGATTCGGAAATTACCTGCGATCAACCGGCAGGCGAAAGCTTTGAAGCCGACGCGACGGCTCATCGGCGGCCGGGATCTGACCACGACAGAAAACATTCCCTCAGCAGAGTTGATGCTCGCACAAGATACGCATGCGGACGTGGAGGTAGTATGCAGCATCGGGAACGATGGGCCACCAAAATCGGTCTGATTTTGGCGATGGCCGGCAACGCCGTAGGTCTGGGCAATTTTCTGCGATTTCCGGTTCAAGCCGCTCAAAACGGCGGCGGCGCTTTTATGATCCCCTACTTTGTGGCCCTGCTTCTGCTCGGTATCCCGCTCATGTGGGTGGAGTGGGGTATGGGCCGATACGGCGGGAGATTCGGTCACGGCAGCACACCCGGGATGTTTCATGTGATGTGGAAGCATCCGTTGGCCAAATACCTTGGCGCACTGGGGCTATTCCTGTCGCTGGCAACCATGATATTCTACGTTTACGTCGAGTCATGGGCCCTGGGATTCAGCTTCTTCTCTCTTGCGGGCACGTACTTCGATCAGGAATCGCTAACGGGCATGCGGCATTTTCTGTCCAGCTACCAGGGAAATGGGGATGGGTACTTCACAAGCATTCTCCCCGCATACGGTTTTCTGTTGTTGACGCTTGGTATCAACTTCTACGTGTTGTACCGGGGGGTATCCAAGGGTATCGAGCGGCTGGCGTTGATCGCCATGCCGGCGCTGATCTTGTTCGCGATCATTCTTGTGATCCGGGTGATATGGGTGGGTACACCGGACCCTGTCAATCATCCCGATTGGACTGTCGAGAGCGGGTTTGCGTTTATATGGAATCCCAACCTGTCGCAGTTGTCGTCACCGAAGGTGTGGCTGGCGGCCGCCGGGCAGATCTTCTTTACGCTGAGTCTCGGATCGGGACTGATTCAGACCTATGCCAGTTATGTCCGCGAGAACGAAGATATTGCGCTGGGCGGACTTGCCACGGCATCGATCAACGAAGGAGTCGAAGTGGTTCTCGGGGCCAGTATTGCGATACCGATTGCCGCCGCCTTTTTCGGGTTAGCGACTACGCAGGAGATCGCCGCTCGTGGCTCGTATGATCTGGGATTTGTTTCGATGCCGATCATATTCTCGATGATCCCGATGGGGCAGGTGTTCGGGTTTTTGTGGTTTCTGCTTTTGTTCTTCGCGGGAATCACGTCGTCAGTGGCCATGTCACAGCCGTTGATTGCGTTTCTGAAGGAGGAGTTCGACCTGACGCACAAAAAGGCGGTGGGCGCGCTGGCGCTGATGACACTGATTCCCATTCAATTCGTGGTGTTTATGTTCAGCGGCGGCTTCCTTGATGAGATGGATTACTGGGTTGGGACATTCGGACTGGTGGTGTTCGCGCTTTTTGAAGTAATCGTCTTCGCGTGGTTGTTCGGAATCGAAGAAGGCTGGAACGAGATCACCCGAGGGGCCGAGGTGACTGTACCCCGGATGTTTCGACTTGTCATCAAGTACATAACGCCCCTGTACCTGCTTTTCATCATGGTGAACTGGATCGTTCTGGAAGCGGTCCCGACACTGCTGATGCAGGGCGTACCGGGTGAGCACCTGCCGGTCCGCTGGTTCGCACGCGGGGTCATGCTGCTGCTGTTCATTATCATCTGCTATATGGTTTACCGGGCATGGAAACGCCGTGCGAATCGAGAGGAGGTCGCATCATGACGATGACAACCGGCGGCTGGGTTTTCATGATTGTCGCCTGGGCGGCGATTCTGTGGCTGATCGGTCACTGCCTGATAAAAGTGCTGACCAAGAAGAAACCCGGATAGCAGGCGACAAACAGACGATCGGCGAGTGGTGTTATTTCGAGGCGAGGTCGTGCAGCGTGCACACGGTTCTCCAGTTCCTGACGGTGGCGGTCACCTTCAGCGTGCGTTCGAAATAGGCGGTGGACAATTTGGTGCGGGCAACGCCGTTGGGCAGATACAGGTAGATTTCGCTCCCGCGGATTGCAAAGCGTTCCGGTGCGAACCGATCGCCGTCGAGCGCTTTCTGCCGGGCCGCTTCGGGGACAGCCGTAAGAAAAGCCACGTGGAGGAATCGTGTTTGGTCTGGTCCGATCGCAGCGAACGGATTGTGCGCAATGGTCGCAGCTAATTCGGCGGCAGTGCGAACAGTCACCGCAACCGTCAGTCCCTCCTCGTTACTAATCGCTTTCTCGATTGTTCGGGCAATCGAGGCAGTCCGGCGCCGCGTGCATCGGAATACCACATTGCCGCTCTGGATATACGTAGTCACGTCGGTGAATCCGAGCGATTCGTGCAGAGACCTGAGCCGGGCCATCGAAATACGATTATGCCCGAGCAAGTTGACGGCGCGAAGAAGCGATATGTAAACGGGCACTGCGTCTCCTCCTTGTCAGCCCTGCAGGCGATCGCATATACGTGACGAACAGCACACTCGGCCAGGAACCGACCCCGAGCCGGCTGGGGGGGTTATCGCTCGAACGGGTGATCGTATGTAAAGTCCGGCCGGTAGTGATCCGGACTGTCAAGTTCCTGAACCCAGCCGCGGTAGAAGCCCAGCCGATCGAACTCGGCGAGGACCTCGTTGTATTCTTCGACCGTCACAGTCCGCCCCAGACGTTTGTGATGAGCGACCGGCGGTGTGGGGTGGTACTGCGACATGAGCGATACGTGCACGGTCGGCGACAGTTCGGTGGCGATCCACCGGAGGACTTGTTTGCTGTTCTCGATCCGTCCCGGCAGCACGAGGTGGCGGATGATCATCCCCGATGTAATGCAGCCGTTTTCATCGAGTCGAATACTGCTGCCTTTCTGGAAAAACATTTCCTTAATGGCGGCGCAAGCGATCCGCGGATAATCGGGCGTGTCGGAGTAGGCGCGGCCAAGCGGTTCATCGAGATACTTCAAGTCGGGCAGCCAGACATCGATCACACCGTCGAATGACTTGATCGTCTCGACCTTGTCGTAGGAACTCGTGTTAAACACAAACACCGGCGAACGACCACGCGCTTTGAGCGCGTTCACTATGACGCGCACCTGCGGGACGAAATGTGACGGGGAAACGAATCCCACAGCGTGGGAGCCGCGATCAAGAATGGACTCGATCCGGCGTATGATATCGGGCAGGGATACCCACTCGTGTTCGATACTTCCCTGCCGGCGGCTGATCTGGTAATTCTGACAGTAGACGCATTGCATATTGCAGCGGCTGAAGAAAATGTTGCAGATTCCATGTGTCCCCGAAAGGACGGGCTCCTCGCCGCGATGGGCGCATATGGAGCCGATGTCGAAACCTGTTCCGCTCTGGCAGAAGCCGAGACGGCCGGCAAACCGATCAGCGTGGCAGTTGCGTGGACAGCAGGTGCAATCCCGAAGTTGCTCCAGAGGGGCCATAAGAGCCGCCATGTCAAGCGGCTGTCCGGAGGCTGGATCGTGCAGCAGATCACTCATGCCGGAAACATAACAAAATGGGGTGCAAAAGACAAGAGGTGGACCGTTCTGAGCGGTCCTATCCCCCGGATACGATTTGCTGCAGCCGTTGAAGGTTGATGGGTTCGGGCGGGTCGAGGCGGTTGGCCCGGTCGAGGTACTGCTCCGCGTATTGCAGCAGAGAAACGTTGCTACTTACCCGATACAGGCGCACGGCCATCATCGCACAGCCATACTGCACGTCGTAATTGTCGGGGTAGCGCTCGCTCAACTGCGCGATTGCGCTGAGTGTCCCCGGCAGATTCCTCGACAGATAGTACACATTGACCTCAAACTGCTGCAGCAGGAGATTATCCGGGTAGCGCGCCAGCAGCCGGTCAATCAACGCTCGAGCGGATACGCTGTTCCCGACGTAAAACGCGTCAATCATACTATCGAGAGTGGTGTGGGAATCCCCTGCCGGGGAAAGGCGTCGGAACTGGATAGCCGAGCCGCGCACGGTTTTGTTGAAGACATTCGGGCCGCTGTCATTGACGGCAGTGTGCTCTCTGAGCCAGTTCCAGCGCGAGGGAGCGATTGCGACGTGCGTAACGCCGTTTTTCTGAAACACGTAACGGTCAGGAGGGCGCGGCCCAAGGAATTCGAGGATTCCCCGGAGCCGATTGTCGATGGTGAGAGCGGGGGCATTGGGTCCGGCAAGAACGGCTGACTCCGGCAGCAACTGAGCCAGATCCCGGCTGAGGTCACACATCTCGTAGCGAAGTGTTCCGAGTCCCCTCGCCACATAGCAAGCGCTTTGGATCACGATCACCACAGCCACAAGAGCCGCGACAATTCGAGAGAACCGCGAGGGGTGACCGACAGGGGGGCGCTTCCCGACGTACCACAGCACGGCCGACAAAGCGGATGCGGCCGCGACAATCAGTAACCAGAAACGTCCAAACAGGAGACGACCGCTGCCGACGTCACTGAACTGGCCGACGATCACGGCGATCAGCGACACACCGATGATCCAGACAAGTAACCAGCGCCATCGAGCCGCTCGGTCAATCGGCGGGCTCTCTCCGGCGATCACCCGGCCGAGAGTCGTGGCCGCGAGCCAGCACACGGGGAGCAGGACAAAGATCATATGCCGTGCCGGTCGCCATTCGGGGAGCGACAGAATGACGGTCGCAACGATAATCCAGGTGATATTATAGGCCGTGATACCGTTGTCTTCCTTCAGACGGCGCAGTGGAGACAGTGCTGTTGCGATACCGCCCAGCATTGCAGCCGCAATCAACGCCGACTGGAATCGGACAATCGTCGGGTTTGCCCAGTAACTAACGAGGCTGGTGAAAAGCCCGGCGAGCGACGTGCTGCCATCGGACGCCACCGTGGCGCGCACTTCGTCGAGGTAATCCATAAGTCCTGCGGGTGACCCGCCCCAGAAGACGATGACGTAGACAACCAGGCCAATGGCGGAGCCTGAGACAACTCTGGCCAGGGCGGCGGGGCTCCAGCCCGGCCCGCGAGTGATAATTGCGACGATTACCGGCGCAAGAAGCATAGCGCCAAGCAGCTTGCCGGTGAGTGCGGTGAGTGCAATCACCAATCCCGTGAGCAGCTGACCCCATCCTCGGTCTCCAGAGCGAAAGAAGACGAGACTGAGCAGGCCCGCATAAAACAACAGGCCGCTTTCCATAAGTGGGTATCTGCTGTAATAAAACAAAAAGACGTTCGAGCTCAGCAGCAGAACAAGCAGGCCACGACCGCCGCGAGTGAGCGAACTCCAGAAGGCGGCTGCGAACAGGGCCATACCCGTCAAACTGAGGATCAGGCTCGTCACGTGAGCCGTGATTCTCGATACCCCCGCGACCGAGAAGACGAGATACGCGACAACCGAGACGATGGAGTGGCCGAATATTGCATAGCGGTCGTAGTTGAGCGGGTCCCAGTCGCCGAAGAGGACGGCATTGCGGGCGAACCAGGTGTAGTAGTACGGATCGGTAACCAGTGCATGACCGAGTCGCTGGAACATGGCCGGCGGGTCGGCGTCAAGTCCAACAAAACGGGCAATGACGAAGAGCGCAGACAAAGACAGTGCCGACCACGTCCACGATCGTGCGGTGCTATCGTTTGTCATGATATCGATGCCTCTCAATAACGGCCGCCGCACTCGCCCTGCAATCGGATTCTGTACGTCCCATTGTGATTTGCCGGATCGCGTGATAACATAACCGCTGGTAACGGCGCGAGCAAGGTCAAGGGTGAGATGGATTGTCACGGGAGAGGCAGGCGGTCCAGAGCGACTCCGACCAAGCTTCGAACTTCGTTTCGCCGGTCCAGTATGCTTCTGAAAGACAATACCTTAGTGCAAAAACCGGACAGGAGAATATCAAGTGCCGGAGCGAACCGCGGAAAGTGATGGACGAGACATGGCGTTTCGGTATCTTTGACACATCGCGATTGTGGAATGTGCCCGCTTTGCAGTGGGTATCGGAAGAGTCGATTGTGCGGGTTGGCATCCCGGCTCCACAGTGACTGACTTCTGATTGGATTGAAAAAACATTACGACTGGGAGTCCCCGATGGCTTTGCGCGATGTGTTTCTTGCAGAGTTTGATCATGAGATGGCCAATACCAGAAAAACGCTCGAACGCGTTCCAGAGAACAAGTTCGGATGGCGACCGCACGTGAAGTCGCTCACGATGCAAGACCTTGCCAGCCACGTGGCAAATCTTCCCTCCTGGACGCCCCTGACACTTCAACAGGATTCGTTTGACGTCGCTCAGGGAGGCAACCCGGTTAGAGCCCCTCGCGCGCAATCCGCTGACCAGCTGGTGAAGATATTCGACGAAAACGTAGAGGCCGCCCGGAAGGCGATTTCGGCTACGAGCGACGAAGAGTTTCAGAAGCCGTGGTCCCTGCTGAGTAGCGGCCACGTGTATTTTACCATGCCGCGCGCGGCCGTGCTCCGGTCGTTCGTCTTCAATCACCTGATCCATCACCGGGCGCAGCTCACGGTCTATCTCAGGATGAACGATGTGGCTGTCCCGGCGCTCTATGGTCCGTCGGCGGACGAGCAGAACATGTAGAAGTTGTCTCCCCGGTTGAAGGGGGCGGCGGAAGGCCGCTGACCAGGCCCCTTTCCGTCTATCGGTACGATGGTATCGGCCGGTGAGCTCCACCGCTATTCCGCGGAAGTGGGATCGATGATAGAGCGAACCCGGCATATACGGTTGGCCGGATAACCGACTGGGGTCGCGTGCTTGCGCAGCAGATCCTCATTCGGCGCAATGTACACGCAGTAAATTTTGTCGTCGGTGACGTAGCTGTGCACCCGCTGCGTGCTTTTGCCGAGAGGCTTCCCACTCCGGGCATTTCCCGTTCAATGACATACTTCGGCATCGCGATATCTTTCCGCTGTCCTGCCGAAGACAGGACAGAGATGGCGCCTCGGGGCACGGCGAGAAAGGGCCGGCGATGTATTCGCCACAGGCACCGCGTTGACATTCGATGCCCGGATGAACGTATGGAACGCGGTGCGGGTCGATATAGGGGCCGAACCGGGCGTGTCACGCGTGGATTGCAATGGTCCACATTGCACACCGATCCGTTCACTGCCGTCCGGTGATCTCCCGCCGGCGCTCAGGGGGGTCTTTTCCGTGGCCCGATCTCATTCGGTCGGGCCGGAAGTCGAGCGCTGCGACCGTTTCAAGCGCATCTCAGCAAGCAGGCAGTAGAGCGTCGGTACGGTAAACACGGTAATCAGGACCACGGTCATGCCACCGAAAGACGGGATGGCCATCGGCACCATGATATCTGAGCCGCGGCCCGTTGAGGTCAGGACCGGAAGCAGCGCGAGAATCGTGGTAGCCACCGTCATGAGAGCGGGGCGAATGCGCCTCTTCCCTGCCTCGACGGTCGCTTCGCGGATCGCTGTCACGGATGCCGGTTTGTCGCGGTCAAAGACCTGCGTAAGATATGTGGAAATCAGGACGCCATCGTCGGTGGCAATGCCGAACAACGCCAGAAAGCCGACCCACACAGCTACCGAGAGGTTGAATTCCCGTACCTGGAACACCTGGCGGAGGTTTTCGCCGAAAAGGGAGAAGTTCAAAAACCAGTCCTGCCCGTACAGCCAGAGCATGAGAAATCCGCCGGACCACGCCACGAAGATGCCGGAAAAGACGAGCAATGTCGTAGGAACCTGTTTGAACTGGAAGTACAGGATAAGGAAGATAACGACCAGTGACAGCGGCAAGACGATCATCAGCCGTCGTTCCGACCGCACCTGGTTTTCATAGGACCCGGAGAATTCGTAACTGACCCCGGCAGGAATCTCGAATTCCCCGGTCGAAATCTTATTGCGCAGAAGCTGTTGTGCGTCCTGGACGACGTCCACTTCGGCGTGCCCGGGTTTCTTGTCGAAGATGACGTAGCCGGTGAGGAACGTGTTTTCGGACTTGATCACCATCGGTCCGCGCACGAACCGAATTTCCGCCAATTCTATCAGCGGGATCTGTGGGCCCGAGGGAGCCGGCACAAGCACCCGACCGAGTTCGTCGAGGTCGTTTCTCAATTCGCGCTGGTAACGAACTCTCACCGGGTACCGTTCGCGACCTTCAACGGTCGTGGTTATCGGTTTCCCTCCGATTGCGACCTCAATAACGTCCTGTACCTGACGGATGCTCAAACCGTACCGCGCGATTTTCTCCCGATCGACATCGATTTCGAGGTATGGTTTACCGACGATTCGATCCGCGAGCACCGCCGACGGTTCGACAGAGGGCACGAGCTTGAGCAGTCGTTCGATTTCCAGGCCGACTCGCTCGATCGTCTCTAAATCCGGTCCCTTCACTTTGACACCCATCGGAGCGCGCATCCCCGATTGGAGCATGACAATGCGAGCGGCAATCGGCTGTAGCCTGGGGGCCGAAGTGGTTCCGGTGAGCTTGCCGGCCTTCACAATCTCACGCCAAATGTCATCGGGCGATTTGATGTGTTCGCGCCAATTTCGGTACGGTCTGCCGTTGTCGTCAGGAATCAACGCGCCCGACGAACCACGCCGGAATTCGCCTGTGGCGTCGTCGTATTCGAAGCGCAGTCGGCGGCCGTTGCCATCCACGATATACTCCGGTTTGTAGTTGATCACGGTCTCGATCATGGAGATGGGCGCCGGATCCAGCGGCGAATCCGCGCGTCCGAGTTTGCCGACAACAGACTCGATTTCCGGAATGCTCTGGAAAGCCATGTCCTGGTGCTGCAGAACATCGAGCGCTTCACCTATGGACGCATGCGGCATGGTCGTGGGCATCCATAGAAAAGACCCTTCGTCGAGATCGGGCATAAACTCCTTGCCGATGCCGGGGAAGGCGTGGCTGACGGCCACTACGGGCGGGGACGAAAGCACCCATGAGGGCAGCCATCCGAAAAGTGAACCGAACCCAAGCCAGATGGTGGCCCCAAGCAACACGAGCGCCGCGGGGAGTGACAGGAAGAGCGCCTTATGTGCAAGACACCAGCGGAGGATTGGTTCGTAGACCCGGATAAACAGCTGGAATACCAGCAGTATGCCTCCAAACAGCACGGCTACAAAAATGAAGTTCACCAGTGTGCCCGCATCGACGCCAAATGGCTCCCAGTGGTCCGCCAGAATCCACGCGATCAGGACCACAACGACGTAATTAATCCAGATCGACGACGTCTTTTGGAGCATACCGGGAAGCCGGTCACGGAAGCCAGCGTAGGCAGCGGCCAGGAGCAGGGCGATTCCGGTCAGCCACAGTGAAAACGCGATCGCAATCATCCCACCGAGTCCGAGACCAATCGCCCGCCAGCTGCCCCTCCTGAGCGAGTGCGTGGATCGCCTAAACAGGACATGCGCGAACGGCGGAATGATAGTCAGCGCGATGATGACGGACGCGATGAGTGCGAACGTCTTGGTATATGCGAGCGGCTTGAAAAGCTTGCCTTCGGCGGCCTCCATGGTGAAGACGGGAAGAAACGACACGACAGTCGTGGCGACCGCCGTCAGGACGGCGCTTCCGACTTCTGATGACGCCCGGTAGATCACTTCGAGCCGGCTCTCCCCCGGCCGCGCCGCATCAAGATGCTTGAGAATGTTCTCGCATATGATGATCCCCATGTCATCAATAGTCCCGATGGCGATGGCGATGCCGGAGAGCGCCACGATATTGGCGTCGACACCGAATACCTTCATACCGATGAAGGTCATCAACACGGTTAGCGGCAGCATTGCGGAAATGAGCACCGAGCTGCGCATGTGCATTACGGTAACGATGACCACGATGATGACGACCAGCATTTCATCCACTAATGCAGTATTGAGTGTCCCCAGAGTTTCGTAGATGAGGCCGGTGCGGTCGTAGAACGGGACAATGGTCACCTGCGAGGTACGTCCGTCGGGGAGTGTCTTTTTCGGCAGGCCCGGGGATATTTCCTCGATCTTTTTTTTGACGTTTTTGATGGTGGCAAGGGGGTTTTCCCCGAAACGGACGACAACGACACCGCCGACAACTTCGGCGCCTCCCTTGTCAAGGGCGCCGCGACGCATCGCCGGTCCGAGTGTGACCGAAGCGACGTCCATCACACGGAGCGGGATTTGGCCGGACTGCTTGACGGCCGTTTGTTCAATGTCGTCGATACTTTCAATGAATCCGAGACCGCGAATAACATATTCGACTTGGTTGATTTCGATGGTCCTCGCACCGACATCGATATTGGAAGCACGGACGGCGTTGTATATATCGGTAAGGGTAACATCGTGGGCGCGCATGGCATCGGGATTAACGTCAATCTGGTACTCCTGCACGAAGCCGCCGACCGACGCGACTTCGGAGACGCCATCGGCCGATTGCAGTGCGTATCGGACGGTCCAGTCCTGAATGGAGCGCAGCTCGTGGAGATCCCAGCCGCCGGTAGGATTGCCGTCGCGGTCACGACCTTCCAGTGTATACCAAAAAACCTGGCCGAGGGCGGTAGCATCGGGTCCGAGGGTCGGCTGCACCGCGGAGGGAAGCATGCCGGGTGAGAGCGAGGCGAGTTTTTCGAGGACGCGGGATCGCGACCAATAGAACTCGACGTCATCCTTGAAAATGATATAGATGGTCGAGAAGCCGAAGTAAGAGTAGCTTCGGATCGTCTTGACACCCGGAATTCCGAGCAGGGAAACGGTAAGAGGATAGGTAATCTGGTCTTCGACGTCCTGCGGCGAACGTCCCGCCCATTCGGTGAACACGATCTGCTGATTCTCGCCGATATCAGGGATGGCGTCGACCGGGATCGGGTCACGCGGCAGGCCGGCGATATCCCAATCGAATGGAGCGACCATGATTCCCCACGCGATGATAACGACTGTGATCAGCCCGACAACCAGTTTGTTTTCAAGGCAGTAACGCAGGACGCGGTCTATGGGAGACGGCCGACCGATTTCCGGTGGCTGGACGGGCGGTGTCATAGGTTCACTCCGTCACCGCCTGACCGGGCAGTTCGGACTTGATCTCCCCGCAGCGCAGCATCATGTCTCCGTAGAATGAATTCCAGACGATGTTCTCCTCCTGAAGCCAATACGCGCCGGCATTGTCTCGGGCCATAGGACAGAATGTCAGATAGAACGGACTTTCGCCGGCGTGGCCGAAGGTATCGTGCAATTCTATAACTGCCAGTGACGCGTGGTAGAAGGCGTCACGTGCCGCGGCGATATCGCCGGCTGCCGCGCCGGCCTGTGATGCGTCGGCGAGACGCCGGGAGAGAATCGTCCACCGTGAGTGCGGCTCTCCGCGGAAAATGTTCGCCTGTATCGCATCGACTGCAGCCCCGAGTGAGTCGAAGGTCACCGTTGCCGACGACAAATCGTCGTTAGCGAGCGCCATCTGAACCTCGAAATAGGCATCGTAGAGAGGAGAAAGAGCTTCTAACGCTTCGCCCGACGTGGTGAGGCGCGGCGCGTCTCCTGCCCGATACGGCTTCGGCCGGCTTGCCGTCCGGGAGGCGTGGCTGCTGTCGTGTATATGATCACGCATCGGCGCACTGTCATTCTCCGGCGGAGACATCATGCTTCGGCGGGCCTGGATCTGCATCTCGCTGTCGATCTTGAAGGCGCCGTTCGTGACCACCCGATCGCCTTCGTGGAGCCCGGACCGTACGATATAGAAATCACCCGCGCGTGGGCCGAGAGTAATCTCACGACCCTCGAAGACAACACCGTCGTCACTCGGCACGCGCACATAGACGATGGCGCGTTTACCGGTGATGAGGGGCGCTGTCGACGGAATGAGCAGCGGGGCATCGGCGCCGGGCTGATTCACCCCGGGGGCGAATCCTGCAACGGACGTTGCCGCGCCGGCGGTAATCGATGTTCGTACAATACCGGTGACCAGCATGTCGGGTTTCAGACGGCCCCGGTCATTCGGCACCACGGCGCGTACGTCCACGGTGCGGCTTTTGGGATCAACGACAGGGTCGATGAAATCGATCTCCGCGTTGAAGGTCTCTCCGGGAAAGGACGGAGATTCAAATGCGACTTGCTGTCCCTTCTTCAACCAGGGCAAGTCGGATTCATATGCCTCGAAGGTGACCCAGAGAGTTGACAGGTCGGCGATTGTGTAAATCCGCGTCCCGGTGGTGACGTACATTCCCTCCCTGGCTTCTTTCTGTATCACGACCCCGGCTGCGGGTGCACGGATTATGAGGCGCTCCGGAACACTGCCCGCATCTTCCAGGTCGGAGATTTGTTTGTCTGTGAGACCGAACAGGCGCAGTTTCTCTCGTGCCGATGCGAGGGTTGCTTCCGCCGTCGATTTGAGAACCGAACTGCGGGACTGATCGAGCGAGTGCACGGCAGTTCTGGCCTGGAGCAATTCCTCCTGAGCGGCAATCAGTTCCGGAGAGTACATTTCAACCATGGGCTCGTGTTTCTCCACGGTGGCTCCCGTGAAATCGATCAGCAATCGGTCGAGCCGTCCGGGTACCCAGGCAGTGATATAGGCAACGCGAGTCTCGTCGTAGGTGAGTTTGCCCGGCATGCGGACGGTCCGTTCGGCTGCCGAGTGAACGGCCGGGGTTGTCCGGATGTCGGCCAGCTTTACGGCCGTCTCAGACATGCGTATGCGGCCCGGATCAGTGTCGCCGTCGCCGCCCGCGTCAACCGGAATGAGATCCATGAAACAGATCGGGCATTTGCCCGGCTTGGGCAACTGGATCTGCGGGTGCATGGAGCAGGTCCACACCGCAGATTCCGGGGATGTCTGCGTGGTCGAGCCGTTCGCGGACACAGCGCGGCTGGATTCGTCTGAGTGGGATGCAAGGCGGCCGAGGAAAAACGCCGCAGCAGCTACGACCACCACCAAAAGAAGCATCCGTCGACTGCCCGGCACGAACGCGTGCCAAAAAGGTCGTTTCTCGGTATTGTTATCCACGGCCAATTCCCTTCATGCGCAATGCGTCAGGGCCGATCAATGCCCATGACCGGCGCGATCGTCCGAAGGTTCTTTCTTCGAATCGACGGCGGCATCGGCCTTGCTCTCGTTCATCTTTTTGAGGCGAGGTGTGGGATCGCTCAAGAAATCGTCGCGACACGTGTCGCTGCAGAAGAACAGTCGGCGGCCTTCAAAATACGTGGTGATGGATTTGTCCTCCAGCGCGGTGCCGGATACCGGGCATGTCGTCTGAATGTTCTCATATACGATTCCGGATTCGGCGGCCTTCCTGAAGTAGCTGTCAGGATCGGCTTTCAGCTTCTCCGAACACATGGGGCAGCAATGGTACACGCGCTGACCCTGAATATCGGTGTACGCGGTACTGTCGATTTTGCCTCCCATAACGGGGCAGTGTGTCTGGTTTCTCAGTTGCAGTGAGTCGGTCCTCGATTCATCGGCCGATCCAATGGAAGCCAGACTGAGTACCCAGATCGATGCACAGACGATGCATTTGACTGATTTCATCGGTGACTCCTTTTTATCGACTAATCCTGTTCGTAGACTTTCAAATCCGTGCCGGCCATCATTTCCAACTGCGCTCTGCGCGCGGCGAGATTTGCCTGTTCACGGGCAAGCGTAAGCTGAAACGCAAGCAGTTGTCGCTGGGTATCGAGCAGGTTGAGAAAATCCGTTTCACCTGCCTGATAGGCGGTGTACAGCGAATTGAGGGATTGCTCGGCCTTGGGCACGAGCCCGTCGCGGTAAAGGCGTACCTTTCGCAGGGCGTCAGAGTAGTCAAACAGGGTCTGACGGGCCGTTGCGACGAGGCTGTTTTGCAGATCGTGCCGGTTGTACTCGGCGGCCCGGTGACGCGCTGCAGCTTCGTCCCGTGCCGCGGCGTTTTTGCCGAACCAGATGGGAAGCGATATGCCGGCAGTGACCATCCACGAATCGCCGCTGGATTGCCCGGTGTGAATGTTGACGGCCTCGTCAACTTCGATGTATTCCACGCCGAACAGGAAATCCGGATAGGAACTGCGCCGGGCCACCCGCTCTCCCGCCTTCTCTTTCTCTACCATAAACCGCAGCGCGCGGATGTCCGGATTGTTACGTATGATCGCATCGATCACCGAGTCGGCAACAAGCGGCGCTTCCATCACTGGTAACGCGGCCGGTACCGGCAGATCGATTTCGTCGGGAAGGTCAAGGAGGGCTCGAAGGCGCGCGGCAGCGGGAAGCATGGCTTCTTCGAGCGTCTGTACACGATCTTCGAGCTTGCCGAGTTCGACCTGCGCCATGATCAGATCCGGGTGCTGTTTCAATCCGACCCGGTATTTTGCCCGCGCGACCGATTCCCAAAACGTCATCAGGTCGAAGTTGTCCCGAGTGATCTGCAGGTTGCGGCCGAGGTAGTAGTATTCGATATATGCCGATTTGACGTCGTAGAGCAGGCGCTGGAGTGAGATGTCGAACTGCTCGAAGGACGCGTGCGCGGCAGCGGACGCCACCGCCTTCTTCGCCTCGAGCGTACCAAACCAGGGGATTGACTGTTGAAGACCGAACCGCTGCTCCATGGGACGGCTCGTGGGCTCAAAATCCATAAACATGTGCCCGTACATAAACATTGGATCCGGCACCGCCCCCGCGTAACCGGTCCGCCGTTGGTCGGCTACCCACCGGTGGTAGGCCCCACGCAGTCCGGGATTACGCCGGACGGCGACCGCGACGTAGTCCTCGACAGAAAAAAGCGAATCAAAGGTCGGAAGATTGCCCGGTGGGACCTTCATGAGTGCCGTCACTGAGTCGGCGGATTGGGGCGAATCGCCGGACGAAGCGTAAGCCGCGACCGAGACCGAAAGCAGTAGAAGGGCAGCTCCCACACTATTAAGGAGTAGTCGGTGCCGGTGGCTGCATATCAGTGTGCGGCGAGACCCGGATGCCCGGGGTACTTCCTTCTGTTGCTCTTTTCCAGTAGCCATCATTGTAATGCTCAATCAAGTGGGGTGCCAATCCATGTGGCATATTGTGGCATAACGACTTACATATTTTTATTGAAATTGGATTGAGAAAAATGAAGAATATTCTCCAATATCGTATAATAATAGTGGAGAATATTCTAAGTTAATGCCTTGTGGATCGCCGCACCAGACCCTGGGTCAGGTCCTGTCACAACAGGGTACGATGAAGGTCTTAGTACAGTCCACGGGCAAAGAACACGATATCATGTCAGCTACCGGTCCTCAGTTCGGTGAGAGTTTGAACCATGTGGAAGCCTGAAAAGAACATCACGAAGCTGTACGTTCTTGCGGGGGTGATCGCGGTGACGGTCGGAATCCATTACGGATGGTTGATTGAGCCGTTTTTTGGCCACGTTCATTGGATACACGCGGCCCATGGCCGTTTTTGTTACATCCCGATCGTAATCGGGGCAACGTGGTTCGGGTTGCAGGGAGGCTTGCTCACGGCGCTGGTTATCTCACTGGCGGTACTTCCGTATATCACGGGATCCGATCTGCCGGCCGATGCTTATGCCGACGAATTGATCGAGATCATCTTTTATTTTGCGATAGCGCTCCTGGTGGGCGGTCTCATGCAACGCGAATTCCGGTCGCGCGCGAGGGCGGAAGAAATGCGCCTGCAGTTGGAGCGGTCTCAGAAAATGTCACTGGTCGGACGGATCGCGGCCGGGATGGCTCATGAGATCAAAAACCCGCTCGCATCGATCAAAGGGGCGGTTGAGATCCTCTGCGATCCGGCGACGGCGCCGGCCGACCGCGACGAGTTCCAATCCATCGTCTCCAAAGAAGTGAAACGCATCAACACGAGTGTCAGTGACTTTCTGGAGTTCGCGCGGCCGAGTGAGACACGCATGGCACATATCAACCTGGCCGACGCGGTTCGCTCGAGTCTGAAACAGGTTCAGGCGCAGGCGCGCAAGCGGACGGTCGCGATCGACAGCACGCTTGAAGATCCGGTGACAGTGAATGCCGACGCTGAGAAGATTCACCAGGTTATGCTCAATCTCCTGCTCAACGCGGTCGACGCGTCGCCGGATTCGTCAACGGTGACCGTGAGTTTAAAGACAGACGGGGATCGTGCTCGCGTCCTCGTGGAGGACAGGGGCGACGGTATCAGAGCGGAGGACGCAGCTCGGGTGTTTGAACCCTTTTTCACGACCAAATCGTCGGGAACCGGTCTCGGGTTGGCGATCGCACAAAACATAATGGACACACACGGCGGAACGCTCTCCCTGCGCAACCGTTCCGGGGGCGGCGCCGTGGCCGAGATGACGCTTCCGCGTGTGCGGGTGGATGGTGGCGCATGAAGATACTACTGGTCGATGACGACTCATCGGTACGCCGCGTTCTGCAGTTCAAGCTGCAGAAACAGGGATACGAAGTCGAAACAGCGCCCGACGGGACTGCCGCCCTGCACGTACTCTCGCAGCGGATGTTCGACCTGCTCCTTTCCGACATACGTATGCCCAAGATGGACGGGATCGAGTTGCTGAGCCGGGCAAAGAACGTACAGCCGGAAATCAAGGTCATATTGCTAACGGCACACGCAACGGTCAGTCAGGCAGTTCAGGCGGTGAAGCTGGGCGCATTCGACTATATCACAAAGCCGTTCGACGACGACGAGCTGTTTGTCGCCATTGACAAGGCGCTGCAATTTGAGCGGCTCGAGTCGGAGAACCGCCGGTTGCGCGGTGAGTTGCTAAAGGCCGAATCGGAAAAGCAGTTGTTGGGAGAGTCACCTGCTTTCCGCGAGTTGAAGTCGATGATCGGCAAAATCGCCGATAGTGACGCGACGGTGCTTATCACGGGTGAATCGGGTACCGGCAAAGAGATTGTCGCACGTACGATTCACCGGGAGAGCGATCGGGCGGACAGAAGCTTCGTCGCGGTGAACTGCGCCGCGATTCCGCGCGATCTTATCGAGTCGGAGTTGTTCGGTCATCTCAGGGGCTCGTTTACCGGCGCCGTGAAAGACAAACGGGGTAAGTTCGAACTGGCGGACGGCGGTACGCTGCTGCTCGACGAGATCAGCGAGCTGGCCGTCGAGTTGCAGGCGAAACTGCTCCGGGTGTTGCAGGAGCGCGTGATCGAGCCGATCGGCTCAGAGACGCGGACCCCGGTCGACGTACGCGTTCTCGCTGCGTCGAATGTCGACCTGCGTGAGCGTGTTCGGTCGGGCCGGTTTCGCGATGATTTGTATTATCGGCTGAATGTAGTCCCTTTCCATGTGCCCAGCCTTCGGGAACGCCGCGAGGACATACCGCTGCTCGCGCGAGAATTCGCCCGCAGGCACGACACCGAGTCGGAGCTCACGCTCGATCCCGCGCTGCTGGACGCGCTGGCTGCTCATAGCTGGCCGGGAAACGTACGGGAGCTCGAGAACCTCATCGCGCGGATGGTCATTCTCCGACATGGCGACATACTGACACTGAAGGACCTTCCTGATGATTTCGGCGCCTTCGATCCTCGTCGGGACATCGAAACAAGCTCCGTCGATTCTGCCGTCACCCTTGAAGATGCGGAGCGCAGACTGATCGTAGAGGCCCTGTTGAAAACCGGTTGGAATAAGTCCCGGGCTGCAAAACGTCTTGGAATTCCCAGGCACGTTCTCGTGTATCGACTGAAGAAGTTCGGGATCGATGAACCAAAGTCAGTTTGACCGTCAAGGAGAGACCCAATGCACGTGTCTGCATCGGGCCTCTCATGTAGTCACATTCACACGGTCTACCGGCGAGTGCGTTCCAGTACCAGTTTCTTCAGCTCAGCGATTTCCTCACGAAGCTCGTCGTTTTCCTTTTTGAGCTGCTTGATGGCGGCAAGGGCGATTCCTGACGGATCAATGGTGGAGATTGACTTGCCGTCGGAGCCGACTCCGAAGGTTTCCTGGAAGTCCTGAGCGGTCGGGCCAATATGTTCCGTGACGGGATCACCGCGGTAGTTCCACCGGGTGATTTCAAGCTCGTCGATTTTCTCCAGCAGTTCGCGTCCATCGATGGGCCGGAAATTCTCCTTGGCAGCGGCATCCGATGCGTTAACCCAGTTGGTTCCGTCGCAGAAAGCGCCACCGGCAACTTCGATGGGCTGGCTTGGCTCGACGCCTACTCCAACGCCGGTATGGAAGTAGCCGTTGCCGTCGGAGTCCATCCCGGCCATCTTCATACCACTTGCGTGATTGATGTTCAGGCTCCCTTTAATCACACCACCTTTACGGGCGCGCAGGGTAATCGATGCACTATCAGTGGCCAGCAGGAGAACTGCCGTGGTGTCGTCCGTCGATCCGATAACACGGTTGGACTCGGCGCCGGTGCCCTTGGTTTTGATGGCATGGGCGGTGGTGGTTGGCGTGACTTTCAGGTACGCCTCGCTTTCCGGAACGCCGTCGCCGTCAGAATCGTGGTCGGTGGCAACAATGCCCCCGGCGCTGTCGATGGCGATCATGCTTCGAAGGACCTCATTCCCCTCACGATCGAGGTAGACAATTGAGCCGGACTTGCGTTCCACGGTCGACATCATCACGGTCTCCGGAATCCCGTCTTCGTCGCTGTCACTGGACTGCGCGATTGTCGACCGTCTCGTTGTGTCGTCGGCAGTCACATTCATGTCGAGTCTCATCGGAAAAGCATCCATCAGGTTAAACCGTTTTTTCGACGTCTTCATTGAGAATGCCGCATTGCTAAAACCGCTGCTGTGCGACACGCCGCTTTCCGTAATCCCGTCACCGTCATCGTCGTATTCGGTGAAGAGGGTAGCATCGGTATCGTCGCAGTCACCGCCTGCGGACATCCGCTTCGCCCCGGTGCCTTTGGTGTTGATTGCGAGGCGAGCATCGGTTGCCGTCGTACTCGACGACACCGTCAGATCGAGGGCACCATCATCGTCCAGATCGACACCATGGACTTCGACTGTTCCGTCGAGGCCCGTGTTCGTAGAAGATGCAGCGAGGCGGACCGGCTCCGCGCCTGTTGCCTTCGTTTTGATCGCGACACCACAGCGGTCGGGAGCAATCAGTTTGCTGATCTCAGCGTCGGACACTCCGTCGTCATCACTGTCCATATCGAGCCACCGACGAGTGGAATCGGCGGTTACCAATGTGCCGGCGAACGTTTCGGGGTTGCCGTCATCGTCGGAATCGTACGACAGGATGCTCTGAACACGTCCCGCAACGGTAGCCCCTTCCTTCGCTTTGAATGTGACTCTCCCGACTCCCTTCCCCCTCAAGCCGGTCGTTGCCGGGTCATCATAGCCTTGCACGGCGACTCCGGAAGAGTCATACGTGACAAATGAGTTGACCAGCAAATCCGGGAGTCCATCCTCGTTGACATCGGCATCGGTCCGTATCTCGGCGGTTTCGCCGCCGGCGGACTCGGTGGTAATGCCGGTGCGTTTTGCGCCGGTTCCCTTGGTGTTGATAGCCAGTCTTGCGCTCGTTGGATCACTGACCAGGGCGAGATCAGGAATACCGTCACCGTCAAGATCGCCGATTGCGACCTGGTCCGGAAGCGTATGGATATCACCGGACAGTCGTTTCGCAACGACCGAGTACAGGCCGGCAGTGAGACGTCTGCGGGGCAAAAGGTCCTCGCCATCGACAGTAACCTGGAGGAACAGGTCGGACTGTGGAACACCGCTGGCAGGCGGTGATGCGAGTATGTCGGCGGACACGGGTGAGACTGAGCCCAGCACCACGGAAAAGAGGCCGTCGAGGACCTCGATGGAAGGATGCGACTCACTCCACAGGAGGCTCCCACTGGTGGAGTCATCATAGATGCCAAAAGTCATGGGACGGCTACCGCTGATGGGGGCGCCGGAAGCGTCGAGCAGACATCCCTGGTGCGTGAATGTCGACGGGGCGGACCAAGCTGATACAGCACAGATGAGGGCACACATCAGAGCACAGACGCATACGACAGCGCGCATACAGAACTCCTTGTGAAGGACGTAGGGTTGAAGGAAAATCAGTGCAAGCGAAACCGGCTATGGAGCGCGACCGCTTTGAGCAGGTGGTTTAATATATACAATACGGCCCAATTTAGTCAATGTTATTATTTATCCAACCGATATGGAAACGGTCGGGCCGGCAGAGCCGGGCCCCGATGGCTCTTTGTTCCGAACGGAACAATCCACATTCTTGAATTTGCCCTTCGCTATCTACTCTATTATATTAGCGGCTGTTTGCGACCGAGGATTACTCTTTGCGGGAGTGTGGCTTGCTATGGTCCTGAAGGTGTTTGTTCTGGCGGCGTATGCCGCAATGATCATATGGATCGGGATCGCCGGATTTCGGAAGGCCCGATCTTTCTCCGACTACTTTCTTGGCGGCGGAACGGTGGGGGCCTGGATGACGGCATTCACGTACGGTACCGCCTACTTCTCTGCCGTCATGTTTATCGGCTTCGCAGGTCGGGTCGGGTGGGGGTTCGGCTTGTCGGGCCTCTGGATTGCGGCCGGCAATACGCTGGTGGGAGTCTTGCTGGTCTGGTGGCTGCTTGGTCCGAAGATCAGGCGCATGTCACGAGAATACGGGGTCCACACCATAGGTGAGTACTTCGAGAAACGTTACGAGAGTCCTTTCTTCAAGCTGTACGCATCGATCTGCATCTTCGTTTTCTTCATCCCCTACTCGGCGGCTGTGTTTATGGGGTTGTCGTACCTCTTCCGATCGACTTTTGGCATAGACTATACGCTGGCCCTGATTCTCATGGGCGGTTTCACCGCACTCTACCTCGTCCTCGGCGGGTACAAGTCGATCACGGTGATCGACATGGTATTCGGGATAATCATGCTCCTAGGAGTTGGTGTCATGCTGTGGAGCATCCTGGAGCAGGGCAAAGGCCTTGGGACCATTGTCAGCGGCATAGCATCGATCGATCCCAAGCTGGCGTCGCCGGTTGGTCCGCCAGGATGGTGGCCGTTGTTCAGTCTCGTATTTCTGACCAGTGTCGCCCCCCTGGCGATGCCGCAGCTGGTGCAGAAGTTTTATGCCATTCGTGATGATCGCGCGATCCGCGTCGGCATGGTCGGTTCGACCGTGTTCGCTCTGATTGTCACCGGAATCGGCTATTTCGCGGGTGCAACCACGCGCTATTTTCTGTCCAGTGAAAACGCACCGATGGCATTTGCCGACGGCGCCCCGATCTACGACGCCCTGATGCCCGAGCTGCTTACGCGCGTGATCCCGGAGGCACTCTCGGTCCTGATACTTTTGCTGATACTGTCGGCGTCCATGTCGACGCTGGCGGCTCTGGTGCTGATTTCCAGTTCAGCGGTCGCCAAGGATTTTTATGCCGGTTTTGTCAACCGCACGGTGTCGGACAGCGCTTTGACGAAGCTGATGCGAACAGGCAGCGCTGCAATTGTGATCTTATCGGTTGTCATGGCGTACTATCGGCCGGCGACGATCGTCAGTATCCTCGGCATTTCATGGGGTGCGATCGGGGCGGCGTTTCTGGGACCGTTTCTGTGGGGGCTGTGCGGACGCCGGGCCAACCGGATCGGCGCACTTGGTTCGTCGCTGACAGGACTGGCGGTGTGCCTGACGCTGTATATGACCGGCACCGCGTCGCCGCAGGCAGGTACGTTGGGCATGATCGTATCGCTCGCCCTTACGCCGCTGCTCAGCGCCCTTGTGCCAACGCGGCAGGCATAGCGAACCGGGGAGGATGACGATGTATTCGCTCGCGCGCGCACTGGCGGCGATCATGCTGATTGCGTCGGCTGTGTCGGCCGAGGAACTCGGCGACCACTGGAGCGTCAACTTCAACGAGCGGTTCCGACTCGTAACCTGGGACAATGCCATCAGCCTCGATCGGACCGCGGGGGCTTCGCGGACCTTCACCCGTCATCGTACCCAGCTTGGCGCGGTCTGGACGCCCGACAAAACGGTAGCGATCGGGCTGCAACTGGCTAACGAGTTCCGGTATTATGCGGTGCCATCAACCGTTGACTTCCATGTGGATGAAGTTTTCGTCGACCTGGCGTATGTGAAGCTTGCACGACCGCGTAGTCTGCCGGTCACGATAACGGTCGGGCGGCAGAATATTATCCTCGGGGAGGGGTTTATCGTAATGGACGGCCACCCGCTGGATGGTTCTCGTTCCATCTACTTCAACGCTGCCCGGTTGGACTTGCATTTCAGCCCGGCTCGTCAGTTGACGGCGTTCGCCATCTATATCGAGGAGACAGACAATTGGCTTCCGGTCATTCATAGCCAGAAACAGGCTCTGGTCGAGCAACCGGAGACCGGGCTGGGTCTGTATTATACGGTCCGCAACCAGCAGTTCGAGTCGGACGCATACGTGGTATTCAAGCGGCGAGGCGCCAACGATGCGCTGCCGCATGATGCATCGACCGTGTGCATGGGCGCGCGGTTGAAGGTACCTTTGTCTATACCGTCGCAGCTCTATGCTGTCGTCGAAGGGGCGGGACAACTTGGCGAACAGGCGGGAGGTGACCGGCGGGCGATGGGCGCACACGGCTACGTGGAGCATCGGCCGACTCGGAGGCAAGTACACTGGTACCTGCCGTCGCTAATGCGAGCAGGAGCGATCTACCTTTCGGGAGACAATCCCGGGACGAAAAACCGTGAAGGCTGGGATCCGATGTTTGCGCGCTGGCCAAAGTGGAGCGAGTCCTATATCTACACGCAAGTCAAGGAAGATGCGGTAGCGTGGTGGACCAATCTGTGGTCGCTGAACGCGGCGATTCAGTTCGCCTTGTCGCCGTCGTCGGATCTGCGCTTTGATTATCATCACCTTGGCGCTCCACAGAAAAGCAGTGACGAAACGGACTTTCCGGGCGGGCGTGGTTCTACGCGGGGGGACTTGTTTATCGGAAAACTCACTTATCGGTTTGACCAGCGCTGGTCAGGGCATCTGTTGTGGGAGGGTTTTGTCCCCGGAGACTACTATTTCGAAGGAGCGGACAGCTACGCGTGGATCCGGGCTGAGCTGATGTTCCAGTATTAATGGAGCGTAGAGGCAGGTTATCCGTGATGGTGGTTCACCATCCCGGATACCCCGCACGTGCAAAATAAGGGACGAACCACGCCGCGTCCCTTGGCCGGAGCAGGGCGCCAGCTTTTATACCGTTGGCGCACACCGGGTTTGCGAATTCATGCAAAAATCCCCATTTGGGCCTTGACAGGGACATCGATGTGGCCGATATTTCGGACAAAAGAGTCCGAAACCCTGAAATAACGATCGACACTATGCTTTTTTCCAAAGCCTGCTCATACGCCATCCGCGCCTCGGTGCTGGTGGCGGCAAAAGATCCGGACGGACGGCGTGAGTTTATTCCAATTCGCGAACTGGCCGATGAGGTTGGAGTTTCGTTTCATTTCCTCACGAAGATCCTGCGAAAATTGACCGAAGCCAGCATCATGGAGTCGTTTCGCGGTCCGAACGGCGGCGTCGGGCTGATCCGCCCGGCCAGACAGGTCAGCGTCATCGACATCGTCGCGGCGATCGACGGGATGGGGTTGTTCGAAGGCTGTGCGCTCGGTCTGCCGCAGTGCAGCGAAAAGAATCCCTGTCCTCTCCACGCGGCCTGGAAGAAGCGCCGCGAAGATCTCAAGTCAATGCTGACACGAACATCACTCGCGGAACTGGCCGGTGGCCGAACGATATCGGCGAAGAGGAAGTAACAGCCCATGGTTCCGGACGATCGATGGCCTTGCCAATTTACGGATTTCCTACTCCGAAATCCGTATATAACCGGACACGAGAAAACGCGTACACGTAAACGCCATTACTTACTAACGAGGTACTGAATCATGATTGCATGTCGCACTCGCACAATTGCACTTCTGGCCGCGCTCGCTGCACTGGCGCTGGTGGTGGGATGCTCTTCGGGACCGGAGACCGAGGCCGAGCGGCAGGCCCGCTGGCAGCAGGGGCAGCTCACCAGCTGGGAGCTGGAGCACGGTATCGGTCCGATCACGGCTGATGTGGCGCTGGCGCCGGTCGATGCGGCGAAGGCAGCCCGCGGCCGGGAACTGTTCATCGCCAAATGCGCGACCTGTCATTACCTGGACGATCGCAAAACGGGGCCGGCGCTTCGCGACATTACCACCCGCCGCAGCGCCGAGTACGTACTTAACCAGATTCTCAATCCCGAGCAGATGGGGAAGCTGCATCCGGACGGCAGGAAGATGGTGGCGCAATATGCGCAGTACATGACTATCCAGGGAATCACGAACGATAACGCGACGGACCTGCTGGACTTCCTTCGCTCGGAGGCGGACAAGCCGCCGGTGCCGCTTGAGCAGCAGCCCGGCGCTCATGTACCGCCGCCCGCAAACTAGGTTCTCAACAACGGTCGCACACGCGTCACCACAGGGTAATAGGAGAGGTTCATGAAAAGGATATTATCGAAGACGATTTGGATCGGCGCCGTGGCACTGGCCGCATCTGTCATGACCGGCGGATGCGGAAACGGCAGCAAGGACGGCGTCGCCGGAACGGGCGACGCCGCATCGAAGGTATATGTCGCCCCCGGGACTCACGACGAGTTCTACGCCTTCATGTCCGGGGGATTCTCCGGGCAGGTCGGCGTCTACGGCCTGCCGTCGGGGCGCCTGCTTCGGCACGTGCCGGTCTTCTCGCAAAACGCCGAGAACGGGTACGGATACAGTGAGGAAACGAAGAATCTTTTCATGACGTCGTTCGGGTTCGTTCCGTGGGACGACGCGCATCATCCGCAACTTTCGCAGACCGACGGTGTGCCGGACGGTCGGTGGTTGTTCATCAACGGGAACAACACGCCGCGCGTAGCGCGGCTCGATCTGGCCACGTTCGAGACGGCGGAGATCATCGAGCTGCCGCATTCCGGTGGAAATCACGCGTCGCCGTTCTTGACGCCCAACACCGAATACGTGCTGGCCGGCACTCGTTTCAGCGTGCCGATCCCGCAACAGGACGTGCCGATCAACACCTACAAGGACAACTTCAAGGGCACATTGTCCTTCATTAAGATCGACTCGACCAGCGGCGCCATGTCGCTCGCGTTCCAGATCCTGGTGCCGGGTTTCAATTATGACTTGTCCCATTCCGGCAAGGGTCCGTCACACGGCTGGGCGTTTTTCTCGACCTACAATACGGAGCAGGCCAGCACACTGCTGGAAGTGAACGCGTCACGCAACGACAAGGACTATATGGCCGCGGTCAACTGGAAGCTGGCTGAGCGATATGTGGCCGAGGGCAAGGCGAAAGACATTCCGGCGTCGTATCGGCACAACTATCTCGATGACGCCCGCATTGCGCAGAGCGAGATCGTCAAGTCCGTTAAGATACTTGACCCACGCGAGTGTCCCGGGATGATCTATTACATTCCCACGCCGAAGTCACCGCACGGCGCCGACGTCGATCCCACCGGCGAGTACATTGTCGGCGGGGGCAAGCTGGCGACCGTTATTCCAGTTCACTCGTTCTCAAAAATGCTGAAAGCGATCGAGAACAAGGAGTTTGACGGTGAGGTGGACGGTATACCGATTTTGAAGTACGAATCGGTTCTGGCCGGAGAGGTTCAGAACCCGGGTCTGGGGCCGCTCCACACCGAGTTCGACGGTAAGGGTTATGCATACACGTCGATGTTCATATCGTCGGAGATCGTGAAGTGGAAACTGGGGACATGGGAAGTTGTCGACCGCGCCCCGGCGTACTACTCGATCGGGCACCTGATGATCCCGGGCGGCGACAGCAGATCCCCGTTCGGCAAGTACGTGATTGCACTCAATAAAATCACCAAGGATCGGTACCTGCCGACCGGACCGGAACTGACACATTCCGCGCAGCTGTATGACATCACCGGCGATAAAATGAAGCTTTTGCTCGACTTCCCGACTATCGGCGAGCCGCACTACGCCCAGGCGCTGCCGGCCTCGCTGGTCAAGGATCGATCGGTGAAGTACTTCCCTATCGCCGAGAACACACATCCGCATGCGATCAAGGCCGAGAATGAGGCGCGGGTCGAACGTGACGGCAGACTGGTCCGGGTCTATATGTCGACGATACGGACGCATTTCGCACCTGACAACATTGAAGGAATCAGGGTCGGCGATTCGGTGTTATTCCACGTCACGAATCTGGAACAGGACTGGGATGTGCCTCACGGTTTTGCGGTGATGGGCGCCAACAACGCCGAGCTTCTGGTCATGCCCGGCGAGACGCGCACGCTCGCGTGGAAACCGCAGGCAGCGGGAGTGATTCCGTTCTACTGCACCGACTTCTGCTCGGCGCTGCACCAGGAAATGCAGGGATATATCCGGGTATCCCGATAAGGAATGACCCCACGCGTTGCATGATGGAGTCACGGACTCAAACAACCGATGCCCGGCAGGCGCACGTAAATGTCGCCTGCCGGGAGACAAACGACAGGAAGAGGCGTACCATGACCGCCGCCGGCCGAATCGTCCTAGTTATTGCGTCACTGCTGCTGTCTCTGACGTATTTCTTCCCCCTGTGGCAGATATCCCTCGAGGCCCCGCAGTATCCCGAAGGTCTTGGCCTGGAGATATGGATAAATCAAATGCAGGGACAGAATCCGGGTGACCTGCAGAAGATCAACAATCTCAATCACTATATCGGCATGAAGACAATTCGCCCGGAATCGATCCGCGAACTGATCGTCATGCCCTGGGTAATGCGCGCCATCATGCTGTTCGGGCTGATCGCTGCAGCGCTCGGCCGGCGCCGCATGCTGCTGGCCTGGCTGGTGCTCTTCGCCCTGGTGGCTGCCTCCGGATTGGTCGATTTCTATCTCTGGGGATACGATTACGGCCACAACCTTGACATGGAAAACGCCATCATCAAGGTACCGGGGATGACCTACCAACCGCCGCTGATCGGGTCAAAGCAATTGCTGAACTTCACGGCACATTCCTGGCCGGGGATTGCCGGTTGGGTTGCAGTCGGGTCGTACCTGGTGACGCTGGGGGTCTACATTGTCGAACGGCGCCGCGAGCGGGTCGCATAAAGGAGGCTGGTTGTGAATCTCACTACACGAGCGGCACTGAGTGTTTGTTTACTGGCCACAGTAGCGATCGGATGCGGCGGCAACGGGCCGGGCACTATGCATTACGGCGATGATCGCTGCGATTACTGCAAGATGCTCGTGGCCGACCCAGCTTTCGGCTCGCAGCTCGTTTCATCCACGGGAAAAGTATTCAAGTTCGACTCTATCGAGTGTCTTGCGGCGTACGAGTTGGTGCACGAAAGTGAACTCGGCGAGGCTACGCGGTGGCTGGCCGATATAAACAACCCCGGATCGTTCCTTCGCGGTGATCAGGCGATCGTGATTCGCGGCGAGCGACTTCGCAGCCCCATGGGCCTTGGGCTGGCGGCGGTGGCATCCGACCAAAAAGCCCGAGACCTCTCGGCTGAAACCAGCGGTGCGAGCATCTCCTGGTCGGAGGTCCGTGAATATGTTTCTGACGCGTGGGACGTCAGGTAAGTCTGGGAGTAGTTCAGTGGGTCTTGGTCACTTCTCTCATACGTGGACCGGGCGGCTGTTTCCGACAGTCGCCATAACGTGCGCACTCTTTTTCGTGAGCAACTTTGCGGTGGCAGCACGGGTTTTGCCGGTGCGCACGGGCGGTACATATTCGACCATTGCAGACGCGGTTTCGGCAGCCAGGACCGACGACACGGTTCTCGTGACGACCGGCGTTCATACCGCGCCTAATCTAACGATCGACAAGTCTATCGCACTGATCGGCGAGGAAGGCGCCATAGTAGACGCGCAATCCATCGGCCCGATGTTCACCGTCACGGCGGCGAATGTCACGATCCGCAATCTCCGACTCATTAATGTTCCGACCGCGTTTACGGCAGAACACGCGGCAATACTGCTTGAAGGCGTTGAACACGCGATGATTGCGGACAACCGGATTGAGAACTGCTTCTTCGGCGTTTACGCGGCCAATTCTCAGGCCTGTGTGATCCGCGACAACGTCATTGAAGGTCGTCAGGCTCGTCTCACATCGGCCGGCAATGGCATTCACCTGTGGTACTGCCGAGACATCACGATTACAGGGAACGTCGTCACCGGCCATCGGGACGGTATCTACATGGAGTTCGTCCGATCGAGCACCGTTGACAGCAACGTATGCCGTAACAACCTCCGATACGGGCTGCATTACATGTTTTCCGACAGCAGCCGATACGCGGACAATCATTTTGCGAGCAACGGCGCGGGAGTGGCGGTCATGTACACTAGTAATGTCTTGATGCAAGGCAACACATTCGAAAGGAGTTGGGGCGGCGCGTCTTACGGAGTCCTGCTGAAGGATATCAGGGACAGCCGTATTATCGGCAACATGTTTCTCAGTAATTCGATCGGTTTGCATATTGAGGGCTCCGACCGGGTTTACATTGCCCGCAACCTATTCAAGCAGAACGGCTGGGCGATAAAACTGATGGCGAACTGCCTCGACAACACCATTACCGTAAACGACTTTCTGGACAACTCCTTCTCCGTAGCGACGAATAGCCGTCAGAACCACAGCACGTTCGACGGCAATTACTGGAGTGATTATGCCGGGATCGATCTTGACCGCAACGGATACGGCGATTTGCCTTTTCGTCCTGTCAGCCTCTTCTCTCTTCTGGTCGAGTCGCACCCGCCGTCATTGGTGCTTCTGCGCAGCGCTCTCATAGGAGTACTTGACCTGGCGGAGCGTGCGCTGCCCTCACTTACCCCGGCAACGTTGATTGACAGCAACCCATCGATGAGACCGAATTTATGATCGAAGTCCGAAAACTCACCAAGCGGTTCCGTAAGTTCAACGCCCTGAACGACGTTTCGTTCTGTCTGCGGCGGGGCCGATGCACCGGCATTATCGGGCCGAACGGTTCCGGCAAATCCACGCTGATAAAGTGTCTGCTGGGGCTGGTCCGCCCCACTGACGGCGTTATCCTGGTGGACGATCGCCTTGCGGACCGGGCCGGCGTTTATCGCCGCCGAATCGGGTACATGCCTCAGGTCGCAACGTTCCCGCAGGATCTCACCGGCCGAGAGGTGATTGAGCTAGTGGTTCGACTGCGGTCGGAACGGCCGGATCACCTTTCATATCTTTTGGACTTGTTCGATCTGCACACCCAGATGGACAAGCGCATTCGCACTCTTTCGGGGGGGACACGCCAGAAACTGAGCGCCGTTGTCGCCGCCATGTACGACCCGGAGCTGCTGATTCTCGATGAGCCGACAGCGGGATTGGATCCTTCGACGTGTCGTCAGTTCAAGGAGTACCTTCTCGAGCGAAAGTCGGCGGGACGTTCGATCCTCATTACGACTCATATCATCAGCGACCTCGATGAGATGGCCGACGATATCGTGCTCCTGCTGGACGGCGCCGTACACTATGCCGGGTCGGTTCGCGACTTGAAACTGGCCACCGACAGTCTGCATCTCGAATCGGCGGTGGCGCATATTCTTGAACGGGGGGCTGCATGAACGCGACCCGTCACGTGATCGGATTCGTCGTGAAGGACATTCTCCGGAGCCGATGGAGCATCATGAACATGGTATTCTATGCGGCGACAACCAGCGGCTTGTTCTATCTGCAGGCGGACGCTACCAAAGTGGCGATCAGCCTCGCCAGTCTCAGCCTTGTGTTTGTCCCGCTGGTCAGCCTGCTTTTCACGTCGATGTATTTCTACAATTCGCGTAGTTTCGTCGAACTCATTCTTACTCAGCCGGTCAGCCGGCTCACGGTGTTCGTCGGCCTGTATGCGGGGATAATTGTTTCGCTGGTGGCGGGGCTGGTGGTGGGAGTTTTCGTTCCCTATGCCGCGTTCGGGTCGTTCAATTCGACCGACGTCGGTGCGCTGACTGCCGTGATGGTAATCGGCGTTTCTTTGAGCGCCGTGTTCGTCGGGCTCGCGTTCCTGACCGCCATTCGGTTCGACGACCGTGGAAAAGGGCTAGCAGTCGTTCTCGGCGTGTGGCTGGTGGCCGCTATCGTGTACGACGGTCTTGTCCTCGCCGCCGCAACCGCATTCTCGCATTACCCGCTCGAGACACCGTTGCTTGCAGCGTCTCTTGCGAATCCGGTGGACCTCGCCCGTGTCGTGTTCCTTGTCCACTCGGACATGGCAGCGTTGATGGGTTATACCGGGGCAGTGTTCGTCCGTTTCTTCGATCAGACCGCCGGTCTGGCGCTAGCGGCCGCATCGATGCTGGTATGGACGGTCGCGCCGCTGTTATTCGGTCTTTGCAGGTTCAGGGCGAAGGACTTCTAGTACAAGTCCGATTTCACGATAGATTACACCTGACACATCACCTTCCGGGAGGTAGATGACTTATGGCTATGTTTCGATCACTGCTGGTCGCCGCTTTCTGTGTGTACGGCATGGTTTCGCCGTTAGAGGCACGCAGTGCGGCATCGGACTCGACAGGCGCTGACGCCGATACACTTGATGTCGTACTGTCTACGACAATAGTGGTATCCGGTACGCGCCTGCAGCGCGACAGCACGGAATTCCCGTTCGAAAAGAACCGCTTCGCCGACCTTCTGCAAACGAGAGGCTTCGGGCTGATCCAGAAGGGCGTGTATTTTGCGCAGGACGTGTACGCCGACGGGTTCAAACGAAGCGATATCAACATCGTGATTGACGGCGAGCGGTATCATAACGCCTGCCCCAACCGGATGGATAATCCGCTGGCACGCGTCAATCCGCTCGAAATGGGCAGCATCGTCCTTGAGAAAACCTCGGCCCACGACAAGCCGGGACTCGGGGGGACCGTGTCCTACCATCGGGATCTACCTGACGCCGCGGAGCGTATCCGCTTCGGTGTATCTCACGGCTTCGGGGCCGTTCCATCACGCGACCTGGCCGTTTCCCTTGCGACCGATCGCCATCGGGTCTCCGCGCAGTATGCCGAGGGCTCCGACTATACTGACGGCGACGGGCGGGATTTTTCGGACGCGTACGGCTATGACGATAACATCACGTACCGCATGGGCGAGATTAGTGTTGCCGGACTTCGCGGCGACTGGCAGTATCGTGGCGAGGTGATGTACACCCAGGACGTGATGTTCCCGTATCTGATGATGGACGAGCGCGACGTCGTCGTGATGAGTTCGTCCTTGTCATGGCGTCGCCATCGATTCTATTTCACCCACACTTCCCACCTGATGAACAACGGGCTGCGGGAATCGATGGGCCTCATGGAGACGGATGCCCGGAACACCACACTCGGACTTACGGGTTCATTCTACGAGGTGGTGGCCAGATTCTGGAACGCCGACAATCTGATCGCCATGCCGTCGGTTCGTATGACAAACCACATCGTACCCGACCTTCGCACGTTCAGCGGCGCGTTATGGAGGCGGGTGTCGAAGGGCGACTTGCTTGCCTGGGGCAGACTTGGGGTAAGCCAGACTGTTCTCGGCGACAAAAGCCAGCTCTCTTTCTATTCTCAGCTGTTCGCCGATGCGGCCGATAAGCGGGCATATCCGACCTACGCTGCGGGCGCAGGGTACCGACGCAGTGTGATGGGGAGGGCGACCGCCGGCGGTTCGGTTGATGTTATTTCGGAGCCGCCGTCACCGGAACAGCTTTACCTGGCCTATCGAGCGCCCATGGGACATGCCTGGTGGGCGGGAAACCCGGAACTCAAGGCGCCGGTCCGCGCGACGGTTCGTGCGGATTTCGCGACCTCGGGCCTTCGGGCCGAGCTTTCCGGTGCACGGGTGTGGAACTATGTTGAGCAGGTGCGGATGTCTGCAGGCGGACGCGCCTATCGCTCATATCAAAACGTAGACGCGGTCCTGTTCTCAATCGCACTCAGCGGTTCGTGGAGATACCTTGACTTTAATGCCGCGTACACCCGCGGGACCAACACCGGAAGCGACTCGGCACTGGTCGAGATCGCGCCATTGGCGGTAGTGTCCCGTATCAAGCTTCCCGTCTCTCATTCGGCGGAAGTGTTCGTACGCCACACGTACAACGACGCACAGTCACGTATCGATGAGTCACTCGGTGAGACGCCCACACCGTCGTGGCATCGGTTCGATCTTGGAGCCGGCGTTCGTCTCGGCGCAGCGGTGCTTTCCGTGGAGGTACGGAATCTCAGCGATGAATTGTACCATCAACATCTCTCCTACTCGCGAAGCCCCTACGCCTCGGGTAGCCGGTTGTATGAACCGGGGCGTTCCGTATCGCTCAGTCTTTTGATGGATGTGGGAGATTAGCTCCAGCATAAGGGCCTCAATATGTGGAAACTTTCACGCCTGTTCGGCGAATCGCTCAAGGAGACAGGACCACGCATAACGCGTCTGTACGCGGTCACAATCGGGGGGCTGGCGGTCGTCGGCCTCCTCGCGGCGGCGGCGTTGCTGCTGGAACTCGCACAACCGACCCCCTGGTTGCTTAACCCCGTGCAGTTCGGTTCGCTTCTCACCCTGCATGGGATCATCATGGTCTTTCTGGTGACGGTCCACCTCTTCCCTGCAGTCCTGGGAACGGCCTTCATACCGAAGGCTGTGGGTGCGTCGAAACTCGCTATGCCGCGTGCGAACCTGTTCGGCTGGCTGCTGTTTACTCTTGGTTCTGTGGCCGTAGTATGCGGAGCGCAGTTCGGCAGGCACCAGGGCGGGTGGAAAATGACACTGCCGCCCGATGTCGGCGCCGAACCGGCTTTTGTCGTTCTCGTCGCCGGTCTGGGTGCGACCGCGCTCGCGAGTCTTATCGTGAATCTGTCGCTCGTGGCCACGGTCTTCGCCGGAAAGCACCGCAGCATCTCTCTGTCGGCAGTCCCATTGTCCGCGTGGTTCTTCGTGTTTGGCTCGCTGATGCAACTCGTCGTGGTGCCAGCCCGATTCTGGTTCCTCGCGGCGCGACTGCCCGGAGTCGATGAGGCACTTATCAATCCGATTGCCGGGATTGAGCCGTCCGTGTTGCTTCGGCACCTGTTCTGGATCTACGCAAACCCGGCGATTCTGTCGGTACTGCTACCCGCGATCGGGGTCGCGTGTGCAATAATCGAAGGAGACCGGTCCCGGGTGCGGCTGCCTCGGCGGAGTCTTCTTGCCGGCGGCATAGCGTTGAGTCTTCTCGGGCTTGTCTCCTGGGGTCAACACCTGCTGACGGCGTTCGATCCCGGGTTTGTGGCCGTTTCGGGAAGCCTGTACGGTCTGCTCACGATTGTTCCAGCGACGCTTATCTTCTTTGTACTGCTTCGACACTGGCTGCCCGGCGGACCATACCCCTCCGTCCCAAATCTCGCACTGTTCGGCCAGATATCGACGTTCGCGGTTCTCGTCCTCAGCGGCGTCGCGCTGGCGGTCCCGGCGACCGGAGTGCATCTGCACAATACCTATACAACCGTTGCGCATCTTCACTTCGGAGTGATTGGTATCGGAGTGATGGGGTTCGTCGCAGGTGCAGCGCATTTTCGATCGAGGACCGCACAGCAACTAAGCAAAACGCCGATTCTCGGTATGATCCTGGGCCTTCATGCAACATTCATTCCACTCATTCTGATTGGCTTGGGAGGGGCCCCTCGTGCATACCAGAACTATGCGCCCGGTGCACATTCCAGTCATATTATCGCGGCAATCGGTGGACTGGTATTGATTGTCTCAGTGATTGGATGGCTGGTAGATGTATGGCGCACCGGACGCCGGACCGCAGTTCCGGCCATCGTTTCATCGCAGGATCGGGTGGGAGATTACGCCGCTGAAGTGTAGTCCGACGCCGGACCTGTGGCTATCCACGCATGAAGTACGTCCGGAAGTCGTCGGCAGCTTGTTTCGTCGTCCACACCTGATAGCCCCGCTTTTGTGCCGTGTCAATCAACGGTGCAGGCTCGAACGGCGTGATCAGTTCGAGAATCTGTTCACCGGAGAGGCGGCGGAGAGTCTGCATTACCATACCGAGAGGCTGTTCGCCGGCATCGATCATAGGTCGGGCGTCGATCGTCTCCGTCACTCGCGAGCGGTCCAACCAATCCGGACTAGTCGGCGATGTGTCGGCAGCTGCGCCGCCGGCCGAGGCCCCGGATTCGTACTCGGGCTGGCCGACCGCCTGACGAAGCCGCCGCACCAGGTCCGCTATCGGCACATTGCCGACTCGCGCCGCCTGAGACAGGCTGGTCACACGCGCGACCGTACGACGGAGAACCGGGTTACGGAGTTTCTTGAACGGCGGTGCGATCTCTATGAGAACCGCCTCCAGCTCAGGAAAGGCATCGAGCAGCTCGGCGACTTTCGTCTGCGGTGATATCAGTATTTTCTGCCGGTCGCTCATGCAGGCGCCTATTCGTACGATAAAAGTCGTTTCTGTCCGCTGAGGGCTCGCTTGGCGGTCAAATCCTGGCTCACCTCGAGCGTCCCCAGATAAGTCCCGTTTTCATCGCGCACGGCGAAGTACTCGATATGGATGAATCTGCCATGCAACTCGATCCAGAACGGCGCTTGATTCGCACGGCCCGCCTTGAAATCGTCGAGAATCTTCTGCACGATGTGGACGCTTGCCGGCGGATGGCACATCTGGACTTTGCGGCCGATGATCGCCCGGTTGCGTTCGAAGATTCGTTCGCGCCCCTGTGTGAAGTACTTCACCGTGTCGTCTGCACCCACAAAGGTCAGATCGAACGGAATCGTATTCAGTATCGTTTGAATTTCGAGCGGGCTCAGGCTCCCGCTCGGAAATTGCAGACGCTCGTCGGTGGCTGTCGATCCGGTATCCTCCAGTTCAAACTTCGAGGGCTGCCATCGGTCGACCGGATCGTAGATACAGAAACCGATTTGGGGGCTCTGTCGGTAAATCTCATACCATTCAGTCTCGGTCAACTTGTCGAGACACATCGGAAAGAGGATTTCCTCCTCTTTGAAGATCATCTCTTTGATGGCTTCCGTGGCCGGCCGCAGGACCAGTTCGACAACACTCCGAGCATCGTCCGCCGAGACCGATCCCTGGTACTGCAGCGCTTCAATAGCCCCCTTGACCGCTGTCCGCACTTCGTCGTCTTTTCCCCACATCACGGTAGGCGGCCCGGTGATTCCCTTGGCTTCGAGGTAGGGGAAGACGAGGTTTTCCTTGCGGCTGTAGTGTTTGCCGACATCGGCCAGCCGGCTGAACCGAAGACGTAATTGACCGAGTATCTCAGTGGCATCGGCATCATCCGAGAGTGTTGCGAGTTCGGCGAACTGTTTGTCTGCCAGCTCCAGTTCGCCGATCAATGCCTTGTTCTCCTGACGGAAGGTGTGTACGGGATGACCGGGCGGAACGGATTTGGCGGCGGATGTATCGAGGGCGCCTTTCATCGCAGCGGAATGCAGGTCGCACAGTTTCATGATCTCTTCGGCGGGAACGCCGTCCTGAATCAATTCCTGCTCAACCGCAACCACTTCGTCGTACGGCACGCGCCCCAACAGCCGAAACAACTGCGGTTTAACATCCTCCGGCGCTGATCCCTCGTGAAGTTGAAGGATCAGGTGTTTGAGGACGGCGCGTCGTGCTTTCGCATTGTCTATCAATTCGCTCATATGGGCCTCTTTCTTACGTGTCGCAGCGTGTATTATGCGGCGGTCCGGCGGGTTGGACTGCCGTGCCGATTATTGAAGTATTGCTGATTACTAATAGGCCCTGCCTTGACAAAAGTCAAACGGTGAGTATAGCGTAACAGCATTCAGCCCCTTTGAATACTTTGCAGGACAGAACGACAGGATCAGGATGCAGGCCGGGTTGAAAAGTACGGATTGTGCAGAAGAACCGAAGGGCCTCATTCCGTGCGGTCGGTAAGGTTGAATTCTTTCATCAGCCTTTAGAGATGAGTACGATTCATTCCCAGAATTCATGCCACATCCTGAACTTTTACATCGGCACGATTGAGCGGCTTTATGATGCACTGGAGTCGTGAATCCTGCGTCATTTCGTTCAGCGTTTGAAGCTCACTGTTGCCGGGGCAACCGTACGGCTCGCCGAGGGGCGGTATGGTGATCTTCATCACGTTGAGTCGGTAGTAGAGATCCTCGCGGAACTTGCGCTCGAGGACCAGGCCGGGAAGGTTGTGGTTGCTTGCGGCAATGATGCGGACGTCGGCGGGCGGCGTCTCGCTATCGCCCACCCTGCGGTACTGCCGCTCCTGCGGGAGACCAAGCAGTTTTTTCTGCAGATTAAGCGAAGCGCTGGAGATCTCATCCAGAAACAACGTGCCGCCTTCCACATCCCTCACGAGACTGCCGATGTCGCATGTTGACAACTCGGATCGGGCGATCCTTTCATACCGAAGGATCTTCGTTGCCGTTTCCGCGGTGGAGTCGATTTGTTCCTTCAGGTTTACGAGGTAGTGAGTGAATACGTCTCCGGGCAGGCCGTCGGTTCGGGATCGGCGATCCTCATCCGTGTTGTCCTATGTGATGCGGGCGGTCGCCATGCTCCCCTTCAGCCTGTGAACCCAGGGTTGTGCCGCCTCACCGAAAACCGCTTTTCGCTCCCAGCGTGTCTTCTCACCGATATCTTCAATCAGAACGATCGTACCGTCCACCATGCGGTCATGGTTGAACCGCGGACAGGCCGTTATCTCAAGCAAGATAGGTCCGCGGCCGTCGTTTTCAAACTCGGCGCGCTGTTGCGTTGGATACTCGGGTGAAGTATGGGCAACCATGACCGCCTCGAGAATTGCGGGCTGGTTGGGGGCATCGTACACCTCAAAGGATTCCGGGCCGATACAATCAGGTACCTCGAATACCCACACCGCGGAGTCCCCCGCAACATCCCATGCAACGAGTGCCCGCTGGAAGGCGCTGTCAGTCTTCGCGGACCGGCTGAACAGGACCTCCCGCCGACCGTCGGCTGTATTGTCGATGCCGGCCAGAGCGTTAACGTGGATCGCGTCCCAACCGGGGGTCAGACGACGGGGATCACCGACAGCCGCTGGAATGATGGTGGCAAAGGTGACGCAGCTGTCACCTGTCACAGCTATCTCAAGAAGCTGACCGACTTTCAGAGTAATTCAGAAAAAAAAGATCGGCCGGTAGATCCGGCCGATCGCAGATACTGCAGAGCTGTTGACGGGCATCACCGTCCGAACGTCCAACCGACTGTAGCTTTAAAATCCGGCGCGTCGGCCAGGCCGAGTTTTCCCTCGATAAAGAAGTGTCCGGACTGGCTGCCGGTTGATCCTTTACCGATTCCAAACTGAAGGTACGCGGCAAACTCAGTCGCATCGCCCCCGCCTTCGTGCGAATAGAACACCGGGCCCAGTCCTCCCCCCAAATACGGCGTCCATGCGCCCCAGTCGGAGTGAAAGCGGTAGTCGACTTCAAACGACGGTGCAATGACGGTCAAATCATCGCCAAAACCAATCTCCACATTGGGCAGAATCATGAAGTCCGTGGCGATGTCACCGACATCAATGTGTCCGCCGACGTGAATCTGATCGGGGTTGACCGTGAATCCGACTCTCGGACCAAACCCGTACAGACCAAGATCACGTTTGTTCGCATACGTTGATGCACCTATCAGCAGGCTGCCGGCCAATACGACGATCATGATGTTTTTCACAATGTACTCCCTTGGTCAAGTGCTCTTGAAACTCATGAAGGACATCAACCTGCGTGGCAGGCCACGTCATTTAATCTCGATTCTGATCGGCTCGCGGGAGAAGAAGACAATCTCGGAACCAACCCCGTAGAAGATGTCTTTCTTTCCGGTCGCGGCAGCCACTCCCGTTCCGACAGCGGCGCCGGCAGCGGCCCCGATCTCGGTACTTCCCTTCTTGTCGATCACCTTGCCGATAATACCGCCGACAATCGCGCCGCCGCCAATCATGGCGACTTCCCTGTCGGTGTGCGAACCCATCTTCTCCACGATCAGGTCAGTGGGAACATCGATCCAGTTGCCTTTCGAATCCTGAATCGCGGATACGTGAAAGTGCAGTTCGGCGGGCGTTTTGAGTCGGCCGGATTCAACAACCGAGTCAAGCACTCCCATGACCGGCGAGCCGACATCAAACAGCGTACGACCGTCGACCAAGATGGCTTGAGACAGAGTAGCGCGGAATTGCTGCCCGGAGAGGTGTGTATCGGTATCAATCGAATCGACCAGTGTGACGGCGACAGCAGTGCTTTCCGGCATGACGACGAACACGGGCGCCTTTGGTTTCGGAGTAGTCGTCTGGCCGGATTGACCTCCGGAGGGTGGAGTCGTCTGCTGGGCGGCCTGCTGAGACGTCTCTTCAGTAAGTGTCTGCTCGGTCGGCTGTTCCGCCAGCGAGTCGACCTGGACATCGGTTTGCTGTTCGCTTGTGTCACCGCCGCAGGACACAAGAAAGAGTCCCAGCGAACCCACGAGAAGTAGTTTGATGAATGTGTGCATGTTTACTCCTTGTAGCAGTCTTTTTCCGAATCGGGATATGGGCAGTCCTTTTAGTTACAATCTCTTGGTGCGAGGTGAGCATTCATGGCTCTGACACACCGAATCGCCTGGTCGAGGCTCTATGAATACTGATAACATGCAAGCCGGCCAAAGTTCCGTCATTCTCGAGTGCAGTAACTCAGTCGATCCAGATATCACACAGTCGGGTTCGGCAATACAGCCCGATGTACAAAGTATAACGCTCGCTGGAGTGCGGGTCAACATGGTGTTGTGATGCCGCCGGACCAGCGGGTTGCAGAAGTGATTGCCGCCGGGCGCACGATTTGACAGAACGCCGTTGTTATTTTTTTTCGCTGCCGATAAACCGGTATATCGCCGCGCCCAAAATGCCGCCTGCAATCGGAGCCACCCAGAACAGCCACAGCTGGGAAAGTGCCCATCCGCCAACGTACACGGCAACACCGGTGCTTCGTGCAGGATTCACGGACGTATTGGTTACCGGAATGCTGATGAGGTGGATCAGCGTAAGGCACAATCCGATTGCGATGGGCGCGAGTCCCTGCGGAGCCCGCTTGTCGGTGGCGCCGAGAATGACGACGAGAAACATCGCAGTCATGACAATCTCACAGACGAGGGCTGCGAAGAGACTATATCCGCCCGGTGAGTGAGCGCCGTACCCGTTGGAAGCGAAGCCGGCGGAGACGTTGAATCCGACTTGTCCGCTGGCAATGAGATACAGTATTCCGCCGGCCGCGAGACCGCCGAGCACCTGTGCCACGATATACGGAATCAGTTCCCTGGCCGGAAACCGACCACCCGCCCACAGACCAAATGACACCGCTGGATTGAGGTGACAACCGGAGATGTGCCCGATTGCGAACGCCATTGTCAAAACGGTAAGTCCGAAAGCCAGCGCAACGCCCAGCAGGCCGATTCCAACATTCGGAAACGCGGCTGCGAGCACGGCGCTGCCACAGCCACCAAGGACCAGCCAGAAGGTCCCGATAAACTCCGCACCATACTTTTTCACACTCTCCTCCTTCACACCGCGACGATTAGCGAACGGCCTCTTCACTCGGAAGCGTTGATGAGTTCCTTAGTTAGGAGAACCATTCTGGATGCAAAGTCAACACAATTGTCGGCCACCCAAGAGGGGGCCATATCGGTCCACGGCGCGTTTGATTGCGTCCGTGAGCAGGCGTTTCACCGTATTGACGTCCGCAAAAAAGGAATGGACAAGTGGAGCTCCCCGCACACCCGCACGTCCGAGCATCCAATCCAGACCCCAAATTCTCTGACAACACCGCTTAGACGCGTTGATCGTTGCGGGCCGCTCGTCCGGGATGGGGCTGCGACACCACCGGTTCGTTCTCTCAGTCGGATGTTCCCGATGCAAAAGCGAACCGGTTGGCTTGATGCCTATGGCCGCACGCAGACTTGCCGGGGCGTGCTCGGCATCTTTGCGCGCAGCCATATCAGACGGGTGAACACCTGCTCACCGCACTTGATCATTGCGGCCGGCAGCCTATTTTTTCACGAGTGCCTTTTTAATGAGACCGATAATGGCCATCAGTACACCGCCGCCAACGCCGCCGCCGGCCACACTTCCGATGATACTGCCGACATCGAGTCCGCCACCGCCCGTGCTAAGGCCGAGCAGTCCGAGCAACTGGCCGCCAATCCCGCCCCCCAGTATCCCGGCAATGGAATTGCCCACGGTGCCGAGGGAGTCCTTCTTCATAAGGGAACCGGCGATGTTTCCGCCGACAGCTCCGCTGATAAGCTGAATGATGATGGGTAACCAGGTTTCCATGACGTCTTCTTCCTCCGTTTGGAACGTTTACGAGAGTCATTTCTCCACAGAGTCGTTGTCCTGGTTAGATGTACCAAAAGTGATACACCATCGGAGGAATTTTATCGACTGTTCTCGGGAATAGCAACCTCAATTACTCTTTGCGGTCGTGAAAAGACGGATCGGATGGTCCGGTATTCGGCGCAGGGGCGTGTCGGTACGGCGCGACGATCACCAGCACAACGCGAGCGTCCATCTACTCAGCGTGTGGGCAAAGAGTTACGGGTATCAGCGGCCGCGCGACCCGAACAATGATCCCAGTACGCCACGTACCAGATGCCGTCCGAGCTGCGTCCCGGCAGCACGCGCCATGGACAGGGCAACCTTTCCGGCCGCACTCGCGGGCTGCGATGGTGCGCGGGTTCCCCGCTGCCCGCGTCCACTTCGTTTTGCCTCTTCGGGTTGAGAATCGACGTTTCTCTGGGCGCGGGCTTTAAGTTTCTCATATGCCGACTCGCGGTCGATCAGGTGTTCATACCGACCGCGAAGATCCGATTCCTGTATGATGTGAGCACGGACATCCGGCGGGATTGTTCCTATTCGGCTGCGCGGCGGATACACCAGCGCCCGCTCGACGGGCGTCGGGCTCCCCTTTTCGTCAAGCATGGAGACGAGAGCCTCTCCGGTGGCGAGTTCGCTGATGACTTTCACCACATCAACTTTCGGATTCGCACGAAATGTTTCAGCTGCGGAGCGCACGGCTTTCTGATCGCGCGGAGTGAATGCTCGAAGGGCATGCTGAAGTCTGTTGCCAAGCTGGCCGAGAACCTCATCGGGAATGTCCAGCGGGTTTTGACTGACAAAGTAGACGCCCACGCCTTTCGAGCGAATCAGGCGTACGACCAGTTCGATTTTTTCCAGCAGCACCTTTGGCGCATCATCGAAGAGAAGATGAGCTTCATCGAAGAAAAACACGAGGCGCGGTTTGTCGACATCGCCGGTTTCCGGCAACTGCTCGAATAACTCGGAGAGGAGCCACAGCAGGAACGTGGCGTACACTCGTGGCGATTGCATGAGGCGATCCGCCGAGAGGATGTTCACGTACCCCACGCCGTCGGACGTCGTGCGCAGTATGTCATCCAGGTCGAGGGCCGGCTCGCCAAGCAACTGATCTCCACCCTGCTCTTCCAGCCCGAGCAGGCTTCGTTGAATGGCTCCGACGCTGGCCGACGAGACGCTGCCGTATTCAGTCTGGAACTGCCGACTGTTATCGGCCGCAAACTGAAGCATCGCTCGGAGGTCCTTGGTGTCCAACAGAAGCAAGCCGCTGTCGTCGGCGATACGGAAAATGATGTTCAGGACGCCTGACTGCACCTCGTTCAGCCCCAGCAGGCGCGAGAGCAACAGCGGTCCCATCTCACTGACTGTCGTGCGAACGGGATGACCCTGCGCACCATACACGTCCCAGAATCGCACCGGGCATCCCTCGAACGGCAGCGAGTCGATACCGAGCACCCTGCGCCGTTCGTCGACCTTGGCGTTTCCGCCGCCGGCCTGACTGATTCCGGCGAGGTCTCCTTTCACATCGGCCATGAAGACCGGTACACCGAGTCGGCTGAACTGCTCGGCCATCACTTGCAGGGAGACGGTCTTGCCTGTCCCCGTTGCACCGGCGATCATACCGCGCCGATTTGCCATGCGCGGCAGAAGATGCAGCTCCCGCTCCGCCTTCGCAATACGTAATGGTTCCATGATCACATCCTTATCGTGCCGTATCGAGACCGTCGTACGCTGTGTTCAGGCCGGCCAGCAGCATTCTGGTTCCGGATCGCACTCCTATCGTGACAATATATCAGGTTCCAGGTTCCGAGTGTGAATGAAATCGACACCAGCTATCGGTCCGGCTATTGCGGAGCCAGCGGCGTTATTGTATTCGGCGACTCCGGCTCGACGCAACCTGATCGCCGGACGCGACAATCTGCTTCAGCTTTGATTCCAGGTTATCGAGCATCACGTCGTACCGAAAACAGCTTCGCCATCGTTCCCGGCCCGCAGCCCCCATTGTCGCGCGCCTGTCCGGGTCGCTCAGGAGCGCAAGAATTGCATCCTGCAGTGAAACCGGTTCGTGCGGCGGAACCAGCATGGCTGTTTCGCCCTCTGCCACAACCTCGGGGATGCCGCCCACCCGTGACGCCACAATGGGGAGTCCCGCACGCATACCTTCGAGGAGCACGATTCCAAACGGCTCTTCAATCGACGGGTGAACCATCATATCCGCTCCCTGCAGTTCCAGATCAAACGACTCGAGCAGACCCGCAAACACTACTCGATCGCGGCAGCCGCTCTCCTGAAGGCGCGTCTTGAGCGCGGCTTCCAGCGGACCATCACCCAGCCACAAGAAGTAGGCATTCGGACACTCTCGAACGATGCCGGGGATCGCTGTTGCCAGATAGACATGACCCTTTTGATCGACGAATCGTCCAGAGGTGACGATCACGAGAGCGTCGTCGGGCAATTGGTATTTTTTACGGAGCATCTGTCGGGCCGACGGTTGGTCCAGACGCTGATCGCAATCCGGCAGGCCGGTGTGAATCGGCGTGATCAGAGATTCCGGTATGTAGCCGGAGGCGACGATCTGCTGCTTGAGACGATACGACGGCGTGATGACTCCATCGAGCAGTCGCGGCGTCAGCAAGCGATGGACTAAATTGTTTTTCGTTTGGTCAAGTCCCGCCCTCCAGACGACTTTTACGTCACCGGTGAGTCGCGCCGCGATTCCCCCAAGACGGATATCCTTGTTGAAGTTGGCGATCACGACATCAATGTGGCTCTTCCGATAGATTCGGCGGAGCGCCGCTATTGTAACCGGATTGAAGTCGCCTGAAACAGGTAACTCGATGATCCGGAGATTGGGATGTACGTTTCGATTTCGCCTCAGATACTCCGAGCCCGGCCGTCCGGCAATGGTCACGCTGTGACCGCGTGACAGGAGGCCTCGGGCAACCATGCCGGTCCAATACTCGATACCTCCGAACACGTGTACCGGCACGGAGTTCAGAAAGAGAATATTCAATGGCTATGCCTGCTTTCCGCACCACCATGTGGTCGTTTTCACGCGACGATGCCGATGCGCAAGCAACGAGTTCCGGCGTTCACACAGAAACCGGGTGACTTCATCTTCCCGACATCTATCGCGACAAAAAAAGATACAAACGAATTCGCACAAAAGAAAGCTGCAGTATGATGATTGAGGACAGGCGGGCGTTTTGCCGGTCCGACGTAATGCGCGCCGGGAGAATCATGTCATCCCCTCCCGGCTCGTCAGCGTTTTGGTGCGTGACCTCGTCCTTCATGGACGATCGTCACCCCGTCGCCCGGTCAGTGTTCGTGGCAGTTTCCGGATCCGTGGCCGTGCTTTCGGAAAGCGGGATCGCCGGAAAGGACCTGGGCTCCGCTTTGTACGAACAGTGCAGCTGCCCGCCGGCCCATACCGCCGGCAAGAATGTAAGTGCAGCCGAGCCGGCGCAGCTACGCGGGAATCACGCCTCGCTCGTGCGGAGGAGGAGTCAGGGCCTCGACCCTGGACACGGCTCTCGCCTCCGGATCGACCTCGATTATCGTGAATGTAGGGCAATGGCCAACATGCGGATGTCCGATGCCGTTCTCGGTTGGAACTGCTGCTTCCATGATTGCTCCTGTTTTAAAACGGCTGGTTTCTCTACACGGCAGCCTGCCGGTTTGCTGCCCGAGTACAACTTTCGGCGTGCGAGCGCACGCTGTCCCACAGAGCCCTCATACGCTCCTGCGCCTCCTCCGAACAGCTGTACATATACGACCGTCCCTGCAACTGCGCTTTCCAGAACGCCGGGTCGAAGGGGACAGCACCGTGAACGTGCAGGCCGCGATCACAAGCGATGCTCTCCACCTGGGCGGTTGTATCGGTTCAGCAGGATTCGGACAGCATTTCTCTTGACATTGTCTAATTCAAAACTTATTCTAATTCAATGAGGGATGCCATTTCGATCCTGCGACAGTGTGATATTCAACCGACTCCCCAGAGGATTGCAGTTGTTGAATATGTATTGAGGAGCAAAACCCATCCGTCGGCGGATGATGTCCTGAACTATGCGCGCAAGCGATGCCCCACTATCTCACGAGCCACCGTATACAACACGTTGAATCTGCTAGTCGAAAGGGGGCTGCTGGGGATGCAGACGATCACGGAGGGCGCTGTTGTCTTTGATCCCAATACCGAGAAACACCATCACTTCGTTGACAACGAGACCGGCGAAATCCACGACATCCCCTGGGACCAGCTGGAGGTCAAAGGAAAAGAAAGACTCAAGGATTTCGAGATTGTCGAATTTCAAGTAATCATGCGGGGCAGACGGAAGAAGAAATGACTCTTTTTTTGTCCGTTAATGATACAGTGTCTAATAGTAGACATTTTCTGCCCATACGGCTTTTCAATGGGAGTGATAGAGTTCGTCTCACGGACAGAACACCATCCGGAACATGAGAACTTATTCGCGAACAGTCATTGAATAGAAGGAGACAGTATGACCAACCAGAACAAAGATGGCGCAGGGAAGTGCCCTGTAACGGGGATGGGCGGCAGCCCGACAGCAGGCGCCGGCCCCTCAAACCGGGACTGGTGGCCGAACCAGTTGAATCTGAGGATCCTCCACCAGCACTCGTCCAAGTCCAATCCGATGGGAGAGGATTTCGATTATGCTGCTGAGTTCAAGAAACTCGACTTGAAGGCAGTGAAAAAAGACCTCTACGCGCTGATGACTGATTCCCAGGATTGGTGGCCGGCCGACTGGGGTCACTACGGCGGGCTCTTTATCCGCATGGCATGGCACAGCGCAGGGACGTATCGCATCGGTGACGGTCGCGGCGGCGGTGGAACCGGCAATCAGCGTTTTGCGCCCCTCAACAGCTGGCCGGACAACGTGAATCTCGACAAGGCGCGCCGGCTGCTCTGGCCCATAAAACAGAAATACGGCCGGAGGATTTCCTGGGCCGATCTTCTGATTCTCGCCGGCAACTGCGCGTTGGAGTCGATGGGATGCAAGACGTTTGGCTTCGCGGGCGGTCGTACGGACATCTGGGAGCCGGAGGAAGATATCTATTGGGGATCCGAAGCCGAGTGGCTCGGTGACAAGCGATACTCGGGTGACCGGGATCTGGAGAATCCGCTTGCCGCGGTGCAGATGGGCTTGATTTACGTGAACCCTGAGGGTCCGAACGGCAACCCGGATCCGCTCGCCTCAGGCCGTGATGTGCGCGAGACGTTTGCGCGGATGGCCATGAATGACGAAGAAACCGTTGCTCTCGTCGCCGGCGGGCATACGTTCGGCAAGTGTCATGGCGCGGGCCCGGCCACCAATCTGGGTCCTGAGCCCGAAGGCGCCGGTCTTGAAGAACAGGGGCTCGGCTGGAAGAGCCGGTACAAAAGCGGCAAGGGCGGCGATGCGATAACCAGTGGCATCGAGGGAGCCTGGAAGCCAAACCCGACCAAGTGGGACATGGGCTATCTCAAAGTGCTGTTCAAATACGACTGGGAACTGGTGAAGAGCCCGGCCGGTGCGAATCAGTGGCTGGCGAAAAACGTGGACGAAGAAGACATGGTCGTCGACGCGCATGATCCGTCAAAAAAACACCGGCCAATGATGACGACGGCGGACCTGTCGCTGAAATTCGACCCCATCTACGAGCCGATCGCACGCCGTTACCTGCAGAATCCGAAGGAGTTCGCAGACGCTTTCGCGCGGGCGTGGTTCAAGCTGACCCACCGCGACATGGGTCCCCGCTCACGGTACCTGGGGCCGGAGGTTCCGGCTGAAGTGCTGATCTGGCAGGATCCCATTCCTGCTGTCAATCATAAGCTGATCAACAAGCAGGACGTCGCGTCCCTCAAACGCACGATTCTGGCAGCCGGGTTGACCGTATCGGAGCTCGTTTCGACCGCCTGGGCGTCGGCATCCACCTTCCGTGGTTCCGACTATCGTGGCGGGGCCAACGGCGCGCGCATTCGCCTCGCGCCGCAGAAGGACTGGGAAGTAAACCAGCCCGCTCAGCTCGCGAAAGTGCTCAAGGCCCTCGAGCGTATCCAGAAAGCCTTCAACAAGTCCCAGTCCGGCGATAAGAAGGTCTCGCTGGCGGACGTAATCGTTCTGGGGGGATGCGCGGGAGTCGAGCAGGCGGCGAAAAACGCCGGCCACAAGATAACGGTTCCTTTCACGCCGGGACGCATGGACGCCAGTCAGAAACAGACCGACGTTGATTCGTTTGCGGTACTCGAACCGAGGGCCGATGGCTTCCGCAATTACCTGAAGGCCAGATACAGCGTGCGGGCCGAGGAGTTGCTGGTTGACAAGGCGCAGTTGCTGACGCTGACCGCGCCGGAGATGACCGTCCTCATAGGCGGCTTGCGCGTTCTCGGCGCAAACGTCGGAGGATCCAGGCACGGTGTCTTCACGCAGCGGCCGGAAGCGCTCACCAACGACTTCTTCGTCAACCTGCTCGATATGAACACGACGTGGAAACCCACCGCGAATGACGAGGACGTGTTCGAGGGGCGTGATCGCGCGACCGGCGAACTCAAATGGACCGGCACTCGTGTCGATCTCGTCTTCGGAGCGAATTCTCAGCTCCGTGCCCTCGCGGAGGTGTACGGATGTGCGGACTCTCAGGAGAAATTCCTGAACGACTTCGTAGCGGCATGGAACAAAGTCATGAACCTTGACCGCTTCGACCTCGCATAATCCGGAGCCATCAATTGAACGCCCGGGAGGCTGACACCGTCAGCCTCCTTTTTTTTCGTGATGAGATCCTTGACCGGACGACATCGGACGGACAGCATTCGTTCAAAGCGTCACGGAACGGCAGACCGACTCGAATCGGCGTCGGGCCCGGGTTTTGCCTTGTCATTCTGATTGCCTCACCTATATTATGTATACGCTTATCTATGTTGATAGCCGCGCCATAAAGGCGCTGCCTCTGGAGGAGGGAGTATGCATTTCACTATTCCCAGTTGCCTGAGAGCATGGCTCCTTGTTTTTGGAGCGCTGATGCTGCTGGGCGGATGTTCGGATGATGACAAGCGGCCCACGGCGTCAGCCGCTGAACATACCTGGTCCCCTCTGGGCGCAGGTCTGGACGGCAGCGTGTCGTGTGTGACTGTCTACGACGACGTCCTCGTTGCCGGGGGTGAATTCTCGACCTCCGGTGCTGTCGCCATCAGTCGCGTTGCGGGCTGGGACGGCAGTGGCGGATCCTGGTACCCAATTGGCAGTGGAACCGGCAGTGGCGTTTTCGCGCTCTCCGAATATGGGGGCTTCTTGATAGTCGGAGGCCGGTTCATCACGGCAGGAGGTGCGAGCGCCGGACATGTTGCGTGTTGGAACTCTGGTTCAGGCTGGGGACCGATCTGGGGAGCATTAAACGACTGGGTTACCGTAATCACCGTGTACGACAATAACGTCATTGTCGGAGGTTTTTTCACCACGGCGAGCGGAGTGAGTGCAAATCACATCGCCGTGAGTTCAGTTTCCACCTGGGGGCCTCTCGGAACAGGTGTGAATGATTACGTACGGGCGTTTGCCGTCTTTGACGGCAAGTTGATCGCCGGGGGGGATTTCAGCATGGCCGGAGGCGTGGCCGCCAATCGGGTAGCGGCCTGGGATGGTTTGGCGTGGGCGCCTCTTGGAGCGGGACTGAGTAGCACGGTACATGCGCTCGCGGTTTACGGAAACAAGCTCATCGCCGCAGGTGATTTCACCAGCAGCGGCGCCGTAAGCGCCAGTCGTATTGCGGCCTGGGATGGTACCTCCTGGGCGCCGCTGGGGACAGGTTTGAATGACCGCGCCACTGCCCTCGCTGTATATGAAAACAGACTTATCGCGGGTGGCCAATTCACGACAGCCGGCGGGGTGAACGCGAATCACATTGCGGCGTGGAATGGTTCAACGTGGACACCGCTCGGGGCAGGGACAGATGGCAGGGTGAATTGCCTTGGCATCTACAACGACACACTGGTCGTCGGGGGCAACTTCACCACTGCCGGCGGAGTGAGTGCGAGTAATATCGCGGCCTGGGGTCCGGAATAGCATTTCGTCGTCTAGACTCTCAGCAATTGCCCGAGAGACAGAGGCCTCGGCGCACGCCGAGGCCTTCACAGTATGTCGTGGCACGGTTATCACTATCCACGAGAGTATGGCGCTTTTGACCTGCCGGTCCAAATACAGCGATACATGATCAATGGAAGAAGCATGATAACGAACAGGTGCGATGATTAGGACTGGCGCAATTGATACGGATCGCACCTTGTGCCGGGAACGCCCTCTCAGCACTGCGTTTTTTCTGCGTGCGAGCTGCAGACGAACACCGGTGACTTCGTTCCCGCCGGATTTGCCACCGGCAGACAGAGATACGCTGATATGAGTGATCCAACCCAATGGCTGTGGCAAGTCGTTGATGATTATACATTTGAAATATGGGACGTGCACCCAAGACCGTAATACTCTGTCTTGTGGTTAATCTCGGGTGAATGTTTCTTCTTGTCAGGAGGCTATATGAAGCAGTTCTCTTTTGCACTATTGGTTACTCTGGCCCTGGGATCCGTTGTCGCTAATGACAGTGTCAACGACAGCTCTATAAATGCTCAGTCAAAAAGCGTGCTTACTGCCGAGTCTGCTCTGGACCTGGCTTGGCAGATCACCGGATTCCAAAATTGCGTGGATTCCAGTGTTCGGGCAAAAGGAGCCGAAGAATTAGTCAAGCGAGGAAAGCTGGAAAACGATGCCACCCCGTTTCTTTATGAGGAAATCAGAAAGGCCGATGTCTGGATTGTCCGATTGGACGGGGTGAGCATTTGCCGACAGGGCGACAGTTGCACGGATGATTTGGCACGTAAGAACTTCGAAGTCTATATCGAAGTTGGCACAGGGCGTTTGCTCGGAGCAAGGACAGTGTATCCGAACATAGAGGATGAGTTGCCACCTGAACCTTTGCCGGAACACGCAACTAGTGAACTTCGGGCAACAACACACGAGCTATATCTTGGCATTCCCCATTTGCTGCCTGGCACAAGTATGCTGTCCGGTCTTCAGTCGGCTCTTGGCTGTAACGCCACGCGGGCAAAGGAACTAATAGTAAGTTATGTTATGGTGCAGCGATTGGACCAAGAGCCTTTTCCCGCCTGGGTCGTCACAAGCAGAGGAATGCCTCCGTTTCGCTTTACAGGAAGAAGCCCTGAGACACGCCGCGCGAGATGTGTAGTCAACGCCATGACCGGCGAGTCGCAGTATATGACAAATTACCCGTAAGGTGTTGCCTTAGATGACAGGAAATGTGTTGTTGGACCAGAGAAGACATGAGACAGTGTTGAAGAGAGATGTAATCACCAAGCAGGCACTGCAGTGTCGCAGGACGGACTTGAGTTGACACTTGCGTAAAAAGCGAGTGGTCATTTACCTCTGAGATAACGACAAATCAGGAGGTAGTGATGACCACTCAACAGAAACTGGCCCAGTAGAAACTGAGCCTTCTGGAGTTGGGGGAATATCTTCGGAACGTATCCGAAGCCTGCCGCATTCACGGCTGTTCCCGCCAGCACTTCTACGATATCAAACAGGCCTATGAGAGTCAAGGGTTGGATGGGCTCCGTGAGAAGAGCCGTCGCAAGCCGTGCCTGAAGAACCGGGTAGCGCCGGAGGTCGAGGAATCGGTGCTGCAGATGGCATTGGAATATCCGGCCTATGGTCAGCTTCGGGCCTCGAATGAGCTGCGGAAACAAGGGGTGCTGATCTCATCGGGCGGCATTCGCTCAATCTGGTTGCGCCACGATATGGAGACGTTCAAGAAGCGTCCGAAAGCCCTGGAGGAGAAAGCGGCGAAGGAAGGGATCGTGTACACGGAGGAGCAGGTGCGGGTGCTGGAGCAGGCCCGTCGGGAACGTGAGACGGTTCCGGATGAGATCGAGACCCATCATCCGGGGTATCTGCTGGCTCAGGACACGTTTTATGTCGGCTATCTCAAAGGCGTGGGTCGGATCTACCAGCAGACCGTAGTCGACACCTATTCGGCGGTGGCGTTCGCGAAGTTGTACACGGCCAAGGTGCCGCTGACGGCGGCCGACACGCTCAACGACCGAGTTCTGCCGTTCTTCGAGGAGCAGGGTGTGGATATCCTTCGCATCCTGACCGATCGCGGAACCGAGTACTGCGGTCGTCTTGACAAACACCCGTACCAGCTCTACCTTCAGCTTCACGAGATCGAACACACCCGGACCAGGGCGCGCCACCCGCAGACGAACGGCATCTGCGAGCGGTTCCACAAGACGGTGCTGGATGAGTTCTACAAGTCGATTTTCAGACGGAAGATCTTCGGCCATGTGGCTGAACTTCACGTGGAGTTGGATGACTGGCTGGAGCGATGCAACCGGGAACGAACGCATCAGGGGAAACGGTGTCAAGGGCGAACGCCCATCGCGACCTTCGTTGACGGTTTGAACCTGGCACGGAACGCGAACTTGACGAATGAGGACAAACTGATAGTATAACCAAAAAGCCCTCAGAGGGAAATGACTGTCAAATCAAGTGTCGTTCAGTACAGATAACTAACAGATCTTGACAGAAACTCTTGGGCAGCTCTCTTGCCATTGAAACACAATACTCTCGGTCGAAACCTGATGATCTTGTCCCTTAGAATCTCAGTTCCTTTATTCGTAAAGTCAATATTGTTGTCCATACCCGACGCATCCTTAACTAGATCCGTCAAACCCAAACCATATTGGGGCAAATCCACGAATTCTTTTGGTACAAGAACGCGTGGCGTTAGCCCGACTTCGTGAAGGACCTTCCAGAACTTGTTTCCCGGACCGGCATAGTACATCTGCAATCTGGCAGATGTATCTCCGGCCGCAGTTCCGCAGAATACAATCTTGAGGTCGTTGTGCAAAACGTCTGGCAGCATCTAAGCTCTTAATTCTTCCAGCGTAAGCAGGTGGAGCAGTGCCCAGAGCGGAGATGTGATATGGGTTATGCCGTGCTGGCGAAGCCTCGATGGCCCCTCAGAATAGACCTTGGGGTCTCTCCGTACGGCTGAAACTGATTCAGCGATCTTACTGAAAGGAATCCTCGTATCCTTACCATTTTCACGAGACACAACAACGTGGGACTCCCCTCGCTTGACAAAGCCAAACTTATTATACCCAGCTACCTGAGCAAATTGGTGGCGCTCCAGGCTGTGCAGTATTTTCATAACAATATGATCTACACCATCACTCACATTCTCACTCCTTCGGGAAAGCAGTCTTTGTCGCCAGTAACATCACAGCACTAGATTCCCAGTAATGATTGCAGCTGTGTGCGCAGTAGTTCCTTACGTCTCATTACGAAGTCCTCAAAACCCTGCAATGACAGATCTCCATCCGATATAAAGTGCCGTTTCATGTAGTCCTTAAGCTCTGATTCCGTCTTGTGCTTCTCTTTGATCCAGTCTGCTACGGGTAAGTCACTCTTTTCCTGATTCGGTACACCTTCCAGTAGCTGAAGGTTTGGTAGTAGATTGACGTTTTCGAGGTAAAATTCTACGTCAGTCTCAGAGATACCCTGCTTTAACAACCTTGCCTTTGTGAAGTGGCTTCTAGGGTGAATGTGATCTATGTGGAACTTATTACGGAAATCAAACGAGGGGTATATTAGCGCAAGGGTTGAAAACGTATAGCTTTGTCCGTAGCGGTAGCACAGCATATTGTCAATGTCATCTTCTGAAACGACAAGCGACTTTGGAGTACCCTTAAACTTGTCAACAATGGCCGATAACGGAAACCCGTTGCCACTCTCGCGAAGAACCTCACGTGTTGGTCGCAAAACAGAATCCGGATTACCGCCGAAAACTCTCTTCACGAGGGCGTAAATGAGCCACAGTTGAATAGCCTTACGTTCATCGGCGAACTGAGCAGCCAGGTCGAAATTTCGTGGAAGTCCTTTCTGCCTGAGGTGGTATGCGATGGGAATGATAGCATAATTGGCGGTCAATGTCTCACGACTGTACCCGAACCCGGATAGCAATCGCACTGCACCTCTCAGTGAATCAGCGATTGACTCCCACTCATCCTCGATCTTGAGCATATTGGTTCTATTGAAGTTATCTACTTTGAAGGCTATATCTGTGAAGTCAGATAGCACAAGACTGGCCTTCAAGACAAGGTCCTTATCAAATCTAAATCCGTCACCCATACCATTAAGCTCGTCGACAAAGGAAGTTATTTCCTCCCTTGCATCACGGTGTTGCCATTGAGCCGTTGCGATTGATAGAAGTAGATCAGAGTAGCTCAGAACAGTTCCGCCGCTATTCACACGGATGAAGATATTAAGAACCTTATCTAAGCTTTCATCCTTCTCTAAGAAGTAATTGATGACTTTACTTTCATGGACAACGGACCAGAGTTTAAATAGCGTTCTGTTTGCAAAGAGAGCCGCATCCTGCGTCTTCTGAGCCAAACCATTCTTGATAAGAAATTCATTTACTTCGAACTGTTCTCGCAGCCCGAGAATATCGCCGACTCTAAACCAGAAGTGTGACTCGTCATTGCTATGAGCTTCGTCGTCTGTTAAGAACGAGAAGTCATATATAACGTCTGTACCATTTTGGTTCTGTTTCGGAGCTAGAAGATTCAGATACAGCTTTCGGATTGGAAATGCCTGGGGATTGTCCCATCGTTTGCGCGGTTCTTTGTATGCATAGGAACCCTTCAGCCCTATATATAGGGAAGTTAGCCTCTGTTGGCCATCAAGGATTCCGATGATGTCGTTATCACCGCTAACGTCCGCTTTTGGATTGTGGCGGCTGTCCTTTTCGTGGTACTGGCGAACAAACTCATAGAACTGGTAACTGCCTGTTCTGCCCTTCTCGACATACCAGAACAGGAATGATCCAATGGGATAGTCTCGCATTAACGAATCGAAAAGTCTCTCAATCTGTTCAACTTCCCAAACGACTTCGCGTTGAATGGCAGGGAGAAGATACTTTTTGGAATGAGTATTCTCTACCGCTTCCTTTATTGTAATTGGTGTCTGAAACGCCATTCTGGCTCCCCCCTATGATAGTTTAGCAGACAAGTCGAAAGACTCCTCAAATGTCTGCCTCGCCTTGTTCGCGAGTGCAATCGCACGTTGTAACTTATTCTCTGACGTGAGTTCTAAAATACGCATTCTCTTCTGCATCCGATCATCGCCATCAAGGTCTTCCCATTCTTTCTTGCTGAATGGAAGTATGTCCTTCCATGGACGGAAAGAGATATTCAGCGGCGTATTGTTAGGCATCGGATCAAAAAACAGAATAGATGCATGTCCATTCCCAAACGATTCTTTCGAGATGAAGACATAGCCACATGGATCAGTGCCACTTCGTTTCGGACCATCACACCGACCTCTCAAGTAGAGCCCTGTCTCTTTCATGAATTTACCCAAGAACTGATCGAACCCCTTAGCCGTCATAAAACGAAGGAATCTCTCGTTCTCTGAGTCATTCAATGGTATCCCATCTTTTAGAATTCTTCTCTTGGGTGGCTTCGGCTTCTTCATACGTAACTCGCACTCCTAACGCATTATGGGTTCAGCAGGAATTGCAGTGGCTAGCCCTTTTGGCTTTCGAATCCCTCAAACTCAGGCCGTAACCGGCATTGCAGAAAGGCCTCCAAAAGCGACAATACCGGCATACCCAGTTCAGCAGGAAGAAGAAAATTCAGACGTGTTGTCTGTTGCTTGATCCAAGCTCCGATATTCTCATCAGTCATATTAGGTAGACCCAAATCATCTCTGTTCTTTAGGATTGACGCGGCCAGATTACTGTTGGAACTCCACGGATTGTAATGCTGGCTCGTATATCTAGCAGAGCTCTTAGGTCCGACCTTGCCCACTTTCAAACAACGATCTTCCCAATAGAAAACATAAACTGCCATTTTCCCGCTAGGAAGAGAGTTGGGTGGGACGTGAGGACGTTCCAAAACTTCCGATTCAATCATATTCTTGGGAATACTGACACCAGCCTTAGTCGCAACAAGACAAAAATCTGCAATGAGTTGTTCGATATTGACCAATAGACTATCTCCCCTTTAGGGCAACCATCTGCTGACTATGTTTTATGATAAAATAGCTGGCTTCCGTTCTTCGCGCAAGCTATATTTATAACTGAACACTGAAGTCAAGGACGATCGATATGCCGAGAGACAAAACGACCCACACGAAACCGAAGATGATTCACATTCGATTGAGTGAGGAGCTTCACCAGCAACTGCGAATTCAAGTGGCAAAGGAAAATAAGACAATTCAGGATTGGGTGGAAAAGCTAATTGACAAGAACGTCAAGCATGGGCGAGGGAAGCGGTCTTGAGTTCAATCAATGGCCGGGTGGCCCACCTTCCAGGTGGGTTCCCGTGAAACGATTCTGTTCCAGCGACCGCACACTTTCCCTACCACCTCGATGGAAAAAATGCCCGGCCCCCCTTAGTAAATACTCTTCTCTAGCGAGGCGCAAAAATGACGGTACTTCTGTATCGCGACAGATTGTCGAAATCCTGCTCAAACAAGAGTTGCTCCCATGCCGCATATCATGATAAGGGGAAGGGGAAGAAATGGGGACCCCCTAAAAATAACAAAACAAACCCATTTCCCCGTAACCCGATGCCATATCGCTTTGTACAGTGAAAAAGTCTTCCGGGCAACCTCCCCTGCAAGGTGTAACCGCCCGGGTGGCCCACCTTTTAGGTGGGTTCCCGTGGTGACTCGCCCCACCACCACCTCCGCGGGTTGTTCGTTCCTCCAGAACATAGCCCATCTCCACGCACAACCACCTGCAACTCTGATTGGAAAACGGTAAACCTGTCAGATCGGAAAACTGTGGTCATTGTCTCCCCCGGGAGAACTGCCTTTTCGGAAAGCTAACAAATCCTCGCAAGATGTCCAGTTGAAACGTGCGCCTGAACCTGCCCTCGTAGGGCGGGTCCGTCTTCGAATCCGCTACTTTCCCGTCATGCGTGCCGTGGTGCGTGCCGTACGTCCTCGTGCGCCACAAACCCTCACGAGTGTTGCGTCACGCGCTGGGCCGCGTGCCGCGGGCGCGGATTCGGCGCGGGCGCGATGCATCGGGCGGTCCATTCTCTGAAGGCCATGGGCGGGAGAATCTACCATGACGGAACTGCATCGGGGAACGCAGCAGCGCGGGCTCTCTTCGCACGCCTCGACCAGCCCCCGTTCCGGGTTAAGGAGACATAGAGATTGAGAAGATAGAACGAGGCCCGACCGATACTCATGAGAGTCGGGCGCCAATCTCAGACGACGGCATCATCAATACACATAAGCCGCGACATAACAGCGGCTCATAAAGAAAAGCGGCCCCGATATCACTCCCCAAAAACTTCTGTGGAGTTCAGTTTTGGTCTCCAGACAACCTGCTCCACGGCCAGTGTGACGCGTGGGAGGCGACCTGGATAGGGAGTGCAGAACTCGCGTCCACCAAAAATCGAGGCTTCACCCGGATCCCTATTGAATGGGCGATTTGCCAGGCGCCCGGATTCAAAATGTGATGGAATGCCCATCAGGAATTTGTGCATTCCTATGGTTCCCGCCGTAACAGTCAATTGTCCAGCTTCGCACCGTGAAATTCCCTTACATTGTTCAATGAATAGTAAAGGAAGCCCTCATAGTGCTGAAACTCCTTTGGCAAGCCGTGCACCTGCTTCTCCAACTGCATTCCCAGTTTCGCGATCAGGCTTCGCGATCGAACATTTTCGGGATCGACGACGGCTACGATACGAGCGAGACCGATATTGGCAAACGTATGGTCCAGCAAAGCCCGACAAGCCTCAACTGCGATCCCCCGACCCCAATATGACTCGCTGAGTCCGCAGAAAAGCTCTGTCTCCTTCGGGCTGAAATCCAACGGCCCGAGCCCGCACCACCCGATTACTTGCGAAGTCTTGTTCCAGATTATGCCAAGAGTCCATTTCACGATCTTCTCAGGTCTGTTCCGCTGATAACAGGTCTGAAGCCATTCAATAATGTTGTTTACTTCTTCAAGGGTCATCACATCCTCAGGCAAAAACTCCAATACGCTGGGCTGACTGACCACGGAATGCAATTGCCCGGCATCAGCCGGCCGAAAGGGCCTTATATTCAGGCGCTCAGTCTTGAGGCTTATGTCACAGAACGGGTTACTATTCATGATGAGATTCCGCGCCCCGGATCCAGTCTTTCCTTTTAATGCCATAGAGGGCGTACTTCTTGGGTCCCCGCATGACATATCTCTCCAATGACATACCGATTCTCTTTGCTACACGTTGAGAGGGCTTGTTCTGCGGGTCAATCCAGCCGAAGATACTGTCAAACCCCAGCCTGGAGAAGCCATACTCCAGCACCGCCCTTGCCGCCTCCGTCGCATAACCCCTACCCCAATAAGAGCGATTGAAATCGAAACCGATGCCCACGATAGTCCGGCCCTCAATCTCGTCGGTCTCCAGGCCACAGTTTCCGATTACCACCCCGTTGTCCTTGAGAATTACAGATCGAAGGGAGAAGCCATGCTGTCTCTCATGTTCGAGATTTTTCCGTACCCAGGTATCCATTTTGGACCGGTCAAAAACCACACCGAAGTAAGTCATGGCAATCGGATCGGAGAAGATGCCGAAGAGCGCTTCAGCATCATCTTCTCTCATTTGTCGCAATATCAATCGCCTGGTTTCAATCATATCTTGTTAGACGTCACTTCTCTTGGTCTGTTGCACCAAAAGTGAGTACGAAATGGCACACTGCGCGCCAAATCAGAGTCTGACAGAGGTGGGCATTCTTTGATTACACGTGCACACGGGACAATGCGATTCTTGACGGAACATATTGGAGGGTATTGAGAAGATGAACATGGGGCATGGAGGGGAGCCTCATTCATCACGTCTGAAAACGTAAATCGCCCACCCTATAGTATCTCTGCCCCAGTTGAGGTACATGTTCTTGTCCGACGTAACTCGGTTCATGAGTTCGGTTATGTCCGGATCGCTGGGATTCTGACGGGCGTATTCGTCGGCCGCCAACCACTGCAGGCCCTCGTATTGATCCCAGTCGTTTTGGTCGCTGACTATGGTATGAACAAGTTGGAGCCCGAGCTTCTCTCCAACCTTCACGTTATCGGGATGTGTCCCAAAGCTCTCTCTTTGACAGCCTGATGCATCCAGATACTCCTGCGGCGGATCATGAAGCCAGAATGGCTCGCCTACGATTACCCAGCCGCCCGGGACAACCCAACTTTTCAATGTCTTCAGCGTTTCAATATGGTCTTTGAACACCCAACTGGCCCCGATGCAGGCGGCTAAATGCAGACTCGCAGGTTGTTCAGGCCTAAACTTGGCACCATCCATCTGTGTGAATCTGATGTTAGGCTTGGACAATCTAGCAGCGGCTTTCTCTTGACAATCTTCAATGCAATAGGGAGATATCGTAAGCTTCCCTGTCAAGTAGACAATTCATAAGTAGAGTTTTCGGCGGTTTGACGTTCCCGGAAGATCGTCGGCGGCAGGCCGCCCAGGGCGTCGTGACACCGCTGCTCGTTGTATCTGACCAGCC